>JBFWZL010000021.1:0-22768 GCA_050185455.1 Binatia bacterium | reverse complement strand
GACTGGACTGACCAACCGCTTATCAATACCCGGCTTTTTGGCGGCGACGGCATGCGTGCTCCGGGTTTCAGATTGGGATGGCTTCTCCCAACTCCGGAATCAGTGTTCTCTGAATTGCATTTCGGCATGCAGAACGCGAATGGAGAGACAATGCCAAGCTTCCTGCATTCCCATGAGGAACTTTTTGAACCAACACAAATTGGTAATCGTCCGGCTATTGGGCGCGACACGAAAGCCCTGAAGGACTTTGTCTACCTCACCCGTTGGAACAGTTCGTGGAATGTGAAGGACGACCTCGGCGTCGTGCTTGGTTTTTCCGGCCTCTATGGTCCGAACGATACCGGCCCGCGCGGCGACACCTGGATCTACGGCGCGGACATGAAATGGCGCTGGCGTCCGGCCAACAACTTCCGCGGCTGGCCATTCTTAACGTGGCAAACAGAGATTATGCAGCGGGATTTTAAGGCAGCCCGATTTATTCAGATCAATGAAGAAGATGGCGAAGTGTTCACCCTGCCAGGGCGAACATTGCATGACTGGGGCCTCTATTCGCAACTCCTGTACGGTTTTCGCTACGGATGGGCGGCGGGTGTTCGTTATGAATACGCCGGCGGCAGTGGCCAGAGCCTCGACGGACGGAATAATGATCCGTTCCGGTCGGATCGTCATCGGTTCTCACCATTACTTGCTTTCCACCCCTCGGAATTCACCCGGATTCGCTTGCAGTACAACCTCGACCGCGCCAATTACCTTACCAACGGCAAGAATGCTCACTCAGTGTGGTTGAGTTTCCAGTGGCTGTATGGCGCACATCCACCGCATGAGTATTAGCAAGGGACTAGAGGCTAGGGACTGGAGGCTAGTTTCACCCCTTGCCCCCTAAGTCACAAGAGGAGCGAAGAACATGCTCTTTCTACTCATCAGGAGTCAATACTATGTTGAATAGTTACCAAAAAATATCGAGATGCATCTTTATTCTTACACTGCTCATCGTATTTATCTTTCCAGCGCGTCTGCTCTTCGCACAGACCCTTCGGGTCTGCGCCACCGTTCCTGAACTTGGCAGTCTGTTTCGTGAGGTTGGAGGAGAGCAAGTCAGCGTTACCGTATTCGTTAAAGGAACGGAGGACGCCCATTTTGTTGAAGCCAAGCCGAGCTTCATTAAAGCTCTGAGTGAATGCGACGTGTATGGCCAAATCGGCATGGAACTAGAAGTCGGTTGGGCTCCCGTGTTGCTACGGGAAGCGCGGAACGCCAACGTGTTGCCGGGCGGACGCGGCTACCTCGACGCCTCTGACGTCATCACTCCACTTGAGGCGCCGACGGCTCCAGTTGATCGCTCCATGGGAGACGTTCATCCATTTGGCAACCCACACTTTTTGTTAGATCCATTGAACGGTCTCAAAGTCGCCGCCCTTATTCGCGATCGGCTCAGCGACCTCCGCGCTGACAGCGCTCCTTACTTTTCCGAACGGTACAACCAATTCCGTCAGCGGCTTGGTATCGCCCTCGTGGGTGAGCCTCTAGCGAAGAAATACGAATTCGAGAAACTGGCTCTCCTATTCGTGCGAGGGAAGCTGATCGATTTCTTAAAAAGCCAAGGAGAAGAAACCCAGCTTGGCGGCTGGTTCGCGGCCTTGGCTCCGTATCGTAATGTCAGGGTTGTGATAGATCACAACCTCTGGCCATATTTTATCGAGCGCTTTGGTCTTCGGCTGGCGGGGACGTTGGAGCCAAAACCGGGTGTTCCACCAACGACCGCACATCTTCAGGAAGTGATCAACCTTATGAGGACAGACGGGATTAAGATCGTCCTCGCCACTGCCTATTACGATCCCCGCTACGCGGAATTCGTCTCCGACAACACGGGGGCGAAGGTAGTCAACATGGCACACCAGGCAGGAGCGCGTCCGGGCACGGAAGATTATCTTGCCATGATGGACTACAACGTTCGTCGGTTGGCAGCGGCATTAGACAGCGGAGCCTGACGAGGCTCCGCCGGTTCTCCTTGCTTATCAGTCAAACCTGAGGAGTTCATGGAACATTCCCAAACTTTACTGCGCGCATCAGCTTTGTCGCTGGGATACAATTCTCACACCATCCTGCACGACATTGATCTTGAAATTCACCCAGGTGAATTCTGGTTCTTCCTGGGGCAAAACGGTGGTGGGAAAACGACGCTCTTGAAAGCAATCTTAGGGTTGCTTGTTCCCCAAGCCGGACGTCTCTGGCTTGATCCCACGCTCGCCAGTCGAGAACGCACTGGGTTTGTACCACAGCGCTGCGATCTGAATCCGACACTGCCGACTACCATCCAAGAATTTGTATTGCTAGGTCTGGTCGGCCTCAAAGTCTCTCGTGCAGAACAAAGAGAACGTCTTGCGTGGGCGCTAGAGAAAATAGGCCTCGCAGGCTTGGCGGCGCGGAGCTATTGGTCGCTATCCGGCGGGCAACGACAACGTGCGCTCGTCGCGCGCGCTTTAGTACGCCGCCCTACCCTGCTGGTGCTCGATGAGCCGACAAACAATCTTGATTTGCCGACGGAAGACGCCCTCCTGCAACTGCTCGCCGCGCTCAATGACGAAGAACGACTAACGCTTTTATTTGTTACGCACAACGTCGGCATCGCCGCACGCTATGCCACTCATGTGGGGTTGCTGCACGCGGGGAACTTGCTTACCGGCCCACGCCAAGAGGTGCTCACTGCTGACAATCTCACTCGTGCTTATGAGATTAACACAGACACCATGTTTGAGCCGTTCCTGCCAAA
This sequence comes from Binatia bacterium, assembly GCA_050185455.1. Lineage (GTDB taxonomy): Bacteria > Desulfobacterota > Binatia > Bin18 > Bin18 > SYOC01. The sequence goes on along the minus strand of JBFWZL010000021.1, from coordinate 19,998 downwards.
CGTTGCAGCAAACATTGCGGATAGAGAAATCACGTGATCGCGGAATTCTTGTCATCTTGGCCGCTGTTTCACAATGCCTATCTGTCCGGTTGGCTGATTGGCGTACTGCTCTCCCTTATCGGCGTGCTAGTCGTTGCACGCGATAAAATTTTCATCGGGGCTGCGGTATCGCAAGCCTCAGCCTTCGGCATCGCGGTCGGCATGGTGTTCGGCAGTTGGATCACCCTTGATGAACAGAGCTGGTGGCGATCCCATGTCTTCTACGGTTTCATGGGTGGTTTGTTTGCCGTCACCGCCGCGCTTGTCACTTCCCATAAAGGGAACTCTTCGGGACGTGATAGTCATGAAGCGATTACCGGGTGGATTTTTCTTTTTTCCCTCAGCGCCTCGGTTTTGCTTCTCACTCATAGTCCACATGGCTTGGAGGAAGTGCACAGTCTGTTAACCAGTACGATCATCGGTGCGAAAAGTTCGGACGTGTGGATATTTTCCCTTCTCACGCTTGTGACCAGCGCGGGGTTGTTCCGCTATCATCAGCAGGCTCTGCTTGTAGTGATCGACCCAGAGATGGCGCGAGCGGTCGGCCTCCCGGTAGATCGTTGGAACGCGGTTCTGTCGATCTGGTTAGGCGTTATCGTCGGCTTCTCCATTCACGTCTCCGGAGTCGTGTACGCCTTTGCATGTCTCGTGCTTCCCCCCCTCGCCGCGAAGAATCTGAGTCATGAAATTCGCGGCATGTTTCTTCTTTCTCCTCTCATTGCCTTCAGCACAAGCGTCGTTGCCTTTATTCTTGCGAATCATTACGACTACCCTCCAGGTCAAACCGCAACCGCCTGTCTTTGTCTGCTCCTCCTGCTCATCTGGATGCTACGCTTTACACGCATAAATTGGTTCAGCCGCTAATCGAGCACCCAGGTTGAATATTGCGAGAAAGCGCTGAACACGGTAGGGTATGGCCTCATGAAGCGGGCGCAGTCATCTTCCTCGCTGGCGGAAATCCGCGCCAAAATCCGCGCTTTAGGATTACGTAGGACAGCCCCTCGCGTGGCGGTGCTCCATTACTTACAAACCGCCGCGACTCCGGTGAGTCACGCCGAACTCTTTGAGGTATTGGCCGATCAGAGATTCGATCGAGCAACCATCTATCGCAACCTTGTGGATCTTACAGAAGTAGGCCTGCTGTCGCGGACAGATATTGGAGATCATGTTTGGAGATTTGAACTCAAACGTGAAGATCAACGCGGCCACCAGACTGAACACCCACATTTCATGTGTACGGATTGCGGGGTAATAGCGTGTCTGCCGGGGGTTAACGTCCGTATTTCCCCTGCCCCGGGAACACCCAAATCCCTTATGATAAAACAGATTGGGGTACAGTTACAGGGTTTGTGTGATCGTTGCGCGGCTTGACACAATCTCTTCCTCTCCCCTCAAATATCGGAGAGACTTAAGAGAGCATTCATCAATCTCTTTCCCATGTATCTCTAAGGAAAATAAATCATGGCGCAATCTCAAATAATGCAGAATCTCGACGGTAGCACCACTGAGTATACAAATATTCCACTGGAGCCTGGCCGGCTGGAACGGCTATTCCGCGAACTCTTTACGGAACACTGGCGGCAGATCGTGTTTGGTCCGTGCATTCAAGGGGCTGTGTTTGAAATTCGTCTGACTGAGCCGCCGCGGAAGATCGCAATGTTGGATGGGTATTTCACGGTAGACACCGGTGCCTGGCACCTGCATTTGTGTATTGACGCCCACACCGGCGCGCCGTCTCATGAAGTGAGCCGGCAACGTCAGACATCACGAGCCGCATTTTTTCACGATAGTCGCCCAGGAGGGTGTGTCCAAGGGACATGGGGTCTCCGCCTCTGGAACGGTCTGAATGAGCAAATGGTCACGGTTTTTTTCCCTAATCCCTATCTCACCGACGAGCAACGCGTGCAGACCATGCCAGACTGGAGCCGTTTGACGCTGTGGAAACAGATGCGAGAGAAATATACATAAGCAGTCAGCTTTCAGCCAAGTGAAGTGCAAAGTTCCACGGTCAGGAGGAGGAAGAAATGGAGCATCTCCAAATCGCAGGTGAAGTCCAAGACGCTCGCGCTTTCAGCTTTGCTGATCTTGCCGCGTTACCGAATCAGGTCTCCGACATCAGTCAGTTGATTCCTGGTCGAGAAGGCGGTGGGGTACGTCTGCAATCGATCATGGACACAGTGCATCCGTCCTCAGCCGTGATGTATATCACGCTGAAGTCCACTGATGGAAAATTCTCGGCCAGTATTCCACTCGAAGCGGTATGGAACGCTGTCGTCGCGTATCGACTGGGAAATGAACCGTTACCAGCAAAAAAAGGCGGCCCGTTTCGCTTTCTTCTTCCCAGTGTTGAAGAATGCGCCGTCGGTGAGGTTGACGCCTGCGCCAATGTGAAATTTCTCGGTGAAATACGCTTTAGCAACCAGCCAGGAGAAGATAATCGCCCGACAAGTAAAGTAAGGCATGAAGCACATCACACCAAGGAGGGACATGAGCACTTAAAGTGACGCTTTCGACGTTCCTCGTCTCTCCAGTTTTCAAGAACGATCTCAGAATCCCATCTCAAGGCCAACCGCTGGGATGGCGTCTGCTCGCAACCCGTCATCAGTAAGCGGGACAAAGACCGTCGCGAATCCCACCACCGGTTTCTCAGTACCGAAAGGACTGATTTTGAAGCCGACGTTCAAATCCACGATATCCGTGCTAATGGTTTTCGACCTGACCTCTTCCCCAGCAAGGGTTTCCGCCGCTGTGAAGAGAGGCACTCGGGTTGAGACACGATCCGTCCGCAGATTGGAGCTGCCAATGACATCGACAAGAAGAGCGATTTGTTCGATCAATCTCACTGTCGCTCCCACAGCGTAGCGCACTCGGCTGCGATCCGAGTCGTCAAAGTTTATTTCGACACCGCCATTGGCGTGCAGGTTCACAGGGCCTAAGTCTTGCGCGAGCGCCAGGAACGGCGTCAGTGTCGGATCTCCAATCCCCTGAAAATTATCCTCATCTCCCGTGGGCAGCCGTAAAGTAAGACCAGAAGCAATACTGAAAGCTTCATTATCGAAAAGCTGATACTTTGTCCGCAACTGAAGGTCGCCTACCCCCGTCTTGTCGTCATCAATAGAGCGAAGACAGCGAGTCGCTATGGATCCCGCCTCACACCCCGAAGCTGCACCTACATCAAAACGATGAGTATTGGTCCCGCTTTCATTGTTGAGCTCTGCGCGCGCCTTCACACGGAGCGAAGTAAACACCACCGGCAAGAGAACGTTCACATCCCACCGATCTGTAATCCCATAGGTAGCGAAGAAAGATGCAACATGAGAGCGCAAATTAAACTTGTCAAAGATAAGGTCCGCCGTATCTTCTTCGAACGTGGGGTTAAAATTTCCTGAAGGATCATTCGGCCGCGTTCCACAACAATCGTTATGCGCCAAGCCAGCGAACTGGAACCCATCTAAATCGTTTCCCTCAAACTCATCAAAGTCGATATAGAGGTACGAGAAGCCGAAATCCAACTTGCCGCCACCCAAGGTCTGGGGCCGCTCTACAAAAACGGGTCCAAGCGATGTAGAGGAGCGTTCAAACACGTGCAGTTGCGTATTGTAACGAAACGTGAGACCTGGGACCGTGGAAATAGCAGGAAAATCGGCAGCGCTCGGAGCAAACTGCTTCACCAGATTTCCTAAGTTCGCGAGGCTATCGCTGGTGAAATGTGCGGTATGAGCGACGTCCGGAGGTCCCGGAGTTACCACATTGCTCAGCGTAATCCCTTTTTCACCATAAAGGAGGCTGATCTGGTCTGATAGACTACGAGCCTGAACAACAGAGGCGCCCCATAGTATGAATAGGGCGCCTATGACACTACTCACCGGCGTGGCTCTTTTCATATTCCTCTCCTCCCTGCCCTTTCCTCATCATCATGGAAGATTGCACGCTTACAGTGATATTTATTGGGAAACGTGTCTTTAGGCAGGACTGTTAAACAGCATCCCCGAGGTTATTGGAGGGGAAATGAAATGTCAAGATAACGAGATTGACAGCCTTAAATTGAAGAGTGTCTTCATCAACTCTAATGATTTTCAGGTACGTTTCCAAAATGTGGAGGTTCACCACAAGGGCGCCCAAGCGGTGGTCACGCTTACACGGTGTGGATGTACTTGATGGTAAATCCCTGCCTCATCCAGACCGGAAAGTTCTCACCCTAGAAAAAGACGCGAGGAGTTAGATTTCCCGACGCCCATAATCCTCGGGGGCAGGAAAAAAATGGAGAGTTCACGACTCGTCAATGCGGCGTTTGGACTCGCCAACTTTCACGCCATAGACGACGACGCCTTTGTCGATACGGATGGTGAAGCCGCAGGTCGGATTGATACACGCCCAGACCTTGTATTCGAGCGATGCCCCGCGTGGCCCGAAATCAGACAGAGGCACCATTAAACCCCGGCCACATTTTTGACATTGGGGAAGATCCACGCCTGCCGCCTCCTCTGCAAAAATTTGCACTGCTTCCCTACTTGCTCAGTATGCCAGGGAACAGGCACGAAAGACAAGAGCGACGCGAAGCCCCTCGCAACTCTCAGATTTGACAAGTTGGGCAAAAAAAGGCGCTTCGTCCACCGCGGGTTATACGTTGGATCGGCGTCTTGCACAACCGGCATGGTTGCCCTTCTCGATCATATACTCGGAATCGCTCCTGAAAGCCGCCGCGCTGTCCTTCCCCATCGAGATAGTCGGAGATGGAACTGCCGCGATGCTGAATCGCTTCTTTCAACACGGCTTTTGTCGCTTTCACAATCCGTTCGACGGCAGGTTGATCCAGAGTTGCGGCGATCCGCGCTGGTTGTACCCCAGCGCGCAATAACAACTCACTGGCGTAAATGTTGCCGACGCCGGCAATAACTCGCTGATCCATAAGTACGTCTTTTATGGCCCGTTGCGTCCGTTGCACCTTTTCTGTCAGGTAACTAGCAGAAAAAGCCGGGCTCAGCGGCTCTACCCCCAGAGCCATCTGCTGTTCAATCTTCTCTTCAGAACCAACCAACATTAAGCCAAAGCGACGGGTGTCGTTATAACGCAGGCATCGCCCGTCCCCAAAGGCAATGACGACATGGTCATGCGTTCGTAAGGGAACATGTGGATCACTGACAATCAGTTGCCCGGTCATTCCCAAGTGCACCAGCCACATCAGGTTGTTATCCAATCTGATGTTCAAGTATTTTCCTCGGCGTCCAACAGCCTGGATAATTCGTCCTGTTAAAGCACGAGCAAAGTCTGGAGCAACAGGTTTACGCAAACGCGGCTCACGCACGTCGACTTTGGTGATTGATGCTCCGGTGACCAGTCGTTCCAAACTACGGCGAACGGTTTCGACTTCGGGTAGCTCAGGCACCTTGTTCCCCTCATTTCCCTTCTTTTCCCCTGGTCTTGCCATAACGCGACGTTTTACGGTAGGCCAGAAGTGGACTGCTTGATACCGCATCGGTAAAAGAGAAGAAAGGCCGTTTATCTAGAGCACGCCAGTAACTCCGGAAAGGAGATTCTACCACCATGGAAGTCTTCAAAGAAATTGCGGCTCGCCTTCGTTTCGCCACTGAAAAATTGCAGAAGGTCAATTTGTTCGACACCGAGAGAATGTTCTGCGACGTCTATTGTTTCGAACCGGGACAGGAGCAGACTGCGCATGCCCATAACTCCTCGGATAAGATCTATTACGTATTACAAGGCAAGGCGTTCGTACGTGTGGCCGGGGAGACAAGAGAACTCAGCCCCGGAGGGATTGCCTTAGCTCCGGCCGGAGCAGAACATGGAGTAAGTAACCCAGGGCCAGAACGTTTGACGCTACTTGTATTTATGGCCCCGAAACCTTAACGACGGAGGTGACCATGAACGAGCAACGCGAAGTCGAAGCAGCGAATCGCGCCTTCTACCAGGCGTTTGAAACACTTGACGTTAAAGAGATGGAAAAAGTGTGGGTGCGCGCCCCGCATATTAAATGTGTGCATCCAGGGTGGCCACTGCTCGTCGGCTGGGGGCCGATCATGGCGAGCTGGGAACGTATTTTTGATAATACATTCTCCATGCGTTTCACCCTGAAAGACGTGCAAGTAGAAATTAGTGGCGTGTTCGGTTGGGTCGTTCTCATCGAAGAGCTTGAGTCGCAGGGCTATGATGGTCCATCACGCTCCCAGATTCTCACCACGAATCTGTTCGAAAAGCGAGACGGCCAATGGTTCATCATGCATCATCATGCTTCTCCAATTTTCGCTCCACCGCCTTCTGGGGAAGATCAATTGCAGTAGTCGGCTTGCCGCTCTTGGGACCTGAATGATACAGTGACAAAATCGCTGCATTTGATTCAGGAGGAATAGACGTATGCTCTTAACAGCAACCCAGCTGCGCGTGGGCAATGTCGTTATGTACAATAACGATCTCCACCGCATCATGGAGCTTACCCATGTCACCCCAGGAAACTGGCGTGGGTTTGTCCGCACAAAATTGCGCAATTTGCGGTCTGGACTCCAAACCGAACATCGGTTCCGATCGGAAGACAAGGTTGATCGCATCACGCTCGAACAAATAGAAATGGAATATCTCTATCAGTCTGGGGATGATTTCTTTTTCATGAATTCAGAGAGCTATGATCAATTCTCGCTCACGAAAGACGCGCTGGGAGATTCCGTTTCCTATTTGATCCCCAACCTCAAGATTAAAGTAGACTATCACGAAGGCCAACCAATCGGCATTAGTTTACCGAAAACCGTGGATCTGCAGATTACCGACACGCCGCCAGGCATGAAGACTGCAACCGTCACTAACGAACTCAAACCCGCGACGACGGAAACCGGCCTAGTCGTGAGAGTACCGGCGTTCATCGACGTGGGCGAAACGATACGCGTCGATACCGAGACAGGAGAGTACGTCTCCCGAGCCAAACAGTAACCCACAACAAAGCCGACTGGCTCCCGAATTCACACTTATGAAACGCTTTGTCTTTGGCTTGGGCCTTGGGTTTCTGACTGGACTTGCCAGCGTGGCCCTCACGCTGGCGGTTCTGCTGCATGTTCCCGCTAGCGTTGCCAGCTCAACGGCAGAACCAATTTTACTCTTAGAGAATGATCGTGTGCGGGCATGGAGTCTCACGTTAGAGCCAGGTCAATCAACACCGGTCCATACTCATCAACTTGACGAGATTGTCATCTGCCTGGAGAGCGGAAGGATTCGCATCACAAAGCCCGGGCCAGAACCAGAAGGGGAGACGGTGCAACCGAAATTCGGTGCTGTCTTCATGCCTAAAGTGAAAGGGGTCACCCACACCCTCACGAATAGCGGCGAATCCCGCTATCGTCAGATTTCAATTGAACTCAAGTGAATGAGATTGTAGTCGTCCCCTTCCCATCGTTCGGAAGTCGGTCCGGTAAAGAACAAAACAGAAACGAAAAATGTCTCGTCTAGCCGCTAGACAGGCTTTGGTCTGACGTCATGGAACTGACCGTTCCCATTGAGTAGCTCTTTCTGGTTTCGCGCGATGACGACGGTGAACAGTGAAAACGGAGACGTCTTGAACTGCTTCTCGATCTTGAGGGGCACTCCCGCCAGTGCCTGAGACAATCGCAGGGAGGCTGTCCAGCCTAAGCGTCGAGTGACTGGATCTAATGCTCCAATGATAGGACCAAGAATCGGTTTCGTGGTGCGGAAGTGATTAATGATGATAATCGTGCCGCCCGGTTTACAGACGCGGTGGATCTCCCGCATCATTCTCACGGGATCGGGAACAACGCTCACCACATGAAAAGATGTGACAAAGTCGAAAGAGGCGTCAGGGAATTTCAGGTCAAGCGCATCCATTTCTAAAAAACGGAAATGTCGCCAGCCATTTTCTACTGCCTTCTGCCGCGCCAATTCTAGCATCTCCGGAGCCAGATCCACCCCTGTGACTTCGCAGTGGGAGGGATAAGCTGATAAGGAGAGACCGGTTCCGACGCCGACCTCTAAGACCTGAGCGCCTAAAGGAATATTCAGGTTAGTGAGAACGTATTTTATGCGCTCGCAAAAGAAACGAGAAAAGATTTTATCGTACAGGTGAGAAAAATCAGAGTAGATTCTACTTTCGTGGGGATTCTTGAGAACCTCATCCTTCCGTACGGAAATCATACCACCCTTCCCGGGGAGTTCAGGCTGTCACCTGCTCCTGCATTTGTCTTTTGCACACCACTACGTCACGTTGGCGAAATCGCCACTGCCGTCCGCGCTTTGTCCCAGGAAGCACTTGTCGTCGCGCGAGATCATTTACCGAATCCGGGCTGAGATTTAAAATCTCAGCGGCCTGCTGACTCGTAAGCAAGACCTCATCGTTCTCCGCCATGACAACGCCTCCCCAAAAACAGTGGTTGAGCGGAGGGAGTATGGCATACCTCTAAAAACTGGTCAATAGCTGTGTGATTCTGCATGGTTAGTGAGATATTTGCAGATCTTTGAGGCGGAGTTGTAAACTGGCGTTGCCGTTCCACACATTTACTTCTGGTGTATAAAGCAGATCAAGGCTTTCTCCTGGGGCAACTGGTGCATCCGCCATGCTAAAGCCAATCGCATCTATCGGCTTCCCTCCCTGTGGTGAACGCAGCAAGAGTTTCAGATGTCCAGGCTTGCCGAGTAACGGATTGCCTCCCACGATGCGAGCGGACATCACTTGGGTTCGTCGAGCGAGAAGAATTGGCTCGGAATTTCCTTGCCCGTAGGGTTCTAGACGGCGAATTTCCGCCATGGTTTCGCCATTTAATTCTGCAAGATCCAGCTCCGCATCCACTTCGGTTTCTGGGATGAGGTCTTCTGCACGCAATCGTGCACGCGCCGTGGCTTCAAACTGTGCAGCAAACGCTTCAACATGACTGGCTTGCATTGAAAGACCAGCGGCTTGACGATGCCCGCCATAGCCATCTAAAAATTCCGCGCATGCTTTCAAGCCCTCGTACAAGTGGAAGACCTTCGGGCTGCGGCCCGAGCCTTTGCCTTTTGCTCCATCAAGGGCGATGAGAAAGGTCGGACGATAAAATCGTTCAACTAAGCGCGAGGCGACAATGCCGATTACTCCAGGATGCCACTCGTCCGAGGCCAGCACGATGCTACGTCGTTCCGCTAAATCGGACCAAGATCCAACAGTAGCAATCGCTTGATTCAGAATTTTCTCTTCTATCTCTTGGCGAGCACGATTTTCCTGATCTAAATCAGCCGCTAATTCCCGCGCGCGCGTCAGGTCCGTCGTCGTCAACAGCTCCACTGCTTTTTGTGCTTCCGCTAGTCGGCCTCCAGCATTGATTCTCGGTCCCAGGCGAAAACCAATATAACTACTTGACACTTCCGCCTCGCCGCTAACTTCCTTCAGCGCGCGAACGCCGACGCGTTGACTGCGTTCAATTTCCTTCAGACCGTAGGACACCATGACGCGATTTTCTTCTACTAACGGCACCAGATCCGCCACCGTTCCCAGTGTCACAAGATCAAGATATCGGCGCAAATCCGGCGCCCGCGCATGCCCCTGCTCACGCATGCGCATGCGCAGCCCCATCAGTAAATAAAAAACCACTCCGGCGCCGGACAGCCCGGAAAAGGAGAACGGACAGGCAGGCTCCATGGGATTTAGCACAGCATAAGCGGGGGGACGCTGCTCAGGCACATGGTGGTGATCGCAAATAATGACATCAATACCGAGTTGCTGCGCCAAGGTAATTTCCGCGTGCGCGGTCGCGCCACAATCCGCTGTGACCATCACTGTCACGCCACGCTCGGCAATCGTTCTGACAGCCTGGGCGTTTAGTCCATAGCCTTCACGCGTGCGATGCGGAATATACAGGTCTGGATCCATGCCGATTTCGCGGAGAAACAGCAACAACTGGGAGCTGCCGGTTACGCCGTCGACGTCATAATCACCATAGATACAGACTCGTTCTTTACGTGTGCGAGCGTGTAGGATCCGCTCCGTCGCTCGCGCCATATCGGGAAATAACAACGGGGAGCGCAATCCAGCCCGAAGAGACGGAGCAAGAAAGACCGCAGCTTTCTCCGGGGAGTCAAGTCCGCGATTCACTAACAGGGTCATAAGAAGCGAAGAGAGGGGAGAGGGCCATGAACGCGAGGCGGCGCGCAGCAGCTCGATGATTGCCGGATCTGTTTTCCGCAGGACCCAACGCCGTCTCGGCCACGTCACCGCCGCCTCCCTTCTTTCGCTAGAAGGACAACCATCGGACTGGCAACATAAATAGACGAATATGTTCCAATAGTAAAACCAACCAGCAAAGCGAGGGCAAAGCCATGAATAACATCGCCGCCTAGGAAAAACAGCGCCAGGATTACTAACACGGCTGTACCTGTCGTGATAATCGTGCGGCTTAGCGTTTCGTTCACGCTGCGATTGACGATTTCCTCTAAGGTCTCTCGTCGCATTTTTCGCATGTTTTCACGAATACGATCGCAAACAATCACTGTGTCGTTGACAGAGAAACCGACCACCGTCAGTAACGCCGCAACGGTAGTTAAATCGAATTCGGTATCAGTCAGAGACAAGACGCCAGCGGTAATCAGGACATCATGAATCAGGGCCAACGCCGCGCCAAAGCCAAAGCGCGGCTCGAACCGAATGGCGATATACCCTCCCATAAAAATAGTGGACGCCAAAACCGCCAGGAGGGCTTTGCGACGGAGGTCGCTTCCGACCTTGGGTCCGACGGTTTCGACACGGCGAATCTCAAACGATTGTTCGCCAAATTGCGCGACGAGTCCTTGCTTGACCGTACTGGACAGGCTTTCCATCCCCTCTCCCACAATAGGCATACGAATAAGAAATTCATTGCCAGCCTGCCCAAAGTCTTGCACGGTGATCCCTTCGATTTGCGAGGCTCCGAGCGCCCGCCGTATATCTCCGATATCTACCGACTGAGAGAACTTGACATGAACAACGGTGCCCCCGACGAAATCCACTCCATAGTTCGGTCCGCCGTGATACCAGAAGGAAGCAAGACCCACCAGGATCAACAACACGGAGACCCCATAGGCCGCCTTGAAAAAACGAACGAAATTGAAATTTGTCCCCGGCTTGATAATTTCCATAACGATCACACACTCAACGTCGTCAAGCGTCGCTGTCCAATAAGATAATCATAGACCACACGGGTACAGACCACAGCGGTAAATACCGTGCTCACAAGACCGATGCATAATGTGACGGCAAAACCTTTTACCGGTCCCGAACCAAACTGGAAAAGAATCAGTCCGGATAGGAACGTCGTAATATTAGAGTCGAGAATAGCAGGTAGCGCCCGTTCGTATCCTGATTCTACAGCCGCGCGTGGGCTTTTTCCGAGGCGTAACTCCTCACGCATACGTTCGTTGATTAGCACGTTTGCGTCCACCGCCATGCCGAGAGTCAGTACGATTCCAGCAATCCCCGGTAAAGTCAAAGTCGCCTCAAAGGCCGCCAGAACCGCCAAAAGAAAGAGGATGTTCAAGATAACCGCCAAGTCGGCAAGAACGCCAGCTAATTTGTAATACACCACCATGAAGAGAATGACTAAGACGCCGCCAACCATGAACGAGCGGATGCCTTGATCAATCGAATCCTTTCCGAGCGAGGGTCCAACCGTCCGTTCTTCTGCGATTGAGACGGGCGCCGGTAATGCCCCGGCTCGTAGTACGATCGCCAGATCACGCGCCTCCTTGATGTCAAAACTGCCCGTGATCGAAGCACGACCGCCGCTAATACGCTCACGAATGGTGGGAGCCGAATACACCGTATCGTCCAAGATAATCGCAAGGCGACGACCGACGTTTTCTCCAGTGATCTTTTCAAACAGCCGCGCGCCGCGGTCGTTTAATACCAACTCAACATAGGGCCCTTCAATATCCGAGGCCGGACGCACACGCGCGTCAGCCACAACGTCTCCAGTCATCAAGGTTTTCTTTTCCAAACGGTAGGGCACCTTCCGGACTTGACCACTCAGCGGTTCGACCTCTTGCCCCTGCAACTCGATAGTATCGTTCCCCGCCCCCTCCGCCACGAGCTTGAACTCAAGAACGGCGGTTTTGCCGATTAGCGCTTTTGCACGCGCCGGATCTTGAATGCCGGGAAGTTGCACCAGGATATCTTGACTGCCTTGCCGTTGGACGGTTGGCTCGGCGACGCCGAACTGGTCGATGCGGTTGCGTAACGTTTCGAGCGATTGATCAAGCGCATACTCACGGATACGCCTTTTTTCTCGTTCGTCTAAAATGACAGAAATTTCTCCTTCTCCAGCCGTGGGAGCCCCTTCATAGGTCAGGATGGGGAATTGGTCCTTTATTATCTTTTCTGTCGCGTTTTTTGCTTCTTGCGTCGCGGCGCGAATACGCAGCGCTTGACCAACGCGCTCCACGGTAACATCTGAAGCATTGGCTTCATTCAAGGTGCGACGCAGCTCTTCCGCGTTTTGATCAAGAGCGTTGTCCAGCGCCTTCTCGAGGTCAACACTTAAGAGCAAGTGAGTTCCACCACGCAAATCCAGTCCGAGACGGATTTTGCGCGATAAAAATGACGGCCACCATTCAGGCAGCGAAGACACAACAGAGGGGACTACATACACCACCGACACCAGTGTGAGGATGAGAACACCCAACGCACGATAGAGAACTCCCTTTGGCATCATTTCTCTTTTCCTTCTCTCTACTCTGCTCCACTGGTTTTACTAGCTTTGGCGCCACTGACGAGCGCATCGATGTGTTGTCGGTCAACCCGCACATTAATTTTAGGGGCAATCTCCAAGGTGACCATTTTCTCATTTACTTCCACAATCTTGCCATATAAACCGCCGGTCGTTAGGACCTCATCATTGCGCTTTAAGTTACCGATCATGTCTTGCCGTTCCTTCGATTTCTTCTGCTGCGGGCGAATCAGCAGGAAATAGAATACGACAAAAACAAGAATCAGCGGAAGGAATTGAATCACTGGATGAGGTCCCGTGGCAGGGCCCCCAGCTTGAGCATAAGCAAGATCTATCATCCTTGCATCTCTCTTTCATTAGCAGTTCGCGTCTCCAGAAACGGTCGCGCAAAGTCCATAAACCGGCCCGCCGCGAGCGCTTGACGCATTGAACGCATTAAATATTGGTAAAAATATAAATTATGTAGCGTGTTAAGCCGCGCCGAGAGGATTTCACCAGCACTCGCAAGGTGACGCAAGTAGGAGCGCGAAAAGTGTTGACACGTATAACAGCCACACTCTTCATCGACAGGGCGGGGGTCGGTCGCGTATTCCGCCCGGCGAATATTAAGCTTGCCCCAACGAGTAAATAAAGTTCCATTGCGCGCGTTGCGCGTCGGCAACACGCAGTCGAACATATCAAACCCGAGCGCGACATAACGCACGAGCTGCTCGGGAGTCCCGACCCCCATAAGATAGCGGGGCCGTTCTTGCGGAAGAAACTGTACGGATAGTTCGGCCAACTTCAGCGTCAGGCTCGGATCCTCACCAACACTTAACCCACCGACTGCATAGCCAGGGAAATCCAAAGGAAGCAGTTCCCGCGCGCTCTGTTCCCGCAACCCGGGATAAACCCCACCTTGCACGATACCGAAAAGCGCTTGGTCGCGTCGAGTTTTTGCTACCAGGGCGCGCTCGGCCCAACGCGTCGTACGGGAAACTGCTCGCGCTGCTTCATCATAACTGGCGAGGCCAGGCACACATTCATCCAGCACCATGGCAATATCCACGCCAAGATGCTCTTGAATCCGCACTATACTTTCCGGCGTGAGAAAATGTGCAGAGCCATCAAGGTGAGAACGAAAATGTACGCCTTCCTCACTGACGCGGCATAGGTCTTTTTGGCTGAATACCTGATAGCCGCCGCTGTCCGTCAGAATGGGACCATCCCATCCCATGAACCTATGCAACCCACCCATCTGGTTGACTACCTCCGCTCCTGGACGCAGATACAGATGATAAGCGTTCGACAAGATGATTTCGGCGCCAATCTCACGCAACTCTTGTGGGGACGTCGCCTTTACCGTGCCTTGTGTTGCTACCGGCATGAAGGCGGGAGTAGCGACCTCACCATGTGGCGTTGACAAACGTCCGAGGCGCGCTCCCTTTTCAGGGTCTTGCTGTATGACAGTAAAAGAGAACATGAGGTAGGAAATAAGGCATTCCGCCTTGTTCTGCAGGTCTTAACGCTGGCGTAAAGCGTGATCCATTCGCAACTGCCCTTCCCTGCCGTTTTCTTCTTTACGCCTTGTGCATTTTATTCGTCGGGCTGTTTTATTCGTTTTTTCGCGACCTTGCAACTGCCTGAATAAACCGTTTCCTATTGCGACGTATGAAACCAGCGTCTTACGGCTGGGGCGTTCTCGGGATGGACTAAGCAATGCCCTTGAATCCCTGCACACGTTCTTGATAGATGGGCTCGTGATCTGACATACTCCGAGCGCTACGAGATGGGCTTCCGAGGGCACGCAGCATAAAGACCCTGTTGAAATAAGGAGGGCAGCCAAAACCATTTCCGTCGGAAGGCAGGGGATCAAAAAGGATAAAGGAGAACTCAAAGATGGCGTAGACTTGCAGCTTTGCCAGTGAGGAGGAAAGGTATGGCCCCGTTTATGAAGTCTTACGACGCACAGACCTATGCACTCATGCGCATTGTCGCTGGTTTATTGTTTCTGTGGCATGGCTCCCAGAAACTTCTCGGGTTTCCGGGCGTGCTTTCCGAAGGCGTACCCCCATTCATCATCTATGTTGCTGGCCCAATCGAATTAGTCGGCGGCATTCTTATCATGGTCGGTCTCTTTACTCGCTGGGCGGCGTTCCTCTGTAGCGGTCAGATGGCGGCGGCGTACTGGATGGCGCATGGGACCAAATCGTTGTTCCCTCTCGTTAATGGGGGAGAATTAGCCGTCCTTTACTGTTTTGTTTTCCTTTTCATTACGGCAAGGGGGGCAGGTCCCTGGAGCCTGGACGCAGCGCAAGGTCGCGCCTGACCGTGGACACTAGGATTGGTATAAAAAGAAGGCGAGCCTCGGCGATCACACCCCTATGACGTTATATAATCCAGATAGTCAAAGTTGCGTTCAGAACGAGGAGAGAGCGAGGATATTGCGTCCTTGCTGTAACAATCGCCTGACATCCATCAACCGTTGAAGAAGCACCTCTAAAGTAGGACCATCTAAAGTAGAATCATCGGTTTGCGCTAAGTTAAGGAGATCGATTTGCAGGCCAATCACTTGTAGATCATTGCGCACGGCATGAGTGAGGTCATTCAGCAGAACCTGTACTTTGTTCTTGACGAGGCAAGTCAATTCAGTCATAGCGGGGAGGCTTGACAAGTCGCTGAACAGACAAGAAAGCGCTATAGGCTGGTCAAGTACATCATTTGTCATCGCGCCCTCCAGAACATACATATTCATTTTTATTTGGTTTTGTTTACAATCCAAAGCGGAACCTTTTCCTTCCTCATGAGATATTTATTCACTACGCTAGAGCCCTTGCAACTACCCGCGACGTTTGACCGCCCGGAAAGACTTGCAGGCGGAGCCACAAAGAGTCACGCTAGCCATACACATGCAGAATGCGACGAGCCACCCCAAAAATCATGTTCCAGGTGCGAACAAACCGCTCCATTTCGTCTAAACGTTTCTCCTCTAATTTGCTGCGGTGTCCAAGCCAATAGACAGCACGAAGATGAGCAAGGGCCTCCCAATGGAAGTGCCCTTCTGTGCAGTCGAGCTGAGAGATTTTCACGCCAACATGATGGGCGACAGGTGCAAGGAAACGGACGCAAGGCGAATTCCCTAGAGAAGCGACTCGTCCGGTTGCATCGCCAAACGAGTGAATGGTCAAGAGAACTTACTCAAGCAACTGCCAGAGCGTGGTCAATTCAACGGCGTTTCCGACGTTATCATGCACGGGGCCAAAAAACGCTTCCATCGAGTGACGCTCAAAGGTTGCAAGCAACGAGCGAATAGTGGATTTGGAGAGTACATTTATTTTCGGCGAGGTCAAACAAAATCCTCTCCCCCACTCTAGGTAGGGGGCCTGTGCACCGGTGTTGAGGGAATGGGTTCTTTAGCTTGACTCATGCAGTGCGCAGTAAAATAGCAAGGAAACTCCTCAGGATTTCTTCACTACTTCCCTCCTGTGAGATGGGAAGCGCATCGTTGAGTCGTTGCCAGATAACAGCGCCTTGTGCGGACACCCCTATACACCAGTGCGCCTTTCGTAGCCCATTGGACTGAAGTGTCGCAGGTGTAGTCAGCACCCGGACCGTGGGTGCAAGCAAATCAGCGCGGAAAGGCGTGGAAGGGTCGATCTCAAACTCAAGTGTAGGGCTGTCTTCCCGTAACCCTCTCAAACTCAGCAGAGTGCCACGACGCATATACGTCGTGGTTCCTTGCGGACTCCGCGCATAGGAGATCAAGCTCAGCTGGGGGAATTGCTTTGTGTCTTTCAGCGCCTGTACTAAAACACCAAGGGCTTGAGTAACTTGATCCATCCCTTTAACCCAGATGCTTTCAACTTGGCTCTGCGGTATAGAGCCGATCTGTTGTTCGGTTGCCCACGTCTTCCGTAGCACAGCCTCAGCCATTGACTGCGCCCATTCCGCAAGGGATTGGAATTCTGCCATGCCCGATTTCCTCCTTAATATCCCGCAAGCGCCTCGCGCCAGTGGTCTTCCAGCGCCTGGCTTTCAGTCTCCGAAAGCAAATGGAGACGAGGATGGCCGTCCAGCAGAACGCCGCCAGTCGGATGGACATAGCGGTTAAGCTTCTCGGAAAAAAAGACCAGAGATCCTACTGGTAGGAGCTGTTTCGATGAGAAGTAGTAGGGCGATTCCGTACGATAGGCCTTCATAAAGAGGGATTCCTTCCTCACCCGCGTGGCGGGCGTGTGTCAGGGTAGAACGGAGAAGTCGCGAAACATAGGCGCTCCGTCTGATTGCGGTTCTTCTAGAATGTTGGCGGAGGGCCACAAAGAGACCGAGCAGTTTTATATTCGTCAGCGAGTTTTCGGAAAATGCCTATTTATATTATAGCAAGTGTTATATAAAATGATACGATACGGAAGATTCGAAAGCAAGCCGTGAAGAAAATCCGCCACAGCTAACATCTGGCTACTCTTGTTAAAATATCGATCGATGAAAAATGAAAATACGCGATAATAATCGTATTCACCTTCCAGTGTCGCGTCAGGGTTTCATTTTCATATCGACGGCTACTAGCACCATCTTGATATAGCATATGTTATATGAAATGATACCAATCAATTCACGATTCGAGAAGCTCGAGCAATCCATACAATCAGTCCCTAACTCATGGCTCCAAACGAGGGCCCGAGCAACAGGGTCAGCACACTCCTCAAGGAAGAAACCTTTATTGATGCCTGCTACTAATTTCTCTTTTCATACAGATTATGCAGAAACTCCTCCCTGGAGGCAGCCGTGGTGGCGTCCGGCGGCTGATCAGCGAATGACCTTCCTTTGGGTGACGTTGATTCACGTGACAGCATTGGTAGGTCTGCTTGTCTGCCCTCTACCTGGTTGGCCGCTCTTTCTCACGGCAGCCGTCCTGACTTGGCTTGGTGGGCTGGGAACAACGGTATGTTACCACCGCGCCCTCGCCCATCGTGCTTTGCAACTACACCCGGTTGTTCGTGAAATTCTCATTTTTTTTGCGATGTATAATGGGTCAGGAGCTCCTGTTTCTTGGACGGCAAACCACCGTCTGCATCATGCGAAAGCCGACACGCCCGAAGATATTTCCAGCCCACAGATCGGAGGATTTTGGTGGGCTCACTTGCGATGGCTGTGGCAGGCTGGCATGGCGGAACCTACCCGCTACTGTCGCGATCTCAGAGAGCCGTCCTATCGTATCTGGACGGCTCTCCAGATTCCGTTGTTAGCCATTTCGTTTTTCAGTGGCGCAGCGTTCGGGATAACCGCCTTTTTCTGGCTAGGGGCTATACGTTTGGTCTTTGCTCTCCATGGACAATGCTTTGTGAATAGCGTGTGCCATCTGCGTCCAGGCGTCCCCTCCGGTGAGGATTCTAGCCGCAACGTCCCCTGGCTCGCACTGTGGCATTGCTTCCAAGGAGAAAATTGGCACCGTAACCATCACGCCCGACCAGGTTCGGCGCGATTGGGATGGACGTCAACACAACCGGATGTGGGGTGGTGGGTCATCGTTGGCTTAGAGCGACTCGGCCTCGCCACGGAGGTGCGCAGGCCAAAAGATTTTAGCGTCCCCCCCAGGGAGCAGCACAGACAAGCAAGCCTATGACACCGCAAGGGATCAAAGCGTTGCGCGAACGCCTTCACCTGACACAGGAAGTGTTCGCTCGCATTCTTGGCGTGAGCTTCGCCACGGTCAATCGCTGGGAGAATGGAAAAACGGAACCTACCGGAGATTATGCGCGAGTTCTCCAAACTCTGCTCCAGTTGGCAGCATCTACTAGGTCGGGACCGACGATTGATTGGAAGCGTGTGGGTGCGCTAAGCGCGATGGCGGCAGTGGCCGGATTTTCACCGGTGTTGACATTAGGAGCGGCGCTGGCGCCTGTAATCATTTCCCACCTTCCCTCCTGGTCCGACGTCCCAGTGGGAGAGAACTCCAACAAAAACCGACGACCGACACAGCAGAGAAAGCAAACCACGGGCAAAAAACGCACCTTCCCCTCTACCCCCATTACGCGCAAGAGCAAAAGTTCGACACAAGCGTGAAACGGATAAGCCCTCGGGCGCTGATATCCAGCGGAAAGGACTAGCGATGTCGACAGAGACAGATTCGAAGTTTCCTCAACCCATCAAGAATCGACGCGCGTTTTTTGCAACGAATGACCGGCAAATATATAGAATTGACACGGATATTTTCGAAGAACTTCTTCCCAACATCACAAAAAGTCTTGCCCGTCTCCGGCTCTCTCGGGATCCTCGACAACCTCCTTCCTGGCAGGCCGCGGTAGAGAATAAAGCTCTCCCAAAAGAACGAAAAAAATGAGGATCCTTCCGCGCTGTTGACTACAGTCCGACACGGCGTTCTTTTCATTGAAGGAGAAGCTAAGCTTGCACCGTAAGGCGTGGTAGCTTTTCTGTATTCTTTACTGGGTGCGTCAAGACGGCGCACCGGTCCTTACCTTCTCTTCTTTATCCCTACTCCTCATCAATGGTCAGCCATTGAGCAGGCAAGGGTTGGGGTCCAGGTTGGATGCCTGCGATATCTGGATCCTCCGTCCCAGCACTTCGTGGAGCAAGTTGTTCTCGGTGTTTTTTCACCTCCAGGCGGCGCGCAGCCTTATCTCGCTGTTTCTGTTGGCGCGCTCGTTCTTTCTGTCGTTTTTGGAACGTTGCATTGTTCGCCATCTGTTAACTCCTTAGTTACGTATAGCCTTTAGGTCGTGCGGGTCGCCACCGTGCAACGGCGACCCATACTAGGGGAGATCGGAGCTTCTTCGATTATTTCAGGTTACCAACGTTGTCCACGACCGCCACTATCCCTTCCACCCCCACCAAACGAGCGGCCACCACCACGCGATTCCTGTGGCTTGGCTTCATTAACCGTCAACGCCCGACCATGCAGATCCGTGCCGTTAAAGCGCTCGACTGCTTGTTGAACGTCTTGAGGAGTAGTCATTTCAACAAATCCGAACCCGCGTGATTTGCCTGTAAATTTATCCACAATGATAGTCGATGATGCAACCGCACCAACCTGGCGAAACAGATTTTCCAAATCCGTATCTGTTGTCTGGAACGAGAGGTTTCCAACAAACAGTTTCGTTGCCATAAAAGACCTCCAAAAAGAAAGGCCCCGGAGCCTATGAGAGGGTCCCCGGGGCCTTATCTGTATCGAACCAACTCAGTTTCGCGTTCAGAGTGAACCGGACGGGGAAGATTTTAGCAGGGTTTAGTTCTTCTACCAAGGTCGCAGAATTCTTCAGAAAGAAACTTGTTCTTATAG
>JBFWZL010000020.1:0-22876 GCA_050185455.1 Binatia bacterium | reverse complement strand
TCTTGCTGACGAAAATCAGATTCTTTTACCATGCCTTTGGGACGGGATGCGAGCAGCCACTGCCGGTTCATTGTCGTTGCCATAGAGTTCTCTCCTTATTACAGAAAATTGCTTTCCGTGCGCACATACGCTTGACTGTCTTCCGCGACTTCGACGTGGTTGTCTACCGCCCCATCGCACACAAGCAGGCTTTGTTCATGCGGCGCTTCCACATGGTTATCAAGAAAACGCACCTGAATGGTGTTGCGTTGCACGGTTCCCGCGCCGCCCGCGCTCTGGGCGACAATGGCAGGAGCGCTGCCGGTCACGAAATTGCGCGACACGATGGCGTTGAGTGAATTATCATGAGTCGCCAAGCCTTCAACGCTCATGGCGCCGACCAAACGAATCGCATTTCTCGTGCATGCGGAGATACGGTTGCGGTCAATCGTGACGTTGCATTCGTTATGATGCGTTTCGCCGACTGCCCCTTGGATGAGCACGCCAATAGGGCTGGCGGCGATAGTGTTGCCTGCGATCAGGGCGTCGATGCGGTTCTGTTGCGGCACGCGCTGCGCCAACGGAACCGCCGTCAAGATACTCGCGCCGAATTGTTTGTTGCCGCGTAACACATTCTCCGCCGCGATAATGCGATAGCGATTACGTTCGGGACCAAACGAGCTGGAAAACAGCAACCCGCCGCGTTCGCTTTCTTCAATGGTGTTGCGCAAGATCGTCGCGCTAAATGAAACACCGTCCGGTTCAGGAAAGAAGCAGATAAAGGCGATGCCGTCGGCGAAGCAACCGCGCATGGCGTTATCTGTAGCGAGGAGCCGATTGTGCTGCCCATGCTTCGCCTCGGCGAAGATGTGATGCCCCTGCCGAGCGCCCACGCCGCGCGGCAGCGAAGGCTCGAATCGCTTCAAGCCATTCTCTTGAAAACGACAACTGGTAATAACTGCGTCCGCCACGCCACAGAGATAGATGCCGTGATCGCCATTCCGGCTGATCGTACAGTTGCGTACAATCACCGAAGCGCCGATGGGAACACCGATTCCGTGTCCGCCACCGTTGGTGACGGTGACGCCGCTCAAGCTCGCGCCGTCTTCCAGCAAAACGACCGACATATCTGGACGAATAGGGTTAAACGAAGGCTCGAACTGCCCTGTGCCATCAATGATGCAAGCGTCTTGATCCACGCCTTCCACCGTGACATCGGCAGACACTTTCAGTGGTAGTGTTTCTTTTGTGTGAGTTGGTGAATAAATGCCCGGCTCGACGATGAGGACATCACCCGCTTGTGCTGTGGCCAGCGCGTGCGTCAGCGAATGGGCGTCCGCGCTTTCGTCGGTGGGATGAACAACGATGGTGCGCATTGGGTTCTCCTTTTCCGTGTTGCGTGCTGCGTATTATGTGTTGCTTATTCTTTTGCCACTCTCGCGGCATTCGTGCCCGCAATCCTCCCGAATACCGCGCCGCGCATCAACCCTGCTCCTCCTGGATAATTAAGATAGAAGAATCCGCCGGTCATTTCTCCCGTGGCGAACAAGCCGGGAATGGGGCGCTCCAGATAATCCACAACTTCGGCGTTGGTGTTGATGCGAATTCCGCCAAAGGTAAAAGTAATCCCCACCGTGGAGGGATAGACGACAAAGGGCGGATGGTGGATGCGCGTTGCCCAGTTGCTCTTCTCGGGCTTGAGACCGACCGTGCGTTTTCCGTCCAGAATGTCGGGGTTGAATACGCCTTCCTGTACGGCGGCGTTATAGGCTTCCACTGTTGTTAAAAATGTCTCTTTGTGAAAATCGAGCGCACGGTAGCGCTCGGCGATGCGATCCGCTAACTCAGGGAGTGTGTCTGCCGTCACTGGAGTCCCCGTACTATAGCGCGTTTCCAAGAGTGGGACGGTTTGTTGGTCGAATACCTGGAAGACGATAGCGCTCCGCTGCTGGAGAATCTCGCGGCCCATCTTGGCATAGGTGTAGAGATTGAAATCCGCCCCTTCGTCGGTGAAGCGTTCACCATCCAGATTGACCATGACTGAGAACGGATACGACAGCCGGTTCGTACGATCGGTGAGGCGCAGCTCGCCATACGTCGGCGCGTCGGCGTCGATCGGCGTGGCGTGACAACCGGACCATTCGCCATAGCTCTGCGCGCCGGCAGCAAGCGCAGCGCGAGTCATTTCGCCAGTGTTGAATCGCGTTCCACGCACTTTGACCAGACTCCACGGTGGGCCGAGATACGAGGTGCGCATCTCCGGATTGGCCTGAAAACCACCGCTGGCGAGCACCACTGCGCGACAGTGGCGCGCATGCAAGCCGTCAGCGTTTCGCACTTCGACTCCGGCAATACGCCCGTCTTGAGCGGTGAGAAGTCGTTGCGCGTGCGTTTCGTAGGCGATAGACACCCCGGCGTCTTCGGCAATGCGAAACCAGACACTCGACAATGTGACGCCTTCGCCCTTGACGCGCAGCGCCCCGCCGGACGGTAATTTGACACGGGAAGAACCGGGGAGGGTGACCGCGCCGACGGCGCGATTAAATTCCCACGGCACGCTCAGGTCCGCCAGCCAGCGCACGGTGTCGTGAGAACGGTCGATCAGCGTCGCGGTCAGTTCTGGATCGCAGCGTCCGCCGGTCACCCGCTGCATGTCCCGCAGGAAGTTTGCGTGAGTATAGGGATCGAGCGCGACCGTGGAGGCGTCATCGTTGTCGCGCACGATGGGGAGGAGATCTTCCAGGCTGTTATACGTGCAACGAAAGAGGCCGCCCGTGAACCGGGTGTTGCCGCCGCGTAACTTGTGCGAGGCTTTCTCCAGGACTAACACGCGCGCCCCTTCCTGGCGGGCGGCGAGTGCGGCGGCGAAGGCGGCGTTGCCCGCACCCACGACGATCACGTCAAAAATTCCTGCAGCTGATTCCGACACGTGTTTCCCCTCCTTGCGTTGTTCCGCATTACAAACAAAAAAGGACCGTGTCGTCAATTCGTGGAAGGCGTGTCTGCAAACTTCTAGCAACAAGTCATTGCGAGTCGTCCATAGCATGGGCGTTAAGCGTGGAAGCAGAAACGGGGCGCGTCTCCCGAGCCGTCATTCCTGCGCAGGCGGGAATCCAGTTCTTTTTTCCTGGATTCCGGGCCTCGCTCCGCGCGCCCGGAATGACGGGCTGCCGCGAGCATTCGCTATAGGCAAAGGTTTTGTTTCTGAGCAGCGTAGCGAGGCAATCTTGCAGGTAAGGGTTTTGCATTCGTTTTCCCTACTGCTAACATGAAGTTATGGAAATAGCAGGCGTCAAAATCGATCTACTGCTTTTGTTACTGACCTTCGTCCCGATCGCTATCGTGCTGGAGATTATGCACGTCGATCCGGTGTGGATTTTCGTCGCGTCAGCGGCGGCGATCATTCCTCTCGCGGGCTTGATGGGTAAAGCGACGGAACACCTGGCTCAGCATGTGGGCGCAGGCCTTGGCGGTTTATTGAACGCGACCTTTGGCAACGCGGCGGAACTCATCATCGCCTTCATGGCCCTGCGCGCCGGATTGCTTGACGTGGTGAAAGCCTCGATCACCGGCTCGATCATCGGCAACGTTCTCCTCGTACTTGGCCTTAGTGTCCTCGCGGGAGGCGTGAAATATCAAACACAAACCTTCAACCGCACAGCGGCGGGCCTTGGCGCGACACTGCTTGCTCTCAGCGCGGTTGGATTAGTCGTGCCGGCGATTTTTCACTTCGTCGTACGAGGACAC
The DNA here is from genome assembly GCA_050185455.1 of Binatia bacterium. Classification (GTDB taxonomy): domain Bacteria; phylum Desulfobacterota; class Binatia; order Bin18; family Bin18; genus SYOC01. The sequence goes on along the minus strand of JBFWZL010000020.1, from coordinate 19,150 downwards.
CCCAACGCGCATGAACAGGAACTCAGTCTGGAAATCGCCGTTGTCTTGTTCATTACCTACATACTGAGCCTGGTCTTCGCCTTAAAAACGCATAGCCATCTGTACGCCGGTGAGGCGGCGCATGAAGGGAATGAAGCGCTCAGTGTCGAAACCTGGAGCCAAGGCAAGTCCGTGCTCGTGCTGTTGGTCGCTACGGTCCTCGTGGCGTTGATGAGTGAATTTCTCGTCGGCGCAGTCGAACATACCGCGCAGACGTTTGGCATGACTGAGGTGTTCGTCGGCGTAATTCTCGTGGCCATTATCGGCAATGCGGCGGAACACAGCACCGCAGTGCTGATGGCGATGAAAAATCAGATGGACCTGGCGATTAACATTGCCGTGGGCTCCAGCATTCAGATCGCCTTGTTCGTGGCTCCTGTGCTGGTGTTCGCCGGGTATCTCGTCGGGCAGCCGATGAACCTGCTGTTCACCACGTTTGAAGTTGTTGCCGTCGCCATTTCCGTCGGCGTCGTGAGTTTGATCTCGATGGATGGCGAATCGAACTGGATGGAAGGCGTACAGTTGCTGGCGGTGTACGTGATTTTGGCGATTGCCTTTTATTTTTTGCCGTAGGACGGCTGTTAAAATGTAGCCTGGATGAAGCGAAGCGAAATCCAGGAACGAACGGGGAGCGGAGTAGGAATCCCGGATTCCACTCCGTTCCATCCGGGCTACAGGCTTTTCGTGGTCAATAGTGCGTTGTGCGCGCATGACCATTCCCCCGAAAAAGAGACAACATGTAGCCTGGATGAAGCGAAGCGAAATCCAGGAACGAGAACTGGGGGTTGTATGGTAAAGCGCGTTTCACGCGCCATTTATCGGCGCGCAGAGCACGCCCTACGATCTCTCGCGCTCTTTCTGCTGACGTCGCTCCTCAAGCTTCCGCGCCCGAGTCTCTATGCGCTCATCTTCCGCATCCCGTTTCATGTCTCGTAGCAGGGAAGCATAATTCCGTAGGCAGGTAATAAAATTCGGATGCTCTGGTCCGAGCGATGTTTCCCAAATGGTCAACGCTCGCTGGAAGAGCGGCGCGGCTTCTTTGTAGCGTGCACGCTCATACAAGTAATATCCCGCCTGATTAAGTAACCGTGCGGCTTGCGGGAGTTCAAGACGCCATTTTTCGATGAGTTCCGCGCCGATTTGGGCATGGGGGAGAAGTCGTTCGCATTGAGGCCAAGTATTCACTTCGCCACCCGGAAAAGCCGCATTGACTGCTCGCACGGCGCGCTCAGCCCATAGCCGTTGGGTCTCTTCGTCCATCCCGTCTTGCAGGATGACTTGCACGAGACGGTGAATCGTGAGCGTTTTTCTTTCGGCATCTCTCTTGATCAACGAAAAGCGACCGGCTTCCCTGATCGCCTTGGCGAGTGTGAACGCATTCTCCGCCTTCTGTCCCAACGCCTCGCCCAGTTCTTCTGCTCCTGCCGTGAAAATTTCCTCGGGAATCGCTTCCGGCGCGGCGCAGGAGAAAGCGCCCACCTTCTTCGGGAGACATTTCGTCGATCTCAAGGCGTTGTGCAATCGCGCCGGTCGCCTGGGCGCGTGTTGTCAGCAGGATATGGCCTTTAGGTTCTGCAGGAAGAAACGGTCGCACGTTCACAAGCTCGTCGGCGTTATCGAAAATCAGCAACCAGTTGTTCGCGTTTTGCAGCCAGCGTTTCACCGTAGCAACAACAGCCGGCTGATCCGGCTCGTCTTTGCCAGGAAGATTCAACAACCGCGCCAGCGCGACGAAACTGGAGATTAACGCCTCTTGCGACTCGGCTCTGACCCAGAGGACGGCGCTGTAGGTTTCACGGTAGCGATAGGCATACTCGACCGCCGTCTGAGTTTTGCCGATGCCGCCGAGACCACTGATCGCCTACGGTTGCGACAACGCCGCCGCGCTGCCGGAGGTCAGCGTCTCATGCAGTTTCTTCAGCACTTCTTCGCGGCCCGTGAAAAATGGGTTCCGCACGTGCGGTACATTCCAGGGTTTCTCAGCTGTCGGACCGGGAAATTCTGGTTTGGGTCTTGGTGAGGTTTGTGTCGGCGCTTGTTGGCCGGGAAAAACAGGAGACCGTTGTGGTTTCGCTCGTCCTGTCTTCACGCCATCCAATAAAGCTGCAAGCGCAGCTTGTTCATCTTCACCGACAAGATCGACGTAAATAATTGGCGCAAGAAGTCCTGGCAATTCACAAGGAGTAATCCGCACAGGAACGAGTGTACGATCCTTCCCTTGAGGATCTTTGGCAAAAGCGGCTGCCCACTCGGGATGGGTGTACTCGGCATCCAGGTAATTTTGCGAAAGCACAGCGAGGGTTCGCTCAGTGCCGGCCGCCGCCTGGTGCATTTCCAGCACAAAATTACCGCCGGGACGAAAGTCCCACGTCTGAATAATGGTAGTGTATCCTGTTTCCTCAAGCTGATAGGCAATCCATTCCACCCAGGTTTTGTCTTTGCCGTTGTAGCTAATGAAAAAATCTTTCATGGGCGAACTCATCTCGCTTCGGACTGTTCTTGCGCATGTGTGGCGCGGATCTGTTCAGCGCGACTCTCCAGCTTTTTGGCTTTTGCCTCATGTTTGGTTTGTCGTAAGAGCGAAGCGTAGTTGCGCAACACGACAGCGACGTGTGGGTGCTCGGGACCGAAAGTTTTCTCCATAATCGCCAGCGCCCTTTTGAACAATGGTTCCGCCTCGGCATATTTTCCTTGATTGTCTCGGACTATGGCCAGGTTGTTCAGTGAGATGGCAGTATCTTGGTGCTGGGGACCGACCGCTTTTTCCACAATAGTGAGCGCTCGTTGATAGAGGGGAGCTGCCTCGTCGTATTGCTCTTGACTTTTGTACAGTGCCGCCAGGTTACTCAGCGCCACCGCCACCTGCGGATGCTCCGCGCCAAGGGCTTGCTCGGTAATGGTCAGTATCCGCTGGTACAACGGTTGCGCCTGCGCATACTTTTCTTGCCTTTTGTAGAGCTGCGCAAGATTGCTCAGCACCAAGGCCGTGTCCAAATGATCGGGACCGAGCGCTTTTTCGTGGATCGCTAACACGCGTTGGTAGAGAGTTTCGGCGTCTTTGTATCGCTCTTGCTCGCCAGACAATTGCGCCAGGTTGTGCAAGATCACAGCGACCTGTAGATGCCTGGCTCCGAAGGTTTTCTCGCGAATGGCAAGCGCTCGCTGCAAGAGTGGTTCAGCTTCAGCGTAACGTTTTTGATTCTTGTACAGTTGCGCCAGGTTATTGAGTGAAGTCGCGACTTGTGGATGGTCAGGACCACAGGCTTGCTCCACAATCACGGACGCTCGTTGATAGAGTGGTTCCGCCTCGGCATAGCGACTTTGGCTCTTGTACAGTTGCGCAAGATTGTTAAGAGAAGCGGCAACCCGGGGATGGGCGGGACCAAGGGCTTTCTCCCGAATCGCTAGCGCTCGTTGATACAGAGGCTCCGCCTCGGCATAACGCGCGCGCTCGTTGAAATACATTCCCGCTCGGTTCAGCAACTGTGCGGTTTCAGGAAACTCAAAGGCCCAGTGGTCAATTAACTCCAGACAGATATGGATTTGTGGGAGAATCCGTTCACCGCGTTGCCAGGCTGAGGACTCGACGTTGGGAAACGCGCGGTTGACGGCGCGCACGGCGCGTTCCGCCCAGCGTCGTTGCGTGGCGTCATTCATCCTACGATTGATCGCTGTTCGCACGGGAGCAGGAATCTCGATCGTCTTCTCATCCGCATCTCTTTTCAGTAGGCCAAGCCGTTTCGCCTCCTGGAGCAGCGCGGTGAAGGCGGCGGGATTGATTGCTTTTGGTCCTAAAACGGCGCCCAGTTCCTCAACGCCTTTGGTCAAAATTTCTTCAGGAACGGGTTGTGGCCCTAAAGAGGCGCAGAAACAGATGAGATCTCCCACTGCCGAGCGGTCCGTAGCTGTTTTGGTAAACTCAGGAGCAACAGTGTCCGCAACAGCAGAGTGCTTATCCTTTCGTAAGCGCAGCTCGTTGCGGCTACTTATGACGGTTTCGCGGGGGATTTTTTCAGAACGCACAGGATGTAGGCGGTCGGCTGCGGCGCTTTTTGTTGGATGAGCTGTCTTTTCCGCTTGTACCGGTTTTCTTGTCAGTCGCCGTTTTATTTGATGACGATTAGGAGATGTCATCCGTGACCTTCCGCATCCTTATTGTCTACCAGAAAGGCGAATTGTCTGTTCGCTCGTTCTCTTTTAGCTAAACAACGGGGCTTTCGTATACCGCCTCTCCATCTTTCTCTTCACGCTCTTCACGGATTGCGGCATTTTATCATTTTTCACTGCTTTTATCAGGAACGGCGAGGGGCTCCACCCAGGTTGTTTTTGACGACGGTCAGTAGTCTTTTTCTTTCTGATGCGCTAAAGAAATACAGACCTGAGCCTCAACATGGCAAGTCAACCGCCTCGTGAAACGTCCGAAAACGGTAAAGGTGAAAAGACGTCGGGTCTTCACCCGCCGCCAACCCCCGCCCATGTTACCGGCGCTCATGCCGGCGAATCGCAACCTCAACAACTTTCTCCTTTGTTGGTATGGGCAGTTGTCTTCTGTGACATCGGCACTTCGGTCTATTACGTGCCTGGAATTCTGTACTCTCAGGTTGGCGCGCTGACGCCGCTGTTTATCATTACGACGATTATCGGATTCATTCCTCTCGCGTTCAAATATCAAGAAATCTGCTGGCGGAACCCTGAAGGTGGCGGAGTTGTGTCGGTAGCGACGAAAGCCTTCTCTCCACGATGGGGGGTCTTTGGCGGGTTCCTGATTATCATCAGTTACTTTTTTACCATTGCGATTTCCGCGGTTTCCGGTTTGCATTACCTGGCTACGGTGCTTCCGTTTATTGACGAGCATATCGTTTTGTGGACGATTATTGCGCTGGCGTTCCTGGCGACGATCAACACCATTGGCATTCGCGAAAGCGCCATGCTGTCGCTAACCATGGCTGTGTGCGCCCTGTTCGTGGACTTGGTCGTAATCTGCGTAACTGCGGTGTCAATCGGCCCACCACAATGGGATGTCATCCTGCGCCACATCCAGGTCGGTCGCGACGTTCCTCCGTATACATTTCTGGTTGGATTTGCCGGGGCGTGGTTGGCATTTTCCGGACTGGAAAGCATCAGCCAACTGAGTCCCGCCATGCGACCACCGATCCAGAAAACCGCGCCGCGCGGGATGACGCTGGTGATCATCTCCGTATTGCTGACTTCACCGTTGTTGTCGTTGTTTTCGGTCGCTTTGCTCCCTAATACGCTCAAACTTGGCGAAAGTGAACGTTTCATTTCCCATTTAGGCGCTATGTGGGGGGGGCTGCCGGTTGAATTGGCGGTGGTAAGCACGGCATCGGTGTTACTGCTCTTTGCGGCCAATACCGGCATTATCGGCGCGTATCATGTGTTCCTCGCGCTCGCGGGCGGTGGATTTTTACCCCAGCCGGTCACTTGGCGTAATGAACGCTTCGGCACGCCGCATATTGCCATCGGTGTCGCTACCCTTATTCCGGTGGTGGTCGTGATTCTAACGAAAGCTGAACTCGGGCTGCTGGGCGACTTGTATGTCTTTGGGCTGTTGGGCGCTTTCGTGATGAGTTCGAGTGGTCTCGATTTGCTGCGCTGGCGCATGCAGGAGCGCGGCGTCGGCTTTTGGATCGGCGTGCTGACGACGTTGATGGTGGTTGTGGCGTGGCTCGTCAATATTATCGAAAAACAGCACGCGACGTTGTTTGGCGGTTTATTGGTAGCGCTCGGCATGACTATTTCCGTTGCCTCTCAGCAAGGACGGTTCGGCGATATCTTTTACCGGATTCCGGTTATCGCTCGTCTGACGCAGAGGCGTATTTCCGAAGCCGAGCGTGAAACGGAGGCTATTCCTAATTTAATCAGCCTCGGTGAAGCGTCGGAGATCGTCCCATTGTATCCCTCGCGGACCTTAGTTGCCGTGCGCGGACGCAATCTCCGCTTGATCGACGAGGCGATCGCCCGAGAAAAGGGTTGGGGAGGGAAGGTCGTGTATGCGTTGTATGTTGAAGAACGCGCCGGGCTGTTCGTCGGCGCCGAAGCACAGAAGCCCGATGAAGAAGGCATTGCCTCTCTACGTTTTGCCTCCAAGGCGGCGCAGCGACAGGGATTCGAATTGATCCCGGTCTGGACCGTTTCCTACAATGCCGCGGAAGCAATCGCCCGTGCAGCGGAAGTCTTGGAGGTTGACACTGTCGTCATGGGCGTCAGCCGTCGCAGTGCTGTGTACCATTTACTGCGCGGCCATGTGGTCAACGGTCTAACTCGCCGCTTGCCGTCAAGTTGTCATATCCTACTTTACAATTAGCCAGGAATCTTTATGCGGCTAGCCGTTCGATCACTACTGGCATGCCTGCGGACGGCGCGAAGGTGACTCCGCGCCGCACGACTCGGACAGCGCGTCCCGGCGCGGCTCGCAAAGTAACGCGCGACAGCACCTGCGTCAGCACAATCTTCATTTCGTAGGTGGCGAACGCGGCTCCGAGGCAGAAGCGATTACCTCCGCCAAAAGGGAAGAATTCGTAAGGGCTTGGCCGTTTGGTGAGAAAGCGGTCAGGATCGAAGCGATTTGGGTTCGGCCAAATATCCGGACGATGATGGGTGAGATAAATACAGGATGTAGCGACAACATCCGCAGGTAAGTCACGACCGCCGATGCGGACGGGTTCGCGCACATATCGCCCGACAACCGGCACGATAGGCGTCAAGCGTTGGGCTTCTTTGATGGTCGCATCAAGGTAGTCGAGCTTGTGGAGGTGTTGCGGCTCCACCGGACCTTCGCCAACGATTTGATGCAGTTCGGCTTTGAGTTTTTCGACGATCTCAGGCTGCCGGAGGATATGATGAAACGTCCACGCCAGCGAAGTCGCGGTCGTTTCATGTCCGGCGACGAGCATGGTGATCAATTCGTCGCGCAGCTCGTTATCCGTCAGCGGTTGCCCTTGTTCGTCTCGCGCTTCGATGAGCATCGACAGGATATCAACGCGTCCAGCCGTGCCGATAGTGCGACGTCGAGTGATGGCATCGTACAGCGCTATGTCTACCTCTTTAATGAGATGCGTCAAGCGTTTACGATTGGTGAACGGACCCAGCAGCCGAGGAAACCAAGGAATCAAATTGAGCGGCTTCGTAGCAAGCGAGAGGAGCTCGATCAGTAGTGCGCGCAGATGCGTAAATTCCGCGCCCTCATCAATGCCAAAGACCGTACGCAGAATGACATTCAGGGTAATCTCTTGCATCTCTGCTTGAATCGGGAAGGGGCGACCGATCGGCCAGCGTGCGATCGTCTGGTTAGTAATGTCGGCCATGATTGCGCTGTATGCTTGCATGCGTTCGCCATGGAACGGCGGCATGAGCAGTTTTCGTTGCTGCGCATGTCGCGCCCCGTCGAGAACGAGCACGGAGTGTTGGCCGACTAGAGGTTGGACGATAGCGCGCGTCCGCCCCGCCGGGAGCTTCTCCGGATCGCCTGTGAAGATGTCTTTTACCGCTTCAGGACTGCTGAAGAACACGAGCGGCGGATTGGCGGGAAAACGAAGAGTAAAACAGTCGCCGTACCGTCGCGCGCATTGTTCCATGAACGGAATAGGACGGTAGAGCCAGGAAAGGAGTTGAAGAGCCGCTGGTAGTCTTGGACCTGAGGGTGTTGTTGTCATGCCTTACAACCTAGAAAACTGTCTCCGGGCGGGCAATCCCAGGTTGGAACGAGTGAGGAAATTATAGAGTCAATCGTTCTTGAGCCTACGGGGTGCGGAGCAAGCAAAACCTTTTTTGTGGACGTATTGTCGGCTTGATTTTCCGGACTCCTCTCAACTGCTTTCACGAGAATTATTCTACCCAACGATCCCGACAAAAAGGCCATGGCAAGGCAGGCCTCACGCCCGCCTTGGGCTGTTTAGCTGAACAGCACTTCCTTCGCGTACAACGTATCGACGTATTCACGCACTGCCTGAATCTTACTGTTTTTCACTTCAAATACGACATTGTAATAGTTTTCGTAGGTTTTGCCCTTGGCGCTTTTGCCGCGAGCGATCCATTCGACGGCGACGCAATCTCCTTCGGCGATGGTGTTCTGCACAGCAATCGACAACGAGTGTGGCTCGAATAACGGCGCCGCCTTGGCGAGGAACCCTTCAAAGATGCCTTTCTTGCCGCGATGCGTGCCTGAAACCGGCAAAGATCCCGGTAGCCACCACGTCGCATCATCGGCGAGGGCAGCATTGATCGCGTCAAGATTGCCTTGCGATAATGCTTCGACGAAACTGAGAACGACTTGTTTGTTTTCTACTGCTCCCATGACTTACCTCCTTTTATTTTTCTGCCATTTGAAGCTGTTAGATTATCCCCTGCTCCTTCAGCGAGGCAATCTCTCGCGCTGGCAGACCTAACAACTTGCCATAGATCAAATCGTTATGTTGCCCCAAGGTCGGGCTTGGAGAATCTATCGTAGGCGGTTCGTCGTCGAATCGTATGGGAGAACCGACCACCGTCACGTTACCTACTGTGGGGTGGGTAATGTCCTGCAACGTGCCGCGAACGCGCAAGTGCGGGTCTTGGAGCACTTCCGGCACTTCCTGGACGATGCCGCAGGTGACATCCGCGCCTGCCAAGATTTCGATGACTTCCCGTCGTGATCTCTGGGCGACCCACTCGCCTACGATCGTGTCCAGCTCATCAAAATGTTTTGCTCTTCCTGAGATGTTAGCGAACCGCATGTCGTCGGTCAGGTCGTCTCGATCAATAGCGTGACAAAAGGCCCGCCATTTGCCGTCGTCCGCCACCAGCAATAGGACATAGCCGTCCTTGGCTTTGTAACAATTGTAGGGAGAGAGAATGCGACCGGGAGCGGTGTTGCCCCAGCGGCCGGTCACGCCATTCACGAAGTGGCTGGAGAACTGGGAAATCAAAGGACCGATAGCCGCATCGTAGAGAGAGGTTTCTACAATTGTGCCCTCTCCGGTGCGATCGCGCATGTGCAACGCGGCCAGGATGCCCGCGCACAGGTGAATCCCGCCCATAATATCCAGCACCGGCGGCCCGGCTTTCACCGGTGGATTCTCAGGGAAACCTGTCGCGCTCATGATGCCTACCATGGCCTGAATAATAGGATCATACGCCGGATACTCGCGATACGGTCCTGAACGCCCAAACCCCGAGCTGCTGGCGTAGATAAGCTGCGGATGCAGTTGCTTTAATACATCATAGCCTAGTCCAAGCTTATCGAGGACGCCCACGGCAAAATTCTCCACCACAACATCTGATTGTTTCGCCAACTCTTTAAACAATTCCTTCCCACGCTCAGTCTTGAGGTTGAGCGTAATGCCCTTCTTGTTCGAGTTCAGCATGATGTACGGATAACTTTCCTCGCTGCCGCGAATCTTAAAAATCCTCCGTACATTCTCTCCAGTCTGCGGTGGTTCGACTTTAATGACCTCGGCTCCCATGAGTGCGAGCATGAGCGTGCCGTAGGGACCATTGTAAATATGGGTCAGATCCAATACCCGCACATCATCCAGTGGTTTAACCATGAATCCCCTCCTTAGCAGATTGCTTATAGCTCGTTCGCTTCGCTCACTCTATGGCAGATAGCTTTGACCATTAGCTATAAGCTATAAAGCGAACGTAGAGAGTGGGTCATCAGCTATAAGCCAAAAAAGGAGGTGCATCATGCTTGATCTCATTATCCGGGGGGGACAGGTCGTCACTCCTCAGGCTGTTGGCGAAATGGACGTTGGTATTCAAGGGGAAAAGATTGTCGCCGTGGGGTATCCCGGCACGTTGGCGATCGGCGCTGGCCGTGAAATCGATGCGCGAGGGAAGATCGTTATTCCGGGCGGCATCGAACCACATGCGCATATCGGCATTCCTGTTCCCGAGCATTGGTCGGGACTCCCTGAAGTGATGACCCAACCACCCGAGGCGGCGAGCCGCGCGGCGGCGTTTGGCGGCGTGACGACGATCATCGACTTTGCCGGAGATTTGAGTTTGAACCCTGACGGGAGTATTCTCACGAGTACAATCATGCATGACGTGGAGCAGCGCCGCGCCGCCTTCCACACTCACAGCTACACAGACTACACCTTTCATTACATTCTGGCTGGCGACGTCACCTCAAAAACTGTTGGTGAGATCGGTGAGGCTATTCAAGAGGGAGTGGCGAGTTTTAAGATTTTCACCACGTTCCATCCCGTTCGTGTGCCTTACGGTCCGTTGTGGGGCATTTTCGAGGAAGTCGCCAAACATGGCGGCATCATGGCCGTGCATGCCGAGGAAGATGAAATTGTCCGCTACATGACCGAGAAGCTCAAACGTGAGGGGCGGGCGCAAGGGCATAATCTGCACCTCGTACACAACAATATCTCCGAAGACTTAGCTTTTCGTCATATTCTTCGCTTGGCCAAACACTCAGGGGTTGGCATTTACTTTGTCCACGTCACAGCGAAAGAAGGTGTAGCGGCAATCGAGGAAGCACGTGGCGAGGGGCAGCCGGTATACGGAGAGGCGTTGCACAACTATCTCCAGTTCACTTGTGAAGATTATAAGAAACCAGGCGGCACCGCGATTCATACCTACCCGGCGATCAAGTTTCCGGAAGACCGCGAGGCGTTGACCAGAGGGCTCATGGATGGACGCTTGGCGACGACTGCCACTGATGAGTACACTACCTACCGGAAAGAGAAGTTGTGGGGCGACACGATTGAGACCGTGTGTGGTGGGCATAACGGCATCGAGACGCGTATGCCTGTGGCGTACACCAAGTTCGTGGATGAGCGCGGCGTGTCGCTGCAACGGTTCGTGGATATTACCTCGGCGAATGCGGCGAGGATTCTTGGCATGTATCCACAAAAAGGCGCGATTCAACCGGGAAGCGACGCCGATATCGTGCTGCTCGACCCGAGCCTGAAAAAGACTATCACGGTGAGCGATCTCCACGCCGACTCGGACTACAGCATCTGGGAAGGGTTTCAGTCTGCAGGGTATCCGATCATGACCATTCTACGCGGCAAGGTGATTGTCGAGAACGGCAAACTGGTTGGCAGTTCAACGGATGGCCGTTGGCTCAAACGACGAGTGTCGAGCGAGGTGATTTCGCGACCAGCCGTTTGAAGGTTGCAGATGACTAATGGCCCGCTCCCTAACGGTCACTCTATAGCTTATGGCTCACTTGCTGCGCTCGTTCTAGAGCAAAGCCTTTCCTGCCATAAGTCATAGGCCATAAAGCGAGCGCAACGAGCAGGCTATAGAGCGAAGCGAGCTATCTGTCATGGAGTGAGCGAAGAATTGTAGGGTGTGTTTCACGCACCATTTTTTGGCGCGCGGGGCGCGCCCTACGATCCGGAAAAGAAGGCGAGTCATGTTGGATCTTATCATTCGTGGAGGGCGGGTGGTTACGCCTCAAACAGTCAGTGAAATGGACATCGGAGTCCAGGGCGAAACGATCGCCGCTTTCGGACAGCCTGGAACACTAGCCTCAGACTCCGCCCGCATCGTTGATGCGCAAGGAAAGATCGTTATCCCGGGCGGCATTGAGCCGCACGCGCACATCGGCATTCCCGTGCCGCCGGATTGGACGGGTCATGCTGATGTCATGACGCAACCTCCGGAAGCGGCGAGCCGTGCGGCGGCGTTTGGTGGCGTGACGACCATTATCGATTTTGCCGGTGATCTCAGCCGTAGCGCGCTCAGCGGTCAAACGCGCCGTTCGATTTCTGAGACTATTGAACGACGATGCACTGTGTTTCGCTCACATTGTTATACCGACTTTGCTTTTCATTACATTATTGCCGGGGAAGTGCGTTCGGAAACGGTTGGCGAAATTCGCGAAGCGCTGGAAGAAGGCGTGGGCAGTTTCAAGATTTTTACCGTGAACAATCCTGTGCGCGTGCCCAACGGTCATCTGTGGACGGTGTTCGCCGAGGTCGCGAAGCACGGCGGCATGATGGCGATCCACGCGGAGGATGAAGAGATCGTGCAGTTCATGACCAAAAAACTGCAACAAGAAGAACGCGACCAGGGGTACAACCTACATCTTGTCCATAACAACTTGTCTGAAGATGTAGCGTTTCGCACGGTGCTGCGGTTAGCCAAGCATACCGGCGTTGGGATTTACTTTGTGCATGTGACGGCGAAAGAAGGAGTACGAGCGATCGAAGAGGCGCGCGCTGAAGGGCTACCGGTGTACGGCGAGGCATTACATAATTATCTGCAATTCACTTGCGAGGACTACAAGAAGCCTGGCGGTACGGCGATTCATACTTATCCGGCAATTAAGTTTGCCGACGACCGTGATGCGCTAATCGCCGGCATGCTCGATGGCCGAATCTCGACCACCGCCACGGATGAATACACGACATTCAAGGGGCCGAAATTATGGGGAGACACCATCGCCACCGTCTGCGGCGGTCACAACGGCATTGAGACGCGCATTCCCGTGGCGTTCACCAAGTTTGTGACGGAACGAGGAATGTCGCTGCAACGGTTTGTCGACATCACTTCGACCAATGCCGCGAAAATACTGGGGCTCTATCCGCAGAAAGGAGTGATCCAACTAGGAAGTGACGCGGACCTCGTGCTGCTTGATCCACAGCTCAAAAAGACTCTTACCGTTGACGATCTTCATGCAGCGTCGGACTATAGCATCTGGGAAGGATTTCAGTGTCACGGTTATCCAGTCATGACTATCCTCCGTGGAAAAGTAATTGTCGAGAATGGCAAATTAGTCGGTAGCGCCGATGATGGCCGTTGGCTCAAGCGGAGAGTAGAGAATGAGGTGCTGGCAAAGACCGCTGTGTAACAAAGGCAAAGAGGGAGGTAAACTTTTGTGTCTTCCTTTTTGCCTTTTTGCCTTGATGAAGCAGGGAAAAAGAGCGACTTCGCCGTTTTCCCTGTAATGTCCATCTTCTCTCTTCCTTTCCTCCCGTAAAACATTTTTTCACGCTTTTGACAACATGCTACCGGGAAAGTTTCCGCACCCGCTCGGCAAGATCAGGTGGAGCGGAGAAGACAAACGCACGCGCAGCTTTTGTTTTGTGTAGGAGCTGTTTCTTCGCCAAGTCCAGTAAATCGGTACGCGCGGTTTGGTAGGTAATGCCGTGACTGGTTTGATGAGAAACGATGGAATAGCGCATGCCAGGGTGACGCAACGCATGGCCCAGTAACGCCAATTGTCGATGATTCAAGAGGAGAGATGCACGGAGAAGGTGTTCGACGCGCCGAACCTCCTCCAGCTTTCTCTCCACGTAGGTATATAATCCTCTAATCGCACGCCGGATCACTTGCAGTTGGGCAAGGATAAAGTACGTCAGATCATTCTCATCGGTTTCGGTATAGAGAAATGACCGCGCGTATTTCACTGGAGCTTTGCGGATGATGTTCGAGATCGAAATAAACTCGAAGAGCCAATACTGTTGTGAAAGTACCGACCAGTAGAATATGGCTCGCGCAGTACGACCATTCCCGTCTATAAATGGATGATCATACGCAAACCAGAAGTGGAGAATGATTGCTTTGAGCACTGGATGGAGAAAAACGTCTGATTGCACTTCATTGGCGAAGCGACATAGCGCATCAACCCGTTCAAGAATCTGGTCCGCCGGCGGCGGTTCATGCAGCAACGTGTGATCGCGATTGTCGTACACTCCGATCTTATCTCCGGGTTGTCGTAAGTAGTGGCGCTCAGCACCTTCCCGGAGTGTTCCTTCGGTAACCGTACGATGGAGAGTAAAGAAGAAGTCTCGCGAAAGAGGTTGGTCTCTCAGACGGGTAACAAGCTGAACTGCCCGATAATTATTCACGATCATCTTTTCACTATGGTCAAGGGGCTCTCGTCCCGAACGCAGCATCTCTTTCGCTTTTTCTCGCGTCGTCGAAGCGCCTTCCAGTTGACTCGATGTGATGGCCTCCTCAATCAAAGAACTCTGAATATAGCGGTCCCTCGTCTGCGGATTTGTAATCTGGTCAGCAACGGCAATACGACCACTCGCGTCCCGGTCGATCTCCTGCAGCATTTCGAGAACCGGATCGGCAAGGGTGTAGAAAAAAGAGCGGCCAGTCTTATCCTTGAACAATGGCACTTCTCGTCGAGCCGGAAAGCGGGCAAATTTGATGCCTGCCCACCACTCCTCTGAAGAAAGTCCGTCTGGGGGTTTGATATGTCGTAGGGTATCCGAATGGCGATATTTTCCTCCTGGGGCGGGACTGATACCGAGAGTAAGCACCTCTACCAGTCTTTGTCCGTGGATAGGATCTTTAATGCTTTTCAAGACATCTGCAAACGTAGGTGGGTGAACAGAAATATCCATACACCGAAATACTAATCTTCTACTAATTTATTTACAATTAGTAATTTGGGGGAAAAAGGCTGAAAATCAATGTGTTACGGTCGTCTCATATGCGTCCGCAAAAAGAGGAGGCAAGAAGCGACCGAAACAGTCGCGCTCCCAGATAAAGAGGATTCCTGCAAGTGAAAACCACTGTCATCAATGACCCGATCACCTAATCCAATGATTCAATGAAAAATTTCGTTGTTCACAACAACATCAGCGGGAATAATGGATCAAGCCCCAGTAACAATCGCCCTCCGCGTTCCCATTGTTGAGGAGAGGTCTGGGCATGTTGCGTGAGGGCGTGGATGTCGCGCAAAGAGCGTTGCAGCGGGCTGCGCAGAGAATTGGCGCCCCCACCTGCCGCCGTATAAGCGAGGTTGGTTGCTGCCGCCGCGCTACGTGTCGCGTTGGCTGCGGCCAAAGTTAGATGTCCGCGCTCTTCTCGCGTGGCTGGCCTGCCAATGATTGCCACATTCCACGCTTTTTCCACCGAGGAGTAGAGCCACGCCCGGGCTGATTCGACCAGCGCCACAGCGTCCGCAAGCTGAAAATGGAACACGGCCCGATCACGCAACATGTCCGATTGACCGGCCGGTTTCTTGGTTTGAGCGAGCGTCATGACGGCGTCAATCGCGCCTTGAGCGATGCCGAGCGCTACGGCGCCCATGGGAAAACCGAACGCGCTGAGCAGCGGGTAGGTCGTATACAGTGGACCTTGAAAATGTTTGCCTCGGGGCATTCCGGGACCGAGACTGTGCGTGTAGTTTTCCGGAACGAATACTTCTTCCAAGGTAAAGTCATTGCTGCCCGTCCCCGCTAACCCGCTGACTTGCCAGCTATCTTCCACAATAGTAGCTTTATCGCGTGGTACGTATACGATCCGCATCTCTGGCGCTTCACCGGTGAGTCGTCTCTGACCATTTTCAAGCACGATGCAGCCGCCGATCATCCATGAGCAACCATGACAACCACTAGCGTAGGACCAACGACCGCTCACTATATAGCCGCCGTCGCAAACTTTAGCTGTACCCGGGGGAAAAAGGGCGCCGGCAAGAATGACATCGGGATCTGAGCCAAAAATTTGTTCCGCCACCACATCGGGAAGAAATGCGCCGAACACACTCACAACCGCTCCGATAAACGCGCACCAGCCGGTAGACCCGTCGATACGAGCTACCTCCTCGACTACGCGATACAATACGTGCGGAGGAACCTCGAACCCGCTCAAGGTTTTAGGGACATACATGCGGAACAGTCCGGCCTCTTTCAACGCCGCCACCACCGGCGGCGTTAAGTGACGATTCCGCTCGGCCTCTTCCGCATGAGCACGAATCAGCGGTTCGAGTGCCCTAACCGAATTCAAGAGAATATCGAGAGATTGAGTCTCGCTTGCAGCCATGGGTTTCTCCTTCACGCTGTTGGCGCGGTAAGAGTGGGATCAAGATGCCACTGCATTACCAGATATCCCATGAGTGGGCGACGGCGGCGATTTTTTGCGGACAGGAGTCCACGCCTCCCTTTTTCTTTTCCACTGTGCTACGTTTCGCGAATCTATGCCTTCTTGGGACCCTCAACAGTATCAACGCTTCAGTAATGAGCGCTCACGCCCCTTCTTTGATTTGCTTGGACGCCTGCCGGATAGTGAAGTGCGGGCTGTCGCGGACCTTGGTTGTGGTCCTGGGAACCTGACGCATACTCTTGTGGACCGCTGGTCTGAGGCGACCGTGTGGGGTGTTGATAATTCGCCGGATATGCTCGCCTCAGCAGCGCGGCAACCTGCACATCCACGCCTCCATTTTGTGCAGGAGGATTTGGCGGCCTGGCGCCCAATACGGTCGTTGGATCGTATTGTTTCTAATGCCGCGATCCAATGGGTCCCGGATCATGAACGTGTTCTCAAGCATCTGCTGGACATTCTTGCTCCAGGGGGTGTTCTTGCCGTACAGATGCCGAACAATTTTGACGAGGCGGCGCATCGGCTCTTGGCGGAAATCGTTAGACAAGAGCCCTGGGCGTCTGTTATCGGTCACTGGCAGGAACGCTACTTTGTGCAAACCGCAGGGTGGTATGCCGACACGTTGCACCGTCTCGGTTTCGTCGAGGTCGAGGTCTGGGAGACGATCTATTATCACATCTTGCAAGGACCTGACGCCGTGTTGGAGTGGATGAAAGGCACGGCGTTGCGG
Source organism: Binatia bacterium (assembly GCA_050185455.1). GTDB lineage: Bacteria > Desulfobacterota > Binatia > Bin18 > Bin18 > SYOC01. The sequence continues at coordinate 2,583 of JBFWZL010000020.1, read as the reverse complement.
CCAGTGTTTACGCGACTTGCCGCCGAACAGCATGACGCGTTTCTGGCTGCGTACGGTGCAAAGCTCCGTGAGGCGTATCGTGAGCGTCCTTATGGAACTGTTCTTCCATTTCGGCGGCTTTTCTTTGTAGCTCGACGGCGGTGAGGGCTGAGCATCGGGTCCGCGACAGCTTTTCTCTCTTGTGGTAGATCTATCACCTTCAGCTAACGTTTCTGGACGCGGCGTCGACGCTCTCTTTTTCCCTCTGCGGCGCGAGGCGCAAGTACAAAACGATACATGAATACCGTCCCTCAATGGCCAGCCGATTTGTCCTTTCGAGAACTACTGGCTCATATTCGTTGGGCGCTACGCTGGGCCTGGTCTATCAACGCCGCCCTGACGATAGGACTGGCGGGGATCACGTTACTCCTGAGTATCTTACCTGCCGGTCTTGCCCTTACCGCACGCGGTCTGATCAACGCTGTTGCGCAATCCTTATCTCATCCTCAGCCTGCTTCTAACGCGCTCCTGTTTTGGTTTGCCGTGGGCTTAGGGCTTGCTCTCCTGGAGGCAGTGGGGCGCGCCGCCAACCAGCTGCTCATCCAGCGACTTCGAGGAGATTTCAATGCGCAGATTAGCGCAGAGATTTTGCGTCACGCCGCGGAACTCGAGGTGCAGCATTTCGAGGATTCTCGCTTTCAAGATGTGTTAGAGCGAGCACAAAATAGCCCAGCCGAACACTGCACCCAATTCCTGGTGAACCTGTTTACTAGCGTGATGCTGGCCCTTCAGCTTGTGTCGCTCACCGCCATCCTGGTTGTACTCGAACCGCTGATCCTGCTGGCGCTTCTTCCTATTGGCGTTCCCTATCTGCTGTCACAGTGGCGGCTGGCGAAAAAGCGCTATCTGAAGGAACATGCACGTGCGACCAGGCGTCGCTGGGTGCGATACTTCACTTCGCGGTTAACGAGCCCGCACTTCGTTGCCGAAGTCAGATTGCTGGACTTGGTTCCCGTCTTGCTGCAGCAATTTCGCGTTTTCATGCAGGCCTTCTTACAAGAAGACCGCATATTGGCTCTTCGCGGCTTTACGAGCAATCTCTCCTTCACCGTGCTCTCAATTATTATATTTTATCTCACCTTTATCCGCGTTGCTCTGCAGGCGATTTATGGCGCGTTGACAATCGGTGACGTCGTGATGTATGGAGGCGCTGCCCCGAATCTGCGGCGTTTTCTCGATAATTTCGTCGGCTCGGTCACTGCCGTCTTAGAACACGTCTTACACATCACGAACCTCAAAGAATTTCTTGATCTCCGTCCGTCCGCCGAGCCCAACACCGTTATCACGTTGACGACAAATCGGGGGGAGATCGAGTTTCGTAACGTTTCGTTTACCTATCCGGATTCTACACAGCCGGCCGTTGTCGACGTATCGTTTCATCTCCAACCTGGTGAGACCGTCGCGCTCGTCGGAGAAAGCGGCGCAGGAAAAACGACGCTGATCAGACTCTTGGCGCGACTGCATACGCCGGATTCCGGAAGTATATTTTTTGACGGGATTGACGTTCGGAATCTTTCCTTATCTGATCTGTATCGACAGTTTTCGTTTGTTCTCCAGAATTTTGGCCGCTATGAGGCAACAGCGGCTGAGAATATTGCTTACGGCGATTGGCGGCAACTGCTGCATGACCGAACGCGCATCGAGCAGATCGCCAAGTTGGCTAATGCGCATGACCTCATCACGACAATGCCTAAAGGATATGATACGGCTCTCGGGCGCATGTTCGGAGAGCATTCCTTGTCGGAAGGCCAATGGCAGAAGCTGGCCGTGGCGCGCGCGTTTGCGCGAGACGCTGCAGTGTTTATCCTTGACGAGCCGACCTCGAATCTCGACGTGCGGTCTGAATACGCGCTCTTCAATCAGTTTCGCGAATTAGCGAAGGGAAGAACGACGATCCTGATTTCGCATCGTTTTTCCATGGTTAGTTTGGCGGATCGAATTCTCGTCATGGAAAAGGGACAATTAGTCGAATGCGGCACGCATCAAGAACTCTTGGCGTGCGCGGGTCAGTATGCCGCGCTCTACGCGCTGTATCAAAATCAGCGACTTTCATCTTCTGCTGCTTAAGGAAGCAATGTGAATGAGGAGGGAAAGGTGGTCTTGCTGATTGGTGGACATCAACGGTCGGGAACAACGATGCTCTGTCATCTATGTAACAGTCATCCTGATATTACCGTAACGCGGGAATTCGGCAACTTCGTGCCTATAGGCAAACCTTTTTCTGCATATACGAAGAAAATCCTGGGACAATGGTGGGGACGGAACAAGTTCCGCTACTGGGTGCGGCTCTCCCCTCCTCCAGCCAAGCGCTGGAAACGCTGGACGAGGACCCTCAATGGGCATGTGTTTACCGCGCAGTATCTTTTCGCATTGTCCCGAGTGCACAACGGAACGATTGATGTGCGAACCATCAAGACAGCGCTGCAGGGACTTTTTCCCTCTGCTCGCATCGTGGGTGATAAGTGGCCTGACTACGTTTTTATGCTTGATGCTTTTGTTTCGCTGCCGGAAGCGATGTGCGTGATGATTTATCGCGATTGTCGG
>JBFWZL010000019.1:0-23499 GCA_050185455.1 Binatia bacterium | reverse complement strand
TGATCCTTGAAGATGCCGGGACTGACCAGCAGCAGGCCTTCGGGGACGGTATGCAGGCGGGCGTTGACTGTATTGATGGGTAAACGGCCTGAACGGAGCCCCTCCTTGATCCATGCGAGAAAGCGCTGGCCCGAATCGATCTCATCGGAGGTATCTGATTCCTGCGGGTCCGAAAAAGAAACGCCGTCCGTAATTTCGGTTTTCGGGTCATCGGTTGCCGGTGACGGTGTATCGAATGCCGATGCCGGTGCAATAACAACTTTCGTAGTTGAAGCACTCTCTTTGAGAGGCTCCGCCGAACGGTTTTCCGGCACTGTGCTTGCCGGACCGGTATCGATGGGCGTCACGGTACCGGTGAACACCGGGGGCCGCGCCTCCGGCTCGGGCCAGAGGGTGTGTACCGGAAAGCGCAGCACGGTGAGCTGTTGCGACCAGTCGCCATCGATCACTTGTACGGTCCAGATGGCCCGATCGCCGTTGGGTCGCAGCAGGCCATGCTGCTGCAGCTCGTCCATCAGCCGGTCATTGCGGGTCGGCACACCGTCCTGTCCTTCGCGGTGGAGGTGTTCGCGCAGGGTGTCCAACACCCGTTTGCTGACCAGCCACAGATCTTCATCAGAGCGCCAACCGGCGGCGCCGGGCCGGTTCAGGGGGATGTCGCCCTGGTCCAGAAGGTAACGCAGACCGGTGAGCAGCCGGGTGGAAAGGGACTTGCGCCGGGCTGTAGGCAGGGATGCCGGAGAGCCGACCAGGTCGCTTGCTACCGAGAGGCCGTCCGCCTGATGTACCAGCTCACCAATGACCCCTGCCTGCTCCGCATCCCCGCTGATGGTCGCCAGCCAGGTCTGGAACACCTCCGGATCAGATGCCAGCCAGCTCAGACCCTGGCGCGGAAGGATGAAGTGCACCAGCAGGGGCGGGATGCGTTCGTGAAAGCGATAGCGCCGGTCCCGTACGAATTCCACGCGATACCAGGCCGCATTGCCAGCCATGGGTCCGCCCCAGGGATCCCATCGCCCAAGCTCCCGGCGGTTTCCGTCATAGAGCCGGACCCGCTGATCGGTCACCGGTTTGCCAAGGTCATGGAGCAGGGCGGCAGCCGCAGTGGCATAGGTCCAGAGGTCCTGACCGGCGACGAGTGTCTCGGCTGCGCCGCCCGAAGGGAGCAGGCGGCCGCGGCGTAGTTTCAGGGCTTCGCGTACCACCTCCAGACCGTGGGCCAGCATGCCGCCGGGTCCGGCGTGATGGTGTGCCTCCGAGGCGGGCAGCTGTTGCACGAAGACGGCATAGGCGTCGAAGACCGTGACGTAGAAAGCTTCCCAATGAGCGGACGGTACCCCGACCAGTTGGCGAATTGCGGCTAGTTGTGGGTGGTGCGGATGGAGCAGGTTAGCGGATTTCAGCACCGGCAGCGCCCACTCCACCGGCGGTCCGGATGGGTGTTCTCGGCCCCAGAGGTTCAGTAGCGCACCCATTTGTTCACCCTAAATATGGGTTCCATGCGCCAGCACTGTGCCGACGCCGGTCAGGTTACGCTAGGGAAAACGTGATGCTCGTTGGGGGTGGATTTTGCAGGAGTGGGGCACGTCCCTTTGAGTAGCCTTTTTATTGCCGCGCGTCGATCTCTGCGCGGCAGCCCTTTAGGGTAAGGCCTTTGCCGTTATTAACCTCTTCCCTTGTCAGGTTGTTTAATACCGTTTCATTCCCTTTATTGCTAAGCAAGCTTCAGCTGGTAATAAAATTATCTATGTTCATGGTTTGTTGAGGTCGAGAAGGAGCAATAGATGATGTGGTGATCAAAGTTTTCCGACGAGAGGTAATGATTTACTCGTTAGTGCATCCAGCGCCAAGTGACTCAGATAAGCGGCGCCGCCAACCAACAGCATGCCCCTTATTACTTTCTCGAAATCATCCCGCGGTTCCCAATGGTAGACTTTGTACATGCCAGTAGTCAGTAAACCAAACACCACGATGCTATGGAAAAACTGTCGATGGTTAGGGTTCCCAAGGGCAGGTTCAATCATGTCTGGAAGTTTTCCCAACAACGCACCAATGGGAATGGCAGCAGCAGGATGATGCAGGGCGCATGTCTTTTCTGACATGTCGTTTTGAGTCATAACAAGCGCTGCGATCGCGCCTGCAAACTGGTGGGTAGGGCCATTCATGGCTTCTCCTTCAACTATTTCAATTTTCTCTTCACTTCCGCAATCAAGCTGTCGCAGCATCCCGAGACCTCGAATGTCAGTGAATCGAGATTACGGCCTTTGACTTTGATTTTGGGTTTCTGGCCATGCTCAGGGCAACGTGCGGATCCGACGGCTTTGGAAATCGAGTCTTGTACTGATTGCAGCGCGGCTGACTCGAGTGCATTACCAACGTTTCGTGGAGACACCTTCCTACCGTTTATTTCAAAAGCAATATCAATCATTTCGGTGCCCTCAATTGAACGTGTATTCTTTCCAAGGGATGCGGCTCGGATGGACGTTTCTCAAGAAATTCACGATATCCTTCCGCCCCCAGTAGGTAGGAGTGCCTCGAGCGTCTTGCCCCATCAGCACAATAGGCATGCCTGGGAATAGAGGCTGGAAGGATTGAGCTGCCTGCTGGCATTGCATCTGCGAGTTCAAGATATGACTTTTCACGACCGTGATCGCGAAAGTGACGCCTTGTTCTTTGATGACTGCGCCTTGAAGTTTAATCATGGGGTAGTCTCCGTTATCGATAATTAGGCCGGCCCCCGGAACTGCCGGGGGCGGTCCACTACTTCTCTTTCCTGACGCCCTTGAACGGGGACTTATCAGTCGTTTTCACATCCATAAATTGCCCTGTCTCGGCATCGCGCTTAACCCAGTTTCCTGCAGGGGTCTTGGTCTGTGAGCGCTGTCTGACGGCGCCATTTCGGTGTCCATCGCCTTTCGGAGGGTTGGTAGCCATAGCTGAACTCCTGTGCAACATGAAAGAGCAGGCAGAGACCATCTCTACCCTGCAGGCAGGATAACGTCATCAAAATGATTATGTCAATATAAAAGTTCGTATTATGAAAAAAGAGTACTACAAGGCGTCATTTTAGGGCAGAATACTCGGCTACACGGGTCAGGGGAGAGAATTTACGGTGCTTCTGTCAGAAATAAGCCAGGCACAAAAAGAGCGGTTATCCCATATAGATTTTAGGGTCTATTTCTTGGGCGAGATAGGTCGAAGCGACCTTGTATCCCGGTTTGGTATTGGGGAGGCGGCGGCCACAAGGGACATTACCCTTTATAGAGAAGTGGCGCCTAAAAATCTCGAATACGACACAACGGCTAGAACGTATGTAATAGCCGAGGCGTTCAAGCCTCTGTTTGACTACTCACCTGCACAGGTGCTGGCCGCGCTTTCGCATGGCTTCGGAGAGGATTTCGTCGGTAGCCACAAGTCGATGATTCCCTGCGAAACACCGGCCGGATTAAATAGACCTTTATTACCTGTCCTCGCTGTTCTCACTCGGGCTATCCATCACAAGAGGGTGGTCCGCATTCAGTATCGCTCAATTGATTCCGGCTTGAGCACTCGTGAAATTGTTCCATTTGTATTGGTCGACAATGGCCTGCGCTGGCATGTGCGTGCTTTTGACCGCAAGCGGGAACCCTTTATCGCTTTCGACATTACTCGTATCACGGATCCGACGAACACCGAAAGCGAGCCACAAGAGTATGAAACACGCGAAGCTGACATCCAGTGGAATCGCATCGTTGAGATGGAGTTGGTGGCGCACCCAAAGTTGCCGCACCCTGAAACCATCGAAATGGATTACGCCATGCAGGAGGGTGTACTGAAGGTCAATGTGCGCGCCGCCGTGGCGGGTTACGTGCTTAGACGATGGAATGTGGACTGCACAGATGATCATCGTTTAGAAGGCGCTGAGTATCACCTGTGGCTTCGGAATAGGCAGGCGCTATACGGTGTTCAGAACCTGGTGTTAGCGCCAGGCTATATGACCAAAACAACCTCCGGCGATCAATAAACAACGAGTATCCAGGGAGTGACAAGTGACAATGATTACCAACTACCATGCCAAGCTTTTCGCTCATGAGCTGAGTAAGCGGCATTCCGTAGCGGATGCTGAAAAGCTGGCGGGTACGTTGTTCGATGCGCAGGTCGATCTCAATCCCCACCAGGTCGAAGCTGCTCTGTTTGCCTTCAAATCGCCTTTGTCCAAAGGGGCGATACTTGCTGACGAAGTCGGTTTGGGTAAAACCATTGAGGCCGGTCTTGTGCTGGCTCAAAAATGGACCGAACGGAAACGGCGTATCCTTATCATCACACCTGCAAACCTTAGAAAACAATGGTCACAGGAGATCGAGGAGAAATTCTTCCTGCCAACGATGATCCTGGAGGCCAAGAACTACAACAAGATGATCAAGGATGGCAAACGCTAAAGGCATAGCGTTATGGAGAGACTACGGTGCGGCTTACAGAAATCAAGATAAAAAACTTTCGTTCTTTCGAAAATGAAACCATTGCGCTGGATGACTATACCTGTCTTGTTGGGCCTAATGGAGCTGGTAAATCCACCGTGCTGCAAGCGCTCAACGTATTCTTTAGGAATACGTCGGCCGCCTCTGTTGATTTGTTAAAGTTATCCGACGAGGACTTGCATCACAAAAACATCGAGAGTCCCGCTGAAGTTGTCATGACGTTTGAACAGCTATCGCCGGAAGCACAAGAGGATTTCAAAGCATACTACAGAAGTGGAAAGCTCATAGTATCGGCCATTGCAGAATGGGATCCGCAAGCTGGTTGTGCTGAAGTAAAGCAATACGGGTCACGACTTGTCATGGGCGATTTTGCGCCATACTTTTCAGAAAACGAGAAAAAGGCATCGGCTGCAGAATTAAAGGATATCTACTCAGCGCTAAGGCAACAGTTCCCTGACCTTCCTGCGGTGACGTCAAAAGGAGATATGGAGTCGGCACTCCGGGTTTATGAAGAGAATCATCCCGAGCAGTGTGAACTCTTATCGAGTCCAAACCAGTTTTATGGGTGGAGTAAGGGAGAGAATCGGCTTCGAAAATATCTTCAGTGGGTGTATGTGCCTGCTGTAAAAGACGCCACTACGGAACAAGATGAGGGTCGGGCGACAGCTCTTGGCCAACTTCTGGAAAGAACAATAAGATCTAAAGTGAACTTTCAGGAGCCGATCAATGAGTTGCGAAAAGATGTAGCAAACAAGTACGAACAAATCATACAGAAGGAACAGAATGTCCTCGATGGTCTGAGTGATTCACTGACTCATCGAATACAGGAATGGACTCATTCGGGTACCAAAATCAGGCTCAACTGGCACTACAATCCGGATAAATCGTTTACTGTCAATGAGCCCCTAGCGAGGTTGGCTGTCGGTGAGCACGATTTCTTGGGTGAACTGGCCCGACTAGGCCATGGGCTTCAAAGGACCGTGTTTGTATCCCTTCTTCAGGAACTCGCTGCAAACGAGGAAGGAGATATGCCGACGCTTCTCCTCGGGTTCGAGGAACCGGAGTTGTATCAGCACCCACCACAATCTCGTCATATGGCGAGCCTATTGGAAGAACTATCAACAAAGAACGCTCAGATCCTTCTGAGCACGCATAGCCCTTATTTCGTATCGGGTAAGGGCTTTGAAAATATTCGCATGATTCGCAAGTCTCCTGATGACAGAAAATCGATCCCATCCCAAGTGACGCACAAAAATATCTCAGACAGGCTAGGCCAAGCACTGGGGGAAGCGCCGCGTTCACCGACAAGTACCATGGCAGCTATCGAGCAAATAATGCAGCCATCTCAGAATGAACTGTTTTTTGCGAGCGTCGTGGTATTGGTCGAGGGAATTGAAGATGTCGCATATATATCAACGTATTTGAACTTAACCGGTCGTTGGGATGAATTTCGGAGACACGGCTGCCACTTTGTGATCGCAAGCGGGAAACAGAATCTGAGTCGCCCATTGGCGACTGCCAATGGGCTTGGGATTCCAGTGTTCGCTGTATTTGATTCCGACGCGGAGGCAAACCGCCAAAATCCAGGGAACCATCCTCGTGATAATCGCTGCATCTTATCGCTTTGCGGAGCACAAGACGCGGACCCTATGCCGCAGGAACCATACTGGGGCAATAATGTTGTGATGTGGCACTCGAACATTGCCGACGTAGTGCATTCAGATTTTGGGCAGGGTGTTTGGGACAGTTCTGAGCATGCTGCGAAGCAAGAGCAGGGATTCTTGGACGGAGTTAAGAGAAAGAACTCTTTACTATTAGCAACAACATTAGAAAATCTTTACTTGCAAGGAAAGAGCTCGAAGACACTGGAGCAGCTTTGCGAAAGGATCCTTGCGTTCGCCGCGAACCACTGAAGGTCTCATTAAGGTAATGTTTAAATTTATTCATGCCGCAGATATACACCTCGACAGCGCTCTGCACGGGTTGGAGCGCTATGAAGGGGCCCCTATAGAAGAAATCCGCAGCGCGACTCGCCGCGCCTTTGATAATCTGATCGAGCTGGCAATTGATGAGGAAGTGGCGTTTGTTCTGCTGGTGGGCGATCTCTATGACGGTGACTGGAAGGATTACAACACGGGGCTTTTTTTCAGTGAACGCATGGGGCGCTTGCGCGAGGTTGGCATTCGGGTCTTTATAGTTGCCGGCAATCATGATGCAGCGAGCCAAATCACAAAACACCTTCGCTTGCCGGATAATGTTACGGTGTTTTCCACGCACTCGCCTGAGCAGGTCCTTCTGGAGGACCTTTCTGTAGCTATCTATGGTCAAGGCTTTGCCAGCAGGGCTGTAACGGACGATCTGTCCCAGGGCTATCCGGCCGGGGACCCTCAGCTTTTCAATATTGGACTTCTGCATACCTGCCTCGATGGAAAGCCGGGGCACGAACCCTATGCTCCTTGCACTGTGGATGGACTGCGTTCCAAAGGATATCAATATTGGGCGCTTGGCCATGTTCACAAGCGTGAGGAGGTGTACCGCGATCCATGGATTGTGTTTCCAGGCAACATTCAGGGCAGACATGTTCGTGAGACAGGGCCGAAGGGTTGCACCCTGGTGAGTGTCGACGATGGCGAGATCACACAAGTCGAACATCGCGATCTTGATGTGCTGCGTTGGGGGATCTGTGAAGTAGAAATCACTGGTAGTAGCTCTGTCGACGATGTCTACGATCTGGTGCGGGAGGCGCTACTGCAGGAACTTGACGCTGCTGGAGGGCGACCGGTCGCTGCGCGCTTGGTACTGGAAGGGGCTAGTGGTGCTCATTCGCGATTGCATGCCGAACGCGAACACTGGATACAGGAGTATCGCGCTTTGGCAACGGGTCTTGGCGGCGCGGGAATCTGGTTAGAGAAGGTATCGCTCAAGACCCATCCAGCGATTTCGCTCGATGACGTTCTTGCCCGTGATGATGCCCTGGGTGGATTGTTGCGTGGGATTCAGAATATGGAGCTGGATGATACCGCGGCCGCAAGCCTCGCCAATGAAGTGTTAGCCCTGCGCCAAAAGCTTCCTTCGGAAATACTGAGTGGCGAGGACCGTTATGATCCAACCGACCCCCAGCAGCTCAAAGAGGTACTGGAAGACGTCAAGGAACTCCTGCTGAATCGCTTGCTTACCACGGAGAAGGGGTGATGGAGATCCGGGAACTCAACCTCGTCGCATTCGGGCCGTTCACCGAGCGGAGGTTGGTGTTCGATCAGGAGGCGTACGGTCTGCATATTGTCTATGGCCCCAACGAGGCAGGAAAGAGTTCGGCGCTGCGAGGCCTCAAGGCCTTGCTCTACAACGTCGATGAGCGCACGTCAGACGATTTCATTCACGCTAAGGACAAACTGCGTGTCGCTGGCTGCTTGCGAGCTTTGGATGGAGAGGAACTATGTTTTTCTCGCCGAAAAGGACGTAAGAATACCTTGTTGTCACCTGATGGTGAGCTGCTTGACGACAACGCGTTGGTTCCCTTTCTTCAGGGCGTAACAGCGGAACTGTTTGAAATGCTCTTCGGCATCGATCACCGTGCCCTGGTTCAGGGTGGCCAGGAGATCCTGGAGCAAAAGGGTGAGGTTGGGCAGGCTCTATTTTCGGCATCCCTCGGTAGCCATGCGTTGCATGCGGTGCTCGCACAGCTTGACGATGAGGCCGACGACCTGTTTAAGGCGCGTGGATCGGCTCAAGTGATCAACGCAGCCTTGAAGGCGTACAGCGACACAAGTAAGGAGATCAGGGAACGGTCGCTCTCGTCCCGGGAGTGGGATGAGCATCGCCGTGCACTGGCGCGGACCAGTAAGGAGTTGGACCAAATTCAGGCCGAACTCGCCAGCGAGCGGGTTGAGGTCAATCGGCTGAAGCGCATACAGCGCGTCCTCCCGAAATTAGCCCGGCGCCATGGGCTCTTGCAAAAGATCGAGGCGTTGGGGGAAGTTCTGATCCTGTCGAACGATTTTGGGGGGCGTCGGCAGAGGACGCTTGGTGAACTGGAGACAGCGCAGGCGATTCTTCAGAAGGCGACGGGACGGCTCAATGACCTGCAAGAACAGATCGAGAATGTTTCCGTTCATGAACCGACGCTGGATCTGAGCGAGAGCATCGAAGACCTCCATGCACGCCTGGGCGGGCATCGGAAGGCAATGCAGGACCGACCGCATCTTGATGCGGAACGTCAGCAACTGGTTGCTGATGCGGAATCTTTGCTCAAGGATGTGCGACCCGATCTGACGCTGTCAGATCTCGATGTACTTCGACCCATTTTCTCGGGAAGACAGAGGGTGTCCGAACTAGGTGCCCAACACCCGGTTCTTGTATCGCGGTTAAAGGAGACGGAAAAGAACGTACGCGAGATAGACACGCAGCTGCGTGAGGCTCGGAAGGAACGTGAAGACTTGCCGGATGTTGCCCCACCGGAGTCCTTGCATAGAGCCATCGTGGCAGCGAGAAAGCTGGGTAATGTAGACCAGACAATCCAGGCGGGCCGGCGTGAGGTGGATACCCTGCAAGCGCAGTGTAGCTCCGATTTGGCACGCCTTACACTCTGGGCCGGCTCACTGGAGGATCTGTCACGACTGCCGGTACCGAATCGAGAGAGTGTCAGTAAGTTCGACGATATATACGCGGCGATCGAACAGCGTATCGAGCGATTCCGGGAAAAACAGGACGATACTGAAGAAGCTCTGCGCGATGTGTCACAACGACTCGATGAGATTCAGCGCGGGGGCATCGTACCCACGGAGGACGATCTGGTAGACGCCAGGTCCGCGCGTGAACATGCCTGGAAGTTACTACGCCGCCAATGGTTGGGTGGAGAAGACGTTGCTACACAGGCACAAGAAATCGATACCGAGCGGCCGCTTCCCGATGCCTTTGAACATCGGATGATCACGGCCGATGAGCTGGCGGATCGTTTGCGTCGCGAGGCGGACCGAGTTCATACAAAAGCAAGTCTGTTGGCGTCCCAAGAGAGTGCAAATCAACGCGCCAACCATGTCGCGGGGCAACTTGAAGAGTGCACTGGCGAGAAGAAGAAAATTGATGCTGATTGGGAAGCGCTATGGGCTCCGTGCGGGATTCAGCCACGTACACCACGGGAAATGCGGGCATGGTTGGAAAATCTCGAAAAACTCCGTGAGAGAGCTAGTCAGTTGACCGCCCGCCAACAGGAGGTCGGCGTGCTTGAAGACACGCGCAGTACTCATGTCCAGATACTCAAGGAACAATTGAAGGGTACAGGTAAGGAAGCACCTGAAGAGACATCGCTTAAAGCCGTGCTTCTGGAGTGCGAGGACGTCGTTGCTGAACTGGAGGAAACCAAGCGACGACGAGAGACGCTTGATAAGGACATCAGGACCCTGGAACGAAATTTACAGTCCGCTGTTGTTGAGCAAGAGGCGGTCAGCAGAGATCTCGGTTCATGGAAAGAGCAATGGAAGGAAGCGGTAGCGGGCTTTGGTCTGAAAGGTGATGCCTTGCCGGCGGAGGCCGCGGATGTCATCGAAAAGCTCCGGCAGTTGTTCGGGAAACAGGGTGACATAGATAAACTGCAAATACGGATTCAGGCTATCGACAAGGATGCTGAAACATTCCATGAGCAGGTTGGTAGCGTCGTTGCCAACATCGCCCCCGAACTCGCGGATCAATCCACCGATGACGCGGTGATTCGTCTTAATTCGCTTTTGTCGGAGAACCGTACCCGGCAATCACGGCGCCATCAAATCGAAGAGCAACTACAGCAGGCGAGGCAGGAAATTCAGGATTCAGAGGCGGTGATTCAAACCATGACCGAGAGACTCCAGGGTTTGTGCATGGAGGCGCGCCGGGCTAGCCCCGCCGAACTGGAAGAGGCTGAGCGCAGATCCGCCGAGTACCTCCGACTGAAGACGGAAGTCGATAATGTGGAACAAGAGCTTCTGAGCGCGGGTGAAGGCGCAACCCTGCCGGAACTTGAGACCGAAGCAGAAGCGATCGATTCAGACACCTTGCCCGGACAGATCCAGACGCTCACGGAGAAGATTGAGGAAGAGCTAGAGCCGAGACGAACGACGTTGGCCGAAGCCAGAGGCCGGGAAACGAAAGAGCTAGAGCTTATGGACGGCAGCGATGAAGCCGCCGCCCTTGCGGACCAGGGACACTCAATTCTTGCAAACATCCGGTCCACCTCGGAACGATATGTCCGTCTAAAGCTGGCGGCGCGTATTCTCCGGGACGAGATTGAGCGTTACCGCAAAGAAAACCAGGGACCATTGGTGAAACGAGCCAGCGAACACTTTTCTGTACTTACCCGTGGTTCGTTTGAAGGATTACGGACCGACTATAATGAAAAGGATGAGCCCGTTCTTGTGGGCATCCGGCCAAATCAAGAGCGAGTGCATGTAGAAGGGATGAGTTCAGGGACACGTGACCAGTTATATCTTGCCCTTCGCTTAGCTTCGCTGGAGAAATACATGGAAAGCGCTGAGCCCATGCCATTCATCGTGGATGACGTTCTCGTTGATTTTGACGACGAGCGATCCGAAGCAGCCTTGAATGCACTCGCAGCCCTAGCGGAGAAAACACAGGTAATCCTGTTTACACACCATTCACGGGTTGTTGAACAGGCGAAGGGGCTGGGAACTTCGGCGCGAGTCCAGGTGCATGAGCTGTAACCCAACGGGATTCGATGTTGTATTATCGAGCTAATTGCAGCCATACAATTTCACATGATAAATACACCCTCTTACAAAGTCGTCGAATTTCTGCTAGCTACGCTCATTGCGCTAGTCATTGGTCTGCTGTTTGCCTGGTGGATTGACGTAGTGGTGTTGCTTGCTGGACTGGTATTCATATTCCGCACGAGGCGGAATGATCCTATGCGTTTAAACAAGGTTCGGGCTTTGGATGGAAGCGAATCTGGAGAGTGGCTCGAAGAATGGCACGACGACATGCGGCGTCGGCAGATCGGCCCCTACGATTGGCGGGATTGACTGCCGGACCCTATTTGTCCTCATCCTTGAAGAACCTGTTTTCTAGCTGAGTGAGCTGTTTTTCACTGGGTAACGACTGCTCGACTCCGTTCTTGATTGCATCCCCCAGGAGTGTCTGGTTATCCGGATCAGTTTGTCCTTCGGCCTCAGTTTTCACTGAGTCGCCGGATTTCAGAACATCGCGTTCTCCGCGATCAATCATGTTGCCGCTGTCGGTGCGCTCCTCTTCCACTTCCTTTTGAATTGCAGAGAATCCACGGCGGACCTGAACTTCAGTCGGTACAGCCGCGTGTTCGGCCGCGTGTCGAGCGGCGTTTAGGAAGCTGGTGGTGCGAGCCCTGATGCCACCGGGCTGCGTTTCTTTATTGGATTCCGCGGCCATGTATGCTTCCCCTTTGTTGAAAACATTGTCCTTGGTTGGCGCATCACGCACCCCGGCGAGTTCGAGTCCCTGCTGCCGCCCATACTCATCAGCATAATGGGAGATGGTTCGCATTGCTGTTGTGTCTCCGGCTGCGGCCCGGGCGAAGAGGGCGTCCACCTCCCGTTCGGTCCAGGTCGGATCGAGGCTGCCGGGACGTGAGAAGATACCTTTCTCGGTACCGATCATGTGGTCGCGTACCTGCATGGCGACATCAGCGCTGAAAGCGAAACCCTGTTCCTCGACTTTAGACTGCGCTTCCTGCCAGGAGGTCGCTTCCTGGAGGGTTGCGATTGCGCTGTCTCGATGGCTAACCTGCTCTTGCAATCCGCCAGACAGCTCTTGCGCCAGGCTGTCACCGGTGCGCTGATGGACGCCGGCGGCCGCAGTATGGCCGGCATCGGTGGCCGCCTGCCAGTGACTGCCGTACTGGGTGTCATGGACGTATCGCAGGGCGTCCTGCCAGTCTTTCTTGATTTGGGCGTCGCTCTGGCTTCGGAGCATTAGCTCGCCACGCAGGGCTACGGGGCTTACTAAGTCGAGCAGCTTCGGATTCTGGGTTGCCAGTGATGCCAGTCCAAGCATCTGAGCAGCTTGACTTGCACTGTAGCCGCGATTTCTGCCGAACTCATCGGCAAGTCGCTTCGTCTCACCGAATTCCCTGCGAAACGCCGCCATGTCAGAGCGGTTCCAATCCATATTCACGCCAGTCTCGGTGGCGGTCTGACCTATGAAGCGCTCCATGTTGCTGTAATTGGCCGACACCAGCTTCGCGTAGTCGGAAACCTGTGTCTGGGCCGCCTGCAGAGATTCGATTGCCTGTGTGTTGACCGACGACTTGACCGCATCACCTATATTGGCCGAGAAGGGTAGGGTGGAGTGCGGCACATCGACGTAGCGGTCTTCCAGCGTGGTGGTATACGCCGCGCCCGTTGCCGGATGGGTCAGGGTCGAAACGCCTGCACGCCAACTCGGACTTTGATTCTGCTGCCACCAGCTGGCATTACCGATGCTGGTATTCCCGAGGCTGATGTTGCCGGCGGAGGCTTCGTCGGCTGCCTTGCTCACCGGGGCCTCGTAGCTCTGGGCCACGCGGCTGGCGAGACTTGCCATCATGGCGCCGCCCTGGTTGACCACCAGGTAGGAAATCATGGGGATGGACAAGCTCAGATAACCGGCAATGAGGGCGGTATCGCTCATGACCTGACCCAGTGCCGTGTAGTTGGCCAGCGATAATACCGTGCTGCCGTCAGGCAACAACAAGCTGCTTTCCGCTGGGTATTGACTGTAGAGCGTCATGGCAAAGTGGAGCACGGCGTAGAGCGGCGCCCACAGTTGGATCCAGACCAGACTCTTCAGGTACGTCATCGCGACCTTGGCCACGCTCGGCAGCATGGCCAGTAGAAAAATGATGGGGAAGACGGCATAGATAAACGCTTCGAACAGATTGCGCAGGATCGGTAAGGTGCGTCCGGCCAGCTCACCCAGCACGGCATAGGTGGTGCGCCGTTCCTGCTCGGCCCGCGCCAACGCGAAGTCCTGGGCGGCCGCGGGCGCGCCGGCGCTGGCGGCGAACTGGCTCAAACCTCGTTTCAGGGCATTCGAGAGCGCATTCTGCCGGATGATTCCCTCGGCATTGACGCTCAAGCCCGTGAGGTATTGATAGGAGATCGGCATGGCGGCCGCGAACTTCGTTACCGCCGCGGTTACCGTGGGGGCCTTGACCAGTTTTGATCCGTAGTATTGCTGGGCGCGGGTGACATCGTCGTTGAGGTCTGTGGCGAGCTGATTACCGGCGCCGTCCCGGCATCCCAGGATGAGACGGTTGTTCGCCGCATCGTGGTAGGTAAAACTCTGGGAGACCGAGGTGTGCGCCTGAATATAGGCCCACAGATCCGGGGCATTGTACAATTCATCCCATCCGTAGCGTCCCAGCAGGATGTCGTAAAAGACACAGGACTGCCAGAAGTCGCTGAAGTTGGCGGCCAGGCGGCTGTCGGTGATCTCGAAGCGAGTGGAGGCCTCCACCAGGTATTGCCCGAACAGCATACCGTTCTGCTGGTACTTCAACTCGTTCGGCAGACTGAACACTGTCTCATAGGCGCGTGTCAGCCAGTCCCCCACCTGGCTCGCCGTGCCGGCGGCCATACCCAATCCCATCGGAACATTGGAGACCACCGACGATTGGGTGGGATCGATGCGATCGGTGATGATGACATCCACCTTCGGCACCATGAAGGCGAGGTAGATGAGGATGATCCCGAACAGCCACTGCAGGTTCATGGCACGGTGTTGGAAGGCGCCTTCGATCAGCACCCACAACAGACCGATGAGTGCCGTCATCTTGAGCGCGGTGAGGTAACCGCCGTTGCCGGTGATGGCGGCCACGCCGTTGAACACCAGGCGCAGGAATTCGCCGCCGCCGTAGGTGAATATTTCCCAACTCATGCCTGGAACTTGTTATTGTGACGATGACCACACCAGGTTGCGGAACATCCCAGGGGAGAGTTTTCCGACCAGGGCCTTCTCGTACTCGCGTACCCGCTGGGTGAACACCAGCGCCTCATCGAAGCTCTGGCGGACATCGTCCTTGTAGATGCGGATCTCTCGGCGCGCCGTGTTCACGCCGTCGTGAAACTCCTTGATACGCGCATCTTCCTGGTTATCCAGGGCGAGGGTCGAAGCCGTAAGTTTTCCGAGCAGGTCATTCAGATAACTGTAGAGGATGTCCTTGGCGATGAGCGTGGCGTAACCGTCGATCTCAGGCGCGAGAGCGCCGGGGATATAGGCCACGCCGACGGTGAGGTATTTGTGGACCGGCAGTGATGTGGAGGCGAGAAGGCCGCGTTGTACATCGTCCAGCGGGGTGTCGCTATGGATGTTCGTCACGATGTCATCGAGGATCACCCGTACCTTATCGATCAGTCCTTGGTGGATGGCGACGGTGTGCGCGCCGTTCATCTCGGTGCAGGCGAACTCATCGTCCGTGCCGTTGGAGCAGGCCTTCACATCGACGCTGCCGCCTTCCAACAGCACCCGCAGCAGATCCTGCCCGCCGCTGCCGGTGAGGACGGAGGGAATCGCCTGATAGGTCGTGGTGGTGTCCTCGCTTCCGGGCTGGTCCACCTTGATGATCACCGTACCCGAGAGGTTCATCATGACCTGGGCGAGGTCCTTGTCGTTGACGAAGAACGGGTTGCGCATCATGGCGCGCCAGGCGAGGTTGCCTTCCGTGACCATGAGCTGCTTCATCGGACTGTTCTGTAGGGTCGCCATTCGCTCGCCACCGGTGGTGCAGGCGACCTCGGCCTCCGACCAACTCTCCCCGCTGCTATTGACCCGCTCCATGATGCAGGCCTGTTTCGACAGGCCGAAGGATTTGAGGGCGCCGCCGGCGAGCGCGGTGCCGGCCTCGCAGCTGTTGATGCTGTTGAGGCCGTACTTTTGCGCCCAGGTCTGGATCTGCTCCAGGGTGGAGGCGATCTGCGGGCTGATGGTGCGCAGCGCCAGCAGAAAGGCCTGGCTTACCGCCACCGAGCCGATGTTCTGCAGCATGCTGACGAACTCCGAGGCATTGATGAAGGAAAAACCCCCGCTAAAGAAATCGATGCCGCCGCAGCCGCTGCGAAAGCGCGGCCACTGCACCGAGTACAGGGTGTAATTGCGCTGCGGCACGCGCATGAACACGCCGCCGCCGGTGAAGTACCCCGCGCTCTGGCCCTCATAGACTCCAGGTTTGGTAATACTGCTGAAATTGATGTCGTTGAAAAAGGTGTCCATGTCAGTCGCCATATCCGCCCAGGCGAGGGGGGAGATCAGGCCGAACCAAAGGACTAACACGGTCAGGCGCGTCTTACTCGTCACCATTTAAGTCTCCCGGGAGTTGTGCCTGCACCAGCGGACTCGCCGCTTGTCCGCTCATCAGGGTGGTGATGCGCTGCTTGAGTTCCGAGTCACTGACGTAGCCGAAGGCGACGGGATGGATACTGCGGTCCCTGGGATTCACCAGGAACACGGCGGGCACCGTATCCACGTTCAGCCGCTCGGCGATGTCGGCGTTGTTTCGTGGTGCGGGGAAGTCAGGCAGTGTACCCCCATCCAGGCTTATGGGAACGATCCGAAACCCATAGGTCTCGGCAAAGGCCTTCAGCACCGGGGCGAAGCGATGACAGAAGGGGCAGGAACCCTTGAAGAAGAAAAACAATCCGTGGGTGCGCGCCGTATCGGCCAGGAACTCATCGACCCGGCGCAATTTTTCGTCATTGAAGACCTGTACGGCCTGGTCGTTGACGGGATGGCTCAGGCGGGTGTCGAGATCCGGCGTGATCCATACCACCCGCTGCCAGGCCTGCGCGAACTCGCCCGCGCGGTTTATGGCCATCTGATTCAACTGCAGGTAGGCCTTCACGTTGTCGTCGGTGGGCTCGAGGATCGCGCGGGCCTTGGCAACCTCGATTTGCTTCTGAAACGCCGTCATCATCTCCAGGGGATCGGCCGGCGCTGGCGGCTTGGCGGGTGGTTCTACGGGTGTCTGTGGCGGTACGGGGTCCTGATACCAGAACCACCCCTCGGCATGGTGGTGGTAATAGACCATGGTGGCGGTTTCATCCGCCTGGGCGCCGTTGATGGCCAGAAGCCCCGCCAGCACTGGCCAAGGCTTCACGGCAGCAGGCCCTGGATGCGCTGCTCGATGATCTGCTGCATCGACGTTCCGGACGGCCGGTCGGCCGAGGCCGCATTGGCGTAGGCGTCGGCATAAAATTCGCTGAAATCGATGGTCGAAAAGTCGATGCTTGTCAGCTCCTCGGGGGTGAGGCCTCGACAATCCGGGTTCTTGGGGGATCCCCAGCCGAGGCCGAGTTGCGGCCGGCCCTGCTCCTGAATGATGCGGGCGAGCTTGGAGTTGAAACAGCAATAGGTATTCTTGCGCGCCAGGCAGCCGAACAGGGAATCGTGACTGCAGTAATCACCGATGAAATGACATTGCCCGGCCTGCCGTTGCTGACCGAGGATCTTCTCCTGCTCTGAGCATTGTGCGAGCGACAGGTCGATCCCCCAGCCGCTGTCTTTGCAGCAATTGGAGTAGCCCAGGACGGTCTTGTCACAGCGCAGGTCCTGACCCTTGAAGACCACCATGTTCGTGGTATCAAAATCCTGCACCGCCGATTCAAGCGAGCTGAGATGACTCGCCGCGAGCGCAAAGTCTGTATTCGGCGTGTAGCCGGTATCGAAACAGTTGCCGTCGAGACAGAAGGTCTGCCCGCCGCAGTCCATCACGGTTTGAGAGACTTCATTGCCTTGCGGGCACCGGTAGGTCTGACGGTATTCGTAGCAACTCCCGTCCGGCAGGGTGGTCACACAGGTCGAGTCAATCTGGCTGCAACCGCGATCCCGCAGTTCCTGGCAATAAGGTTCCTCGCGGGTCTCCCCCGTGGCGCATTGATAGGCGAGGTCATACCGCCAGCAGTCGCGTGTGACCGGGATGCCGTCGATTACCCGGGTCTCCGCCGGCTCGACACAGGTCTGAGACTGCTGGACACACATGCTGGATTGGGCTTGTTGCTCCAATGCGCTGCAGCCATTGTCCCAGGTTTCCGACCATTGACAGTCACAATACTGGGTGGCCTTGAACCGGGCCCAGCCTTCCCAGGCGCCAGCTACCACCACGCGCATCTCGAGGGTGTTGGTGCCGGTGTGTAGATACGGCTTGATGTCGATGTCGAGGATCTTGTTCCAGCTCGTACTGAGTTCGCAGGCGCCGAAACTGGCGGGGCCATACTGGACTCTCTGAATTGACAGCCCGGTGTCCAAGGGATCGTAGGTATCGATTTCCAGCCGGTCCCCGCCGTAGGGGCCGATGTACACTGGATGGTCGTTGACTGAGAGCCGGATCCAATCGTCAAACCCCGCCTGAATCAGGGTGAATTCCTGGATCTTGTTAATATCCGAAATGGTGAAGGTGGTGCTGCGATCGAACACTGCACAATACCCGCTCCAGTAATTGTTGCTGAGCGTACCGATCGTCAATGTCGGGTAGGTGTAGGTCCACAGCATATCGCTCTGGACGCTATCCAGATTGATGCCGCCGGCATCGCATTCGATGGGACGGGTGCAACTGAGATTCAGCGTCTTATGGCAACTCAGGGACTGGTCCAGCCCCCAAGCTGTGCAGACCTCATCGGTGTAGCTAGCCGGGGCCACGGTCGTCGTGACGGGTAGGCAGTCACTGTATTGTCCCGTGAGTTGCTGACCCAACAGCGCCTGTGGGTCGGCCGCGATGGCATCGCCGCGTTGGACGATCGGGTCAGTCCGGTCGAGGGTAAACAGCGGGCGACTCAAGGCGCTGTCCTGCACATAGGTGCCGACGGGGCTGTCGGGCAGGGCCTGGCGAGCGGCATCCTCGATGCCAAGCCCGGCGCCGTAATACTGGGTCTCTGGCACATCGGTGCCCTGGTAGCCGGGGACGGCGCCGAGGTCGGGGTTGGTCGCAGAATGGGTGATGCTCGCGTTGTTGTTCGTGCCGAGTTCCTTACCGAGCAGCAGGGCCTGGTCGCGGCTCAGGTCCGCCGCGGGCAAACCGATGGGAAGACCGAGACACAACACTGCCAGCACGGCAAAACGGGTTCCGTTCATGGCTGCGCCTCCAGGCGTTTACGCCACTGCTCGGCACGGTGTCCCAAGGGGGTTCCCGCCGCCTCCCGTGCCATGAGGCTAAGGGCATAGGCAAGGCTCACGTCGCCTGCGAGTTTCAGATGGTCGGGAACCGGGCAGCCGGTGGGAGTGCAGGGGGCAACGGCAGCCAATGGGAGGACAAAGGCCGGGACCTTGTCCACCGCGAAGCGTTCGAACAGGGTGGGATCGATAGCGAGCGACGGGGCGGGACCACCCACCCCATCCTTACCGGAGGTTCCGTCATTCAGCAGCTCACCTATACGCTCCATGGTGCGCTTCATGGAGTTATCCACCATCCCGCGCAGCACCAGCGGTGAACCCGTAGCCACGGCATCGCGCAGCAGTGCGCGCAGGGAATCATCCGGCATGGAAAAGGAGATGAATACTACCGGAGGTGGATTTCCCTCCTCGGTGGGTGAATCTTGTGGAACGTTGAGTTGCGGATTGCTGAGCAGCGCTCGGATATCGTGCTGTGCCTTCGTCAGGGACGTTACGTCAACAACAGGCGCACTCATGTTTTCCGAACCTGGAGCCTTGACTTGGCTAGCAAGATGGGCGTCCGCGCTGTCCTGTTCCCCGTTGAATCGAATCTTCCGGTTGAAATTCTCGTCCTTGCTCAGATCCATTGCCTGTTCGACTGCGTCCTGAGACTGAGTGGTTGCAGCGTTAAGATCATTCTGAGTCGGAGTCGCCGCTCGCAACGTCGGCGCCGTCATCAGGCAAAATCCGATAGACATCATCGCGGTCAGAATGCGCAACATACTTTCTTCCTCCAGACGAGATAGGCCCAGTCCTCGCCGCGCACCGGGAATTCGTGTCCCGCTGCCCAGGGGATGGTCACGCGGCCGAACGGCTGCGCGGTAAACGGTGTGGGGATGGGATACAGCATCTGCGTCTTGTATTGGGACTTGCGCAGAATCGGCAGGGGCAAGGGCAGGCACATCGCCGCTTGACTCGAGGTGTCCAGCTCTAGTATCTGGCGGTGGAGTTTGGAGGCCATGCGCTGGACCAGCAGCAGGGAGCTGTCCACGCCGCCTTCGTGGTGTTTTATATTGCCATCGATGGGGTACATGGATCCCTGGCAGCCGGCACACCAGAACAACGGATCGAGTGGAAATCCCGTAGTCGCCGCGACGCAGTCGGCGGCGCAGGCGGCCTGAGCGATGGGGTTCGCGAACAGCGCCGCCTGCGGGTTGATCAGGAAGGCGAGTTCGTCATCCTCCCACAGCGGATCCAGTTCGGTGAGATATAGAACGTCGAAGGATTCCGGTTTTACGCAGGTGATGTCCGTCAGCAGGTTCATCCAGGAGAGCAGGGGATAGATGTACCAG
Source organism: Binatia bacterium (assembly GCA_050185455.1). GTDB lineage: Bacteria > Desulfobacterota > Binatia > Bin18 > Bin18 > SYOC01. The sequence continues at coordinate 3,608 of JBFWZL010000019.1, read as the reverse complement.
TGAACGTGGTAGAAGGCGTCTTTTCGATCGCTAGTCTTGGCATTGGTGCCCGCGGGCGAGGCCAACGAGCCTAGGGTGACGCCACCCAGCAGGGGCGAGCAAAATGGCGTGCGCACCACCTCGGCAACTCGGGCCGGCTCCCAAAACCCGGCGCCAAATCCAATGCGGATAAACACTGGCGGTGGGGCGGGGCAGGTACAGATCAGCGGAACGCTATCCCCGGAATCCTCCATCCCGAAATTCACCTTGAGTGGCCCGATGCTGATCGGAAACACGCACTTCCAGCACACGTCGGTGAAGGGGTTGGGGAAACGCCCATAGCAGGGCAGATCGGCCGACACCTGTGGGGTGGGTAGGCAGGTCAACAGGACGGTCAGGCCTAACATGAATAGGCCTTGATGGTATAGCGGGCGCTTCATGACGCCCATCGTGCGGAGCCGTGGTGCAGAGAGGAATAAAAAACGTTATTTCAGGCGCAAAGAGGTTTTAGGATAAGGTTCTGGCGTGTGAACTGAATTGCTCAAGCCGGCCAAGTACGGACATGGCAAGGATAAATCTTGACCGTCTATTTTTCGGTCTTTGCTGACGTTAGACAACCAACCAGTGAAAGGCAGGTAACTGGTGGTCAGCGGACGTTGATGCCAGGGAGTTAGTGAATGTCTACTTTACGGTCAGATGAACGCGAACAATCGACCCAGACCAGACTCCCAGTAGGAGTGCCGCCAACTCAATGAGAAATCAATCGTTCTTGCTACTCTTCCTGATCCGTGGAATCATCCGATGGGCTGTGCAATCGCTCGCATGAGGTCTTCATCGCACTAGGTTTTTAACGGCTTTCCCCGGCTAGCGAAACAATAAAATATTTGGTGGATTGCATGAATAGATCAAGCCAGAAGCGAGTTTCAAGTCCGGTTTCCACCGGTGGTGAGGGCGTATTCTTCGAGCAGCACGTCGCAGCGTACTGGCTAGCTCAGCTGCTCGTCCGTAGTATCCCGCCGATCCTGACAGATGCCGGCGTTACCGAAGTCCATTTCCAGACCGAGCATCTCGGCTTCAATACGGACGATGTCCTAGTCGTCTGCGCGCGTGCAGGCCCGACGACTGCGCGACTCGTCGGACAGGTGAAACGCAGCTTCACCATCAGTGCTGCCGACGACGAATGCAAGAAGGCCATTGGCGATTTCTGGAAGGATTTCAAGAAGGCCGACCCTTTCAATGCCCAGCACGACCGCTTTATTCTAGTGACGCTGCGCGGCACGAACACACTCCTCGAGAATTTCGTCGGGCTGCTCGACTGCGCCAGAGGCGCGGCTGACGGCGAGGAGTTCGAAAGTCGGCTGTCCCTCGACGGTTTCATCTCGAAGAAGTCCGTCCATCAGTGCAACGAGCTATGCCACATCGTCAGCGCACTGGAAGGAACGCCCGTCATCGCCAAAGACCTGTGGCCCTTCCTGCGCGTGCTGCACGTCCTGAGCCTCGACCTGCACACCTCCACCCGCCAGACCGAGGCGCACATCAAGACGCTGCTCGCCCTCAAGTCTACCGATCCAGATCCCGTCGCCAGCGCAACGTCTGCGTGGGACGCTCTCTTGGCCTTTGCCGGCGAGGCCGGACCGGCCGCGCGGAGCCTGAAACGCGCGGACCTTCCAGCCGCTCTCGTCCAGGCGTACGGCGAGGTGGGCGCGAACGAGCAGCGCGTACTGACGGCACTGAAGAACCACACGGAATTCGTTCTGCGGAAGATCCGCACGACGATCGGCCCGGCCTTTCACCTGCGTCGTGCCGGCATCGTCCAGAGGGTGCTTGCGGCCATCGAGGCGAAGCAGGTCGTCCTGATAACAGGGCCGGCCGGCAGCGGCAAATCCGTCATCGGCAAGGAAGCGGTAGCCTTTCTCTCCCGCGAATTCTTCGCTTTCGGGTTCCGGGTCGAGGAATTCGCCGTCGCCCACATCGACGAAACACTCCACAACAGCCAGATTCCGGCGCGCGCCACAGAGCTTAAGGCCATCCTCGGCGCACAGGGCCGCAAGGTGCTCGTGATCGAGAGCGTCGAACGCCTGCTTGAGAAACCGACGCGCGACGCGTTCAGCGACCTCATGACGCTTGCCCAGGGCGACGACGGCCTCGGTATCCTCATGACCTGCCGCGACTATTCCGTGGAGCAGGTACAGGCCAGCTTTCTCCATGCGGCGGGGATTGATTACGCGGTCATCGAAGTTCCGCCGCTTGACGACACCGAGTTGCAGGAGATCCAGGCCGCCTTTCCGTCGCTGGCAGTGCCACTCGCCAACCCCGCCCTGCGCGAGATCCTGCGCAACCCGTACTTCATCGACAAGGCATTGCAGATTCCGTGGGATGCGGGACGTCCGCTTCCGGAGAACGAGCGCGATTTCCGCGCCGTCTTCTGGCGGCAGATCGTGCGCGCGGACCAGAATCCGGCCGACGGCATGCCGCGCCAGCGCGAAGTGGCTTTGCAGGAGCTGGCGGTGCGCAGGGCGCGTGCCCTGTCGGATTACGTGCCAGCTACGGGACTCAATGCCGCAGCCATCGCCCTCCTCAAACGGGACTCCCTCGTTGTGTCGCCCGACGCCAATGCTTTGCTCGTGGCGACGGCGCACGACGTCCTCGAGGACTGGGCCATCCTGCAATGGATCGAGGAACAGCACCTCACGGATGAGACGGCGTTCAGGGCATTGTCGTCAGCGATAGGGCCGCATCCTGCAGTGCGCCGCTCGTACCGGAAGTGGGTTGCCGAACTGGTCGACCGCGACGCACCCGCAGCGGACCGGCTGTTCAGCGCGGCCATCGCACAGGCCGACGTGCCCGCCCAGTTCCGGGACGACACGTTGGTCTCGCTGCTCAAGGCACCGTCGGCGTCAGAATTCCTGACGCGGCACGAGGCGGAGCTGCTTGCCAATGACCGCGCCATCCTCAAACGGGTCATCCACCTCCTGCGCGTTGCGTGTGTAACGTCGCCCACGTGGCTTACTGGCGTGCGCGGCCATAGCTCGATCCTGAGTGTGCCGGAAGGCCCGGTCTGGGCAACCGTAGTGGGACTGGTCCACCGCAACATCGGCAGCTTCGTGCCGGAAGACGCACCGCTGCTCCTAGCATTGATTGAGGATGCTGTGCGCGGCGTCAGCTGGTGGGCACCGGACATCGACGGGGCCGAACATGTTGCCGGCATTGCCCATTGGCTCCTCCCGCGCTTTGACCACTACAGGGGAGGAGACACGCGCCAACGCATTCTGAAGGTGATTGCTAAGATCCCGAAGGCCGACCCCACGCGTTTCGAAGCCGTCCTGCGCGGGCGGATCAAGGAAGGGCGCCGCCGCGATCCCGTCGCCGAGGAATTCCGCGACATCCTCCTTGCGGGCCTCGACGGTATGCCCGCCGCACGCGATCTGCCGGACCTCTTGATCTCCATCGCACTGGATGCCTTCCTCGCCACCGAGGAATATCTACGCGCGGAACCCTATGGCCGCTCATCCATCGACGTTGACCTTTACTTCGGCATCAAGGAACACCTGCGCCATAATTTCTTCCCTGTCAGTGCCTTCCGTGGGCCGTGGATCAACCTGCTCACGCACCATCCGAGAAAGGGCCTC
>JBFWZL010000018.1:0-23538 GCA_050185455.1 Binatia bacterium | reverse complement strand
CGCCCGACTCCAATTTTCCTAAGACGCCTGCCCGGTCTAATTGCTCTCGGACAAGCGCAAAGATCTCCTCAGCTCGGGGTTCGATAATCTCACTCAGCCGCCGACGCGGCATCGGCAATGGGTCACGCGTACCTACTTTCGGCATTTCCACGGTCTCGGCGCTGCTCACCATGCTTGCCAGTGCGCAACCATGCTTTTGTTTCAGTTTCTCCGCCTCGGCAAGTGTAGTGCGCAACCCGACTGCAAGATCGTTGGTCAAATGCGCTCCGCCAACGGGCAACACCGACGCATGCTGCACAACACCATGATGGTACGCCACCAAGCCCGTCGTGCCGCCTCCCACAACCACCACAGCCACTCCCAATTCTTTCTCTTCCGGCGCGAGTACGGCCTCAGCCGCAGCCAAGGCGGCGAAACGCACCCCTCGTACCTGAAGACCGGCGCGTTCGCCACATTTATAGATGGTTTGCACTGCGTCGCTCGCCGCCGCAATAATCTGGACGTTGGCCTCCAAACGCACGCCGGAAGCGCCAAGTGGGTCGTACCCCTGCTCTTGACCATCCACGAGGAATTCCTGCGGCAACACATGGAGAATTTCATAGCCGGAGGGAAGAGCCACGGCGCGAGCAATCTCGAGTACGCGCTGAACATCCGCCGAGGATACTTCATGATCCTTCACCGCCCAGGCGCCTTGACTCGTTAGGCCAAGGATATGTTCCCCGGTCACGCTCGCGCACACGTTATGGATCTCACAGCTGGCGCCCATTTGCGCTTCGTCCACCGCTCTCCGGATCGCTTGCACTGTCGCGTCAAGATTGATGACCTGACTTTTTCGTAAACCCTGACCGGACAGTGCGGTTCCAACTCCAATAATTTCTACTTCCTCTAGTGTAGCGGACGCCACAACTACGGCGGTTTTGTAAGTTCCGATATCAAGACTGACGATCAACGCATTTTCTTTAGGCATAGCCTCTCCCCTATAGCGGACGACTGAGCGTTCGGCTCTGCGCGCCGTCCTCAACAACGTACGGACGCACGACAATTTGATCAGCGAAGCGGGCATCAAACACCGCGGCAGGGGCTTCAGTAGTCCACGCCGCTAAAACTTTTCCAATTTGGGTGAATTTTTCCGGCGCAGTTTCCCACCCTAAGCGAATCGTCACTCGCCGTTCTTCCAAAAAGAGCGAGTACCCTTGCCGTGCATCCCAAGAGATCTCGGACAACGGCTCCCGCCAGATATGAGCCAGCGACAATAAACGCAGCACGCCGTCAAGGGCGGCGCGTACGTTTGGCGCATCCAGAGTCAAGCCGGCAAAGCCGCTGACATATGGCAAATCAAGCACCGGACTCCGTTCGGGCCGGGTAAAACAGGTCCCGGATTCATCAAGGTACCGAAGGCCATTATGGAGCACAATCGCAACAGGCCGACGGGCGCTCACTGCAAGGCGTATCCTTTGGGGGAAATCTCGACGGACCTGAGCGGACTGAATCCATGAATGTGTGAGCAACCGCTGCTCCACTTGCTCAGGATCAACCGCCCACATACTCATGCCGACCTTTATACTGCCCCATTCCAACAAGTCGACTTGGGAAAAGCCGCCATTTTCATCCACCACGATTTCCTGCACCGTGAAGTACGGGTGGACTTCCACATATCGTATTAACGAAGGCAGTCCAGCACTGATTCCTATGGGCATAAGGACGAACAGCACCAGGTCTTTATACCGACGCCGGCGAGACCGGACTGGCCGTTTCACTCGTCTATTATCTTGACGATGCGCTCTCCACCACTTCACCACCCACATCATGGCGCGCTCCTTTGGATATGCAGCGTCGCCCGCCGCAAAATCGCCTCGACAAGCTCGCTGTAACTTAATCCTCCATATTCCGCAATGCGCGGCAGCCAACTGAGCGGCGTCAATCCCGGTAAAGTATTCACTTCCAGCAAAAATATTTCGCCCTGCTCATTGATGCGCGTATCCACTCGGCTGTAATCAGCACACCCCAACGTGCGATGTGCCGCAAGCGCGCAACTTAACAGCCGCTCATACCCTTCCGGAGCAAGCGGCGGTGGGAGAATGAATTCCTCACGACCAGCAGTATACTTTACTTCGTATGAATGGAATTCTCCTTTGGCAATAACTTCCATGGCGCCGAGCGCCTGATCTCCGACAATTCCCACTGTTACTTCCTTCCCAGGAATGTACGTTTCCACTAGCGCTTGGGGATCATAACGGAACGCCTCCGCCAGCCCGGCACGAAACATCTCTGGCGATCTTGCAATCGAAACGCCAACGCTTGACCCTTCCGCGCACGGCTTGATCACAACCGGGTAGATCAACTCTTTCCGCAGTTCCCAGGAGTCATTTTTCTCGACGACCTGCCATGGAGGAGTCGGCAATCCATAGGTCGCCCACACTCGTTTCGCCATAGGTTTGTTCATGGCCAGAGCGCTCGCCAGTATCCCTGACCCCGTGTACGGCACTCCTGCTAATTCCAACACCCCTTGCACAGCGCCGTCCTCGCCAAATTTCCCGTGCAAAGCGAGAAACGCCACATCAATCTCATGGAGGCGCGTCATCCAGGCCCCGTCGACCTGAATCTCAATGGGAATAATACGGTATCCGCAGTCGCGCAGCGTTTTGCACACTGCTTCGCCTGTCATGATGGAGATTTCCCGTTCAGCGGAGACACCGCCAAAGAGCACGCCTACGTTCTTATCACGCCACACGTTCTTCATCTCTCTGTCGTCGAATCTTAAAGTTGTCAAATGAGCAAATCCTCAGACTTTCCAACCTCTCCTAAGCTAGTTACCAATCTCCCACCAGGCGCACCTCAGGTTCCAGACGTACCCGGTTTTTTTCCCAGACGACTTGTTGAACTTGCCCTATTAACTGTTTTACTTCTGCAGCGGTCGCGCCACCCTTATTCACAATAAAATTTGCATGTCGCTCCGACACTTGCGCCTGGCCACACGCTAGTCCTTTTAGTCCGGCCGTCTCGATTAACTTTCCAGCGTAGGCGCCGGGCGGATTTTTAAATATTGATCCAGCGTTGGGATATCCATGCGGTTGGGTCGCCTGTCGTTTGCGTTGCGCCTCCTGCATCTTCGCCGCAAGATCATCCAGACATCTACGTTGCAAGTGAAATTCAACTTCAGTTACGATAAACGCCTCCGGCAAAGCGGTGTGCCGATAGGCAAAGCCGACAGCCTCCCCTGGGAGCTGCACGTATTCTCCCGACGCTTGAACGCCAGAGACCGTCATCACCACGCGACTGAGTTCACCACCAAAAGCGCCGGCATTCATGAGGAGTCCACCACCGACACTGCCTGGAATACCTTCGGCAAACTCGACGCCACTGTACCCTTTCGCAACAGCGTCTCGTACAAACCGACCAAGTGGTCGAGCAGCGCCAACTTTCACCCAGGCCTCGTCTTCACCTTCTTCCCAACATTGATAGTTAAATCCATCTCCCAAACGGATCACGACGCCGCGCACTCCTTTGTCACTCACAAGAATGTTCGTCCCTCCCCCCAGCAAGAAGTACCGCGTGTCTTCTTCAGAAAGCGTGCGCAACAATTCCTCGAGTTGGGCAACTGACTCTAGCTCCACAAAAGCATCCGCGGGTCCGCCGACCCGAAACGACGTATACCGGGCTAACGGCACAGCGAACCGCACTCGTTCTCCGAGAAGCGCCAGAAGACGGTTGCGTAATCTAGGATGCATAGGGCTCCTCTGTACGCAACTGCGCTAACAGCGCCGCTCCACAGCGGTGGATGTCACCTGCCCCAAGCGTCATGACAACATCACCCGGCTGAACCAGACCGCATAAACTATCGACAAGTTCTTCTCTATTCGGGATGAAACGAACATCAACATGTCCGCGTTTTTTCACGGCTCGATACAACGCTTCGCCGGAGACCCCAGCTATAGCATCCTCTCCCGCAGGGTAGATTTCAGTCAAGATGAGCACGTCGGCATCGTCAAACGCCGACAGAAACTCCTCGAACAAATCTCGCGTGCGTGTATAGCGATGCGGCTGAAAAACCGCCACAAGGCGTCGGTTACCGTCTTGCGCCACACCCTCACGCGCGGCGCGCAGCGTTGCCCGCACCTCTTCAGGATGATGCCCATAATCATCGACGACGAGCACTCCTCCCGCTGTCCCCTTCACCTCGAACCGCCGCTGGATGCCGGCGAAGCCGCTGAGCGCCTCTTGGACCTGCGGGAAGGGAATGCCCAACTCACGCGAAACCGCGACGACAGCTAACGCATTGAGCGCATAGTGTCGCCCAGGCAAATTGAGGCAGAATTCTCCAAGCGCTTCTTCGCCATGCCACACCTCACAACGCGTCATTAGTCCCGCAACCGTGAGGTTGCGCGCAGTATATTCCGCCTCGGGACTGAAACCGTAGGTCACGAAACGCTTGCGCACCTGCGGCAACAATGCGCGCACATTGACGCTGTCGAGACAGAGAATGGCGCGACCATAAAACGGCACATGATTAATAAAATCGAGATACGCGGTTTTCACTTTCTCCATGTCGCCATAGAAATCTAGATGTTCAGGATCAATATTGGTAACCACAACAATCGTGGGGCTCAGTAATAAAAATGTTCCATCGCTTTCGTCCGCTTCCGCCACTAAAAATCGTCCTTGCCCGAGTCGTGCGTTCGAGCCCAACACGTTGAGCTTACCGCCAATCACGATAGTCGGATCGAGGCGCGCCTGCGCCAAAACCGCCGCGACCAGAGAGGTCGTCGTGGTTTTGCCATGCGTACCCGCCACGGCAATGCCGTATTTTAAGCGCATGAGTTCCGCCAACATTTCCGCACGCGGAATAACAGGAACCATGAGTTCGCGGGCGCGGACGACCTCGGGATTCGCATACTTGACCGCGGAAGAAATCACGACCACGTCAATCGCCGGCGTTACCGCCTCAGGGCGATGACCGTAAGAAATACTTGCTCCCAGGGTCGTCAATCTGCGCGTGGTGTCCGATTCGGCGAGATCCGATCCACTTACCTGGTAACCAAGATTGAGGAGCACTTCAGCAATGCCGCTCATCCCAATTCCGCCGACGCCAACAAAGTGAATACGGCGATTAGTGTCAAACAACACTTGGCCTTCTCCGAACGGGGGAGTTGTGGGTAACGTATTCACGACAAGGACACCAGTTTTCTTCAGTGCGCTAATTACTTTCACCGAGGTATGGCCTCCATCTCAACTTTGCCAGATGATGTTACGCATGCCAGACACTCTTGTACGACCGCACGGGTCGCCTCTGGCTTCCCCAACGCGACCGCGGCCCGCGCCATCGCTGCCAAACGAGTTCGATCCGTTATCAATGCACGGATTTCCTCGCTCACTCGTTCCGGCGTGAGTTCGGCGTCCAAAATCATACGCGCGGCCCCGTTTTGCTCAAGCACTTCGGCATTGATACGTTGGTGATCATCCGCTGCGTAGGGGTACGGAACCAGAATGGAAGGTTTTCCCAAAACCGTTAATTCCGCGATCGTCAAGGCGCCAGCCCGGCAGATCACCAGGTCAGCAGCGGCGTAAACTTCACGCATATTATCAATAAACGCCATCACTTCCGCTTGCACGCCAATGCTCTTGTAGAGAGCAACGACTTCCGCATAGTCGACTCGCCCAGTTTGGTGTATCACGCGCAGTCGCAGCTGTTCTTTGTGGAGCAACGCCACTGCCCGGGGAAGAACTTGATTCAGACGTCGCGCGCCAGCACTCCCGCCGAAGATAAACAGCGTTGGCGACGTAGACTGTGGTCGGTCCGATGATGGCATAAGATCCCCCACCCACCGCACGGGATTTCCCGTATGCACCGTCTTATGCACGGGAAAGGCCGCCACTGTGCGCGAAAATCCCACGCAGATTTTCGTCGCGATCCGTCCGAGAAGCCGATTCGTGAGCCCAGGGACGGCATTCGGCTCCAGTAAGACGCATGGCACCCTTCTCCCCCACCCAGCCAGCACGGTAGGTCCTGCGGCATATCCGCCTATGCTGAAAATCACATCCGGCGCAAAATCTCGCACGACGCGCCACGCCACCCCCACAGCGCGAAAGGCCGCCCACCAAGCGCGAACCATACCTAGCCAATTCCTCCCACGTAACTGTTGAGCCGGAATTAACCGTAAAGGGAAACCAAGCCGAGGGAGGACATCTTTCTCAAGACCGTTCGCCGTACCGACAAATAACACCTCGGCGCCCTTCTCACGTTGCACAGCCTCAGCTACCGCAATCCCCGGGAACAAGTGTCCGCCAGTTCCTCCGGCGGCAAGCAATAATCGCAAGCCTTTAGGCATAGGCTTGGTTCTCCTTCACACTCTCCCGCGACAGACTCAAAAGCACGCCGGTATACACCATCGCCATGATCAGCGCGGAGCCTCCATAACTAATGAACTGTAATGGCAGCCCTTTCGTGGGCAGCAGTCCAAGGACGATAGCCATATTCAAAACCGCTTGCCCTACCAAAAGGAAGGTGCAACCAAAGGCGAGTAAGCTGCCAAATTGGTGAGGATGGCGCACGGCGACGCGCAAACCTCGCATGCCCAACAGCGTAAACAACGCGAGCACACTTACCGTTCCGAACAAACCGGTTTCCTCACCCACCACGGCAAAAATGAAATCAGTATGCGCCTCTGGTAAAAATCTCATTTTTTGCCGACTCTCCCCCAACCCAACCCCGGTTAATCCACCAGCTCCGACAGCAATAATAGATTGATTGAGTTGATATCCTGTCGTTTGCTTATTCTCTTGGAGATACAAAAAAGCGATGACTCGATTAAAACGATAGGGGGCGGCGAGAACACCAAGCACAAGCAACAGCGCTCCACTCGCGAACAGCAAGGACAGATGTTTCTGACGAGCCCCACAGATGAACAAAAGAGAAAATAAGAGGAGACAGAGCACCGCGGCGCCGCCGAGATCCGGTTCGAGCACGATGAGCCCAACCGCACAACCAACTATCAAAAGGTGAGGCAACAGTCCGTACAGGAAATCAGAGATCCGTTCCGCTTTCCGAGTCAATGAATACGCCAAGTACAAAGCAATGGCTCCCTTGGCAAACTCCGAAGGTTGGAAGTTAACTGGCCCAAATGCAATCCAGCGCCGGATGCCGCCATGCCCGACTCCTGGAATCAGCACGACGAGCAAACCAAGAAATGCGGCCGCGAGAGCCGGATAGGCGAGACGCCGATAGACTGAACTAGGAAGAGCCGCGGCCGCAATCAGCCCCAAAGTCCCCACGATGATGGCGGCTTGGTGTTTCCACACAAAACGAAAGGGCTGTCCAAACCGCTCGAAGGCGTAGAAGTATGTGGTATTAAAAACCATCACTTCCCCGATCAACAATAACAGCACAGCCGCCACCAACAGCCAGGGATCAAACGGGCCTCGTTGTATTGTCACGGTTACGTCGCCTCGCTCCACCATACTTACAACTCCTCCACGCACGCCCGAAAAACGTTTCCCCGGTGAATATAATTGTCAAATTGGTCAAAGCTCGCACAGGCAGGGGACAACAACACCGTCTCTCCAGGAACGGCGGCCGCGGCGGCTTCTTTCACGGCCGCCGCAAGTGAATCCACACGCAGCGTTCGCGTTTCACTGCCAAGGGCGTCATGCAGCAATTCCCGCGCTTGTCCAAAGACGATCAGCAACTTGACCTTTTCACGGACTAGAGGACGGAGCGGACTGTAATCGCCTCTTTTGTCCACTCCACCCGCAAGAAGGATGAGTGGGTCGGAGAAACTTGCCAAGGATTGCACAACAGCGCCAACGTTTGTGCCTTTGGAGTCGTTGAAGTATCGCACTCCTTTTTTCTCCGCGACAAACTCAAGACGATGAGGAAGGCCCTTAAAATTTGCTAGTACAAAGGAAATGGCTTCAGGCGAGGCGCCCCATAACAAAGCTGCACTTGCCGCCGCCATAACATTTTCCACATTATGACGGCCGTACAATTGGAGCTGATCAAGGGAGAAAGCGGCATCTTGAGCGTCGCGTCGGATATGCAGCGTATTGTTCTCAATCCACGCTCCCGCGGTGACTGGCTGCCAGCCAAAAGAGAAAATTTTCCCCTGCAAGCCATGAGCTAATGACCACACCTCCGGGTCATCACGATTCACTACCGCCCAATCCGTCGACTCCTGATTCGCAAGCAACGCACGTTTTGTCATGCCATAGACGGCGAAGCTCTTATGCCGCTCCATGTGATCTTCGGTGAGATTTAAGAATACACCGACTTGCGGACGGAACTGCTCCACCCATTCCAGTTGAAAGCTGGAAATTTCCGCAACAACAGCGTCATAGTGATCCGCCAGCGCATCGATCAGCGGCGTCCCTAAGTTTCCCCCCACAAAAACCCGCTTCCCGCTATACGTCACCATTTCACCTAGCAATGACGTCGTGGTGCTTTTCCCATTCGTGCCCGTTACCGCAAGCAGCGGACATGCAAGAAAACGAGAAGCCAATTCGATTTCGCTCCAAATAGGGATACCATGCTTCCCAGCTTCGCGGAGCAAGGGCGCATCCGCAGGAACTCCTGGACTAGGGATAACTAAATCAACTCCGGTAATCGCAGCAACATCATGCCGTCCGAGGCGGAGATCAAGAGAAATATGCGCCAGGCTTTCCAGCTCTTTCGTGAACGCCTCGGCTCCACGAGGGTCAGCGACACGCACCTGTCCTCCTTGGCTCGCCACAAACCGCGCCACACTTACTCCCGTGCGCTTGAAACCGATGATGAGAACGGTCTTACCTCGCAGCTCCATTCACTCACCTCAATTTCAACGTACTTAACGCGCCGAGAGCGCAGATAATTGAGACAATCCAGAAACGCACGATGATCAGGGGTTCAGGCCACCCAAGTAATTCAAAGTGATGATGCAACGGAGCCATGCGAAAGATACGCTTCCTCCGCAGTTTATAAGAACCAACCTGAAAGATGACCGATGCGGCTTCCGCGACAAACACGCCGCCGGCAATGACGAGAACGATTTCTTGCTTGCTCACCAATGCCGCCACGCCAAGCGCCGCGCCCAGAGATAAAGAGCCAATATCTCCCATGAACATCTGGGCGGGGTACGCATTAAACCATAAGAACCCGAGCCCCGCCGCCGCCAAGGCGCCACAAAAGACCGCCACTTCTCCTGCGCCGGCAACATAAGGGACCTGGAGATACTCGGCGAACCTGGAGTTTCCACTGACATAGGTAAAAATCGCATAGGTTGCGCCAGTAATAATGACCGGACCAATCGCGAGCCCATCCAATCCATCCGTCAGATTTACGGCATTCGAAGCCCCAACTATCACTAACGCCGCAAAAGGCACGTAAAACCATCCCAAATCAGGATGAACATCTTTAAAGAACGGGACAGTGACCGTACTACTGAATCCGGGAAGGAGCGAAAGGAGCACGGCGGCAATAAACGCCACGGCAAATTGTGCGGCTAACTTCTGTCGCCCGGAGATGCCAGCGGAGTTACGCTGACTAAGCTTGCGGTAGTCGTCAAGAAAACCAATCATGCCAAAACCAAGAGTCACTCCAAGTGCGAGCCAGACATAAAAGTTCGTCAGATCCGCCAATAACAACGTCGCTAGCGTGAGCGAGAATAGGATGAGGACTCCCCCCATCGTGGGCGTTCCCGCTTTGCTGAAATGCGAAGATGGTCCGTCAGAACGGATTTGTTGTCCTATCTGCTTCTTGGTAAGAAGGGCAATCAATCTCGGCCCGAGGAAAAAAGACACGGTAAGCGCCATAATGCCCGCTAGTAACGTGCGAAAAGTAATATAGCGAAATACATTGAAGGCCGAATAGGTCGTGTGTAAAGGATAGAACAGAGCGTACAGCATCAACCCCTCTCTACAACATCTGCGGCGCGCAGCCGCCACACCCAACTCCTCATACTTTCTCCTCACCGTATAGTGCGCTCAAATAGGTGCGCACTTCTTCTCGGTCGTCAAAATGATGCTTTGTGGTCCCAATAATCTGGTAGTCTTCGTGCCCTTTCCCGGCAATAAAAACAACATCACCCGGCTGCGCCCCGGCGAGCGCGGCGCGAATCGCCATTCGACGATTTTCCAGCACTAAGTATTGTCGGGAGAATTTTGCAATTTTCTCTGTATCGTCTTCTTTTTTCAGCCCGGCAAGAACGAGCCCTGGTTCGGCTTCCGCAATGATGTGCAAGGGATTCTCCGTACGGGGATTATCCGAAGTCAGGATCACGACATCACTGAAACGACCTGCAGCTTCGCCCATCAACGGGCGTTTGCCGCGGTCTCGATCCCCTCCACAACCAAACACTGTCAATAGTCGTTTGGCAGTCATCTGACGCACCGACGATAAGACTTTCTCTAAGGCGTCAGGCTTATGAGCATAATCAACCAGTACGGTGAATGGTTGGCCGACGGCGATGGGCTCCATACGACCAGGCACTTGTTCACAATGGAGAATGCCCTCGGCAATAGTCGTAGCTGATACTCCCGTCATATACGCTACCGTCGCCGCCGCAAGAATATTATAAAGATGGGGTTCCCCCAAAAATTTGGAAGAGAAGCGCACTGATTCCTTTCCCAAACGCAATGATCCAGAAAGACCAGTGAAATCTTTTTTGACATCAGTAACAGAGAGAGCGGCATCGGGGTGCAAGCCGTAGGTCACTACCTCGCCTGGGAGAGCAAAAGAAAGCAATCTCCTCCCCCATGCATCATCAGCATTGATCGCCGCGAAACGATGAGGCTTCTCAGAGTCAACCAGCGCCTGTAAAAAAAGGCGAGACTTCGCGGCAAAGTAATCTTCAAGATCCGTATGAAAGTCTAAATGATCGCGGCCAAGATTAGTAAATACTGCGCCATCCCACCGACACCCACGCACTCGCTCCTGCGCCAACGCGTGAGAAGAAACTTCCATCACGACGTGGCTTACCCCGTCCGCCGCCATAGCGGACAACAACGCTTGTAATTCTACTGCCTCAGGAGTTGTAAATGCCGCCGGTAGCTCCTTGCCGTGGTACCGATAGTTAACTGTGCCGATAACCCCGGGAGACCATCCGTGCGCACGCCAGATCGCTTCCAGCAAGTAGGATGTCGTGGTTTTCCCACTCGTTCCCGTAATGCCGACCAGCGTAAGCTGAGCACTAGGCTTCCCATGGAATCGGTCCGCTACTAGCCCGAGGAGGAGACGGGGCGTATCGCAACCGATAACAGTCGGTCGTGAAGTTTCCGAATGGCCGTCACACCACGCTTGAGCCACTCGAGACGGTGCAATTACCGCGCGAGCACCATTGGCGTAGGCATCATCAAGGAACCGCGCGCCATCAGTTTTTGTTCCTGGTAAAGCGAAGAAGAGAGCCCCCGGTCGAACCGAGCGAGAATCATAGGCAACTTGGGCGATCTCGACCTCCAAGCTTCCCTGAACCTGCACAGGGAGGGTATCGGAAAGGAGATCGCGAAGCATCACGGTTGCGTTTCTCCCTCAGGGGCAAGAATCAGTGCATACGTCTGCTCACCAGTCTCTTGGTCGTTTTGCAGGCTCTGGCGAGTGACATATCCATTCCCCACCGCAGTAATACGCAATCCCTCCTGTTGTGCGACGCGCAACGCCGAGCGCAAACTCAGGCCAACAAAGTTCGGGGGTGATTCGCCTGTTGTGGTAGCGATGAGAGAAGAGGAAGGCAGTTGTATGTCTTGGCGAAAAGGCGCGGGGCGTTTTTTTATCTGCCCCATGGCCGTCGTCACTGCGGCGCTTGCCAACTCGACACCCAGTTTCGTTCCATCAATACCAATGCGCAAAAGAGCTTGGCGGGCAATTGCTTGAAAAACCGGAGCGGCGACTTCGCCGCCATAAACAGCGGTCTTGGGCTCGTCAATAGCGACCAGAATGACAAAGCGAGGTTGCTCGGCAGGCACGATACCGACAAAGGAAGCAATACGACCGTGCGCCGAATACCCCCCAGCACCATTAATCTTCTGAGACGTGCCAGTTTTCCCAGCGACACGCACCCCTTCGATTTGCGCGCGCCAGCCCGTTCCTCCTCGTTCCACAACCTTCTCAAGTAGTTGCATAAGTAATTTAGCGGTTTCCGGTCGCACCACCTGACGAATGTGCGTGGGATTATTTGCTTTTATGACCTTCCCGTCCGTGTCAAACACGGCGCTGACCACATAGGGTTTCATCAACCTGCCGCCATTAGCGAGCGCGGCAAAAGCACTAGCGAGTTGTAATGGCGTCACCGCAACGCCTTGGCCAAAACTTGCAGTAACTAGATTGATGCGAGCCCAGTCATCAACGGAAGCGAGAATGCCGGGACTTTCCATCGGGAGATCAATCCCGGTGCGTTGTCCAAGCCCAAAGCTGCGGAGATACTTATGATAGAGGGTTTTCCCGAGACGCTCGCCAACTTTCGCCGCACCGATATTGCTTGAACGTTGCAACACTTCGGCGAACGTGAGCGTCCCGTAGGGATGGTGATCGTGGATCACATGCCGACCAACTGGATAGTGACCAAGTTCACAGAAAATTCGTTCCTCGGGTTGTACGCTGCCACTATCCAGCGCGGCAGCAGCAAGCAGCACTTTTAGCGTCGATCCTGGTTCGTAACAATTCGAGACAATAGGATTTCTCCGATCCTCGGCCTGTGTTTTTCCCGGATTATTAGGATCGAACGTCGGGACATGGGCGAATGCGAGAATTTCGAACGTTTCCGGATCAAGAATCACAGCCGTTCCCGCCGCCGCACGCCTAGCTGTCACCGCACGCAAGAGTTCCTGTTCAACGATATACTGCAACCCGGCGTCAAGAGTCAGACGTACGTTGAAAGCTTCAGGGGATGAAATCTCGTCTTGCACCACAAAGGTTTGGCCTATTGCATCCCGTTCTTCAAGAATTTCTCTCGGCTCTCCTCGTAGATACTGGTCATACGTCCGTTCTATTCCTTCCAGTCCTTTCGCATCGATATCGGTGAAGCCGAGCAGCGGAGCCGCAAGCGTTCCTTGAGGATAAAAACGACGGTCTTCTTCCACGCTGTCAACACCAGGAAGACCAAGAGCCCGGACTCGAGCCGCTTCTTCAGGAGACGCTTGCCGCTTCAACCAGACAAACCGAGAAGACGAACGCAAGGTTTTTTGCACTTCTTGCGGGGAAAGATGTAAAGCGGAGGCCAAGGCAGCCGCCGGTTTTCCCGCAGTCGTTGGCAATTCTCTGGTTCTGACAAACAACGATTCCGTGGGAAAACTCAGCGCCAGCGGCTCTCCATGACGATCAACAATCTCTCCACGGCGTGGAGCAAGTACGAGACGTCGTTGATGTTGCCCGGCCGCCTGGCGGGAAAGTTCGTCGCTTCGGACTACAGTTAGTTGTACGAGCCGGAGCAAAACGAGCACCAACCCCACACCAATCACCCCTCCAACCGCTAACAAACGCTCGTTCATACTTTCCCCTCAGCGCGCCTGCACCACCTGCCCCGGCTGGGGTGTCGTCAACCCCAGGCGTTGCGTTGCTTGCTCAGCGAGTCGAGCAGGCGCGGTCTTGGTTCGCCATTCTCCTTCCAACATCTGTCGTTGCCCCTCAAAAGTGCGCAGCAGTCGACGCGCGTCAGAGAGAGCATAGCCAGTCGCCACCACTTGAAGCCGGGTCCATACCTGCGCCACGGCAAGCGCAAGGCCAATCACAGCTAATAAGACGGCTTTTTTCCACCGCCAGATCCCTAGCATGGAAATTCTCCTTCCACAGCGAGACGTTCCACAGCTCGCAAACGCGCACTACGCGCCCTTGAATTCTTCGCCACTTCTTCCGCTGTAGGGGTTAGAGGTTTCGGCGTCAGAATGCGCACCTGAGGCGACCAACCACAAGCACATACCTGCAATTGAGGCGGGCAAAGACAAGTTGCTGCCCAGCGTCGGAACGCCTCTTTCACCAAACGATCTTCCAAGGAATGATACGAAAGAATCACCATGCGTCCTCCAGGACGTAATAGACGATATCCCTCGCGTAAAAATATCGAGAGATGTTCCAGTTCTCCGTTAACGGCGATCCGCAGAGCTTGAAACACCTTGGTCGCGGGATGCAGATGAGAACGAGGAGAACGCGGCGCGACGTGGTCGATCACTCGTACCAAGTCGGTAGTCGTTTGTATCGACGCTTGCGCCCGAGAACGCACCACGGCCCGTGCGAAAGAGCGAGCAGCAGGCTCTTCACCAAATTCCCGAAAGATTTTTTTCAGCTCCTCTTCCCTTGCGCGGTTGATAACATCAGCTGCCAAAAGCTCCTGACGGCTATCCATACGCATATCCAAGGGACCAGGACGAAGAAAGCTAAACCCTCGCTCTCCATCCTCCACTTGAAGGGAAGAAAAACCGAGATCCAAGAGAGCGCCATCCACGCTTTCCCACTCCATGGCGTGAAGCACGGCAGGCGCGTTGCTAAAATTGTCCCGGACAAAAATGCAGCGTTTTGCAAATGGGGCCAAACGGTGAGCTGCCAGAGAGACTGCGGCAGCGTCCCGATCTATCCCGAGCAATAGACTAGTCGGAGCTGAAGATTCGAGAAGAGCTAACGCATGCCCGCCGCCGCCAAGGGTACCATCAAGAAACCGGACCCCAACTTGCGGACGGAGGAGCGCCAACACCTCTTCTTTCATTACCGGTATATGACGAGAGCCGGTCTCAGCATTCGAGATCGGCTGAAGCGCTTCCATCCCGCCCTTTCGCTGGCAATTTATGATTAGTTAATGTACACTTGGACTCAAAATATTAAAGGATTGTGGATTCTCCGTAAGGAATTGTTCAGCTTCTTCGTTCAGTTTTTGCCATGTATCTTTGTCCCATATGCGAAATTTCTCTCGGGCTCCAGTAAAAACAACCTCTTTTTTTAGTCCTGCATACTCACGCAGCACGACAGGTAAAAGAATTCGTCCTTGTTTATCAAGCGAACAGTCTTGCGCGTTTGAAAAATAAAAGTTTTCTAATTTAAGAAATGTTTCATCAAAACGAGGTTTATTTTTCAGCTCTTCTTCGAACAGATCCCACTCAACTTGAGGGTAAACATCGAGACAGCGGCGCGAGTTCAAAATGAATTTGGTTGCTATTAATCGATCATCTTCTAATTTGACCAAAACTTCACGAAATTTTGCGGGGATACTCACCCTTCCTTTCTCATCTACTGTATGTTCGAAACTGCCGCGAAACACGGGGGATTGAAATTCTCCACTTTCTCCCACTTCTCCCCACGACTATATTACTGTGTTTTTTTCTTGTCAAGCAAAAAGTAGAAGCAAAAACTCAAGTCTGAAGGGAAAAAACTGTAATTGACTACGCTTGTCCTCCTCGATACATCATCTTCACGAACCGTCGCGAGAGACGCCTGGACACCTCTTCACCATTCTGTCCAGGCATTTTTTTGCCACTTGTAGGGAGAACCCATGTTGAAGCGTTACCTGCTCACCCCAGGTCCCACCGCAGTTCCATCGGAAGTCATGCTGCGGATGTCCCAACCTTTGATACACCATCGCACTCCGGAGTTTGAGAAGCTCTTTGCTGAAGTGCAAGAGGGCCTTCGTTGGCTCTTTCAGACTACCCAAGATGTCCTCATGTTAGCGGCGTCAGGCACAGGCGCTATGGAAGCTGCTGTTTCAAATCTATGTTCTGCTGGTGACACCGTTATTGTTGTCAATGGTGGAAAGTTCGGGGAACGCTGGCTCAAAATTAGTCAGGCGTTCAATTTGAAGCCAATAGAAATAAAAGTCGAGTGGGGACAAGCCGTTCACCCAGGCGCAGTTGCCGAAACCTTACAGGCGCATCCTCAAGCAAAAGCCGTGCTCCTACAGGCAAGCGAGACTTCCACTACTGCTCTTCATCCTATTAAAGAAATCGCGACGCTCACCCGCAATACCGAGACACTCATCGTTGTTGACGGCATCACTGCCGTAGGCGCCACTGCAACGCCAATGGATCAATGGGGGCTCGACGTCGTCATCACCGGCTCACAAAAAGCGCTGATGTTGCCTCCAGGATTGGCGTTTATCGCATTGGGAGAGAAAGCGTGGAAGCGCACCGAATCGTCCTCGTTGCCGCGCTATTACTTTGACCTGAAGCGAGAACGTAAAGAACAACAAAAGCACACGACGGCGTACACACCGGCCATTTCTCTCATAAACGGACTAGCAGAAGTGTTGCGTCTCATGCGAGAGGAAGGACTCGAACATATATTTGCTCGTCATGCCTTGCTCGCTAAAGCAACGCGCACCGCAGCTCAGGCCCTTGCTCTCAAGCTCCTCGCCCCGACTTCGCCGAGCCCTGCCGCTACTGGAGTGTTCTTACCCGAAGGCATCAATGGTTCGCAATTCCTAAAATACATGCGCGACCACATGGGAGTAGACATCGCCGGTGGTCAAGACCATCTGAAGGGAAAAATCGTGCGGATTTCTCATATCGGCTACGCTGGATCGTTCGATGTCATCACAGCAATCAGCGCCCTCGAAATGGCGTTGCGCCGTTTCGGTCACAACCTTGACCTCGGATACGGCGTGCGGGCGGCGGAAGAAGTGCTCATGGAAGGTTGGCCCGCCATAGGATAGCGTTAATGTCAAACAAAGTGCTAATTTCTGATTCACTCTCCGAACAAGGCCTCGAGCGCTTGCGCGAGTGCTCCGAACTGGAAGTCGAGGTATGTCCCGGCATCAAAGGCGACGAACTCCTGCGCATCATCCCCGCCTATGAGGGGTTAATTATTCGTAGCGGCACCAAAGTTACAAAGGAAGTAATCGCCGCCGCCACAAATCTACGCGTCATTGGCCGCGCCGGCATCGGAGTCGACAACGTGGATGTTGACGCAGCCACCAAGCGGGGAATCGTCGTCATGAACACGCCTGGCGGTAACAACGTCACTACGGCGGAGCATGCGGTTTCCATGATGCTGGCGCTCGCGCGCAACATCCCCCAGGCAAACGCTTCCCTCAAGTCGGGCCACTGGAAACGAGAGAAGTTCACGGGAAGTGAAATTTGCAATAAAGTGCTCGGAGTTATCGGTCTCGGCAACATTGGCGCGATCGTGGCGGAGCGCGCGCTCGGGCTAAAAATGCAAGTGCTCGCCTACGATCCCTTTATCTCTCCCGAAGCGGCGGCGAAGCTGCGCGTGGAGTTGGCGAGCCTCGACGACATTTATGCGCGCGCAGACTTTATCACTATCCACACGCCGTTAACGAAAGAAACGCGTGGGCTTATCAACGCAGCGGCGTTCGCCAAAATGAAAAAAGGCGTGCGTATCATTAACTGCGCTCGCGGCGGCATCGTCGAGGAAAAAGCTCTCCATCAAGCCATCCTCAGCGGGATCGTCGCTGGCGCGGCATTGGATGTGTTCGAGGAAGAACCACCCCCAGCGAATCATCCCTTGTTACAGCTCGACCAGGTCATTGGCACCCCGCATCTTGGCGCTGCTACCGACGAGGCGCAGATCAATGTCGCCATCGCGATCGCGGACCAGGTGGCCAATTTCCTTACTCAAGGCGTCATCCAAAATGCCGTCAATTTCCCGTCGATGACGCCCAAGATGCTGGCGATTTTACAACCATATCTCGTGCTCGGTGAAAAACTGGGAGGTTTTCTGGCGCAACTCGCGGCCTCGGCTCCCCTAGAGATCCAGATTGAGTACAGTGGAGACATCGTCGATTATGATGCATCGCCCGCCACAGCGGCGGTTCTACGCGGACTCTTAAGCCCCTTTTTGGAAACTCCAGTGAACTACGTCAATGCGCCGCATATCGCTCGAGAACGCAATATTCGTGTGGTGGAAGCGCGCAGCAACAAACCGAGTGATTTTCTGAATTCAATCGCCGTACGCGTAGCCAGCGCTAACGGCGCCAACACCGTGGAAGGCGCAGTGTTCAGTAATAAAGCAGTGCGGCTCGTGCGCGTCAATGATTTTTACCTCGAAGCTGTCTTGGACGGGCACATTATCGTGCTCAACAATCGCGACGTTCCCGGCGTGGTTGGCGCGGTGGGTACGTTACTCGGACAACACGGCATCAATATCGCCGGACTTGAACTCGGTCGGGAACGCATCGGTGGGATGGCGATCTCATTGATCCACGTGGACGGCCACATCCCCCCAAAAGTCATGGAAGAGCTTCGCACTCTCGAACCGATTGTTTCAGCGCAGCAGATCAAGCTGTAGAAACGAGCATCGCATGAGCACTCTCGTTGTGGTTGGCATCCAGTGGGGCGACGAAGGCAAAGGAAAAGTCGTTGACCTCCTCACCCAAGAAGCTGATATCGTCGTACGTTTTCAGGGCGGCAACAACGCCGGTCACACCCTGGTCGTCGCTGGACAAAAAACCATTGTCCGCCTCATTCCTTCAGGCGTCCTGCACACGGGAAAGGTGTGCGTCATCGGCAATGGCGTCGTTGTCGACCCAGAGGTTTTGACAGAAGAAATTGACACGTTACAAAAGCAGGGGTGTCTGACAGACGCTTCGCTGCTCAAGATCAGCGAAACCGCACACCTCATTATGCCGTACCACAAAGCTATCGACCTGGCCCGCGAACGACTCCGTGGCGAGGGCCGCATTGGCACGACCGGACGCGGCATCGGCCCAACCTATGAGGACAAAATGGCTCGGGTGGGCATTCGGTTTGTTGACCTGCTCGATGAAGACGTGTTTCGCGAGAAACTCTCCCATAACCTCAAAGAAAAAAACATCTATCTGGGCTCCATCTTGAAGGAGCAAGCACTTGACTTTCAGCAGATCTTCGACGCCTATCGTCATTTACGAGACCGTCTGGCGCCGTATGTCACGAACGCCTCGCGGTACTTACACGAAGAGATCACTCACGGGCGCAAGGTCTTGTTTGAAGGCGCGCAAGGCACCATGCTCGATGTTGACCACGGCACTTATCCGTATGTGACTTCATCGAATACCGTCGCTGGAGCAGTCTGCACTGGCGCAGGGATCGCGCCGCAATTCATCCATCACGTCATCGGCATTTCGAAAACGTATACAACCCGGGTTGGTAGCGGACCTTTTCCCACCGAGTTGTTCGGGCCCGAAGGAGAAAAACTCCGACGAGACGGCGGCGAGTTCGGTACGGTCACGGGCCGCCCGCGACGCTGTGGCTGGTTTGACGCCGTTGTGGCTCGCACCGCTGCACGCCTCAATGGATTGACAAACCTGGCTCTGACCAAGATCGATGTCTTAAGCGGTCTGCCGACATTGCGAGTCTGCACTGCCTACGAATATAAGGGGCAACGTTATGACGAAGTGCCGCCCAGCGCTCATATTCTAGAAGGCCTGACGCCCATTTATGAAGATCTGCCTGGCTGGTCGGAACGTTTGACCGATATCCGCAGCCTGGATGCTCTTCCCCTCGCCGCACGTCGCTACGTTGAACGTATCGAACAATTAGTGAACGTTCCAGTAAAAATGATCTCCGTCGGCGCGGGACGCGAGGAAACAATTCTGATTCGCCCGACATTTTTCTGAGCATCTGTAGCGTAGGATAGAAGGCAAGCGCGTAGAGAGTTCTCGCTAACTCCTTTTTGCATTCTCTTTTTCCTTTGATGTGCCAGCGGGTCAGGATTCTTTGCTTTTCAAGGGAAGTTTTATATCCGCAGAAAGCAGCAGCGCCAATCCGCCTGTCACGTTCGCACTCAACACGACGGCGCTCCACAGCATACCGAGGGCAAGAGCTTGTTCTCTCTCCACTCCTAGCGGCGTCAACAACATCACGTATCCACCTTCACGAACGCCGACGCCACCGAAACTAATGGGCAAACCGCTGAGCACGCTGACCAGAGGAATACACACCAGGAGCGCCCAAACCGACGTGTCGATGTGAAGAGCGCGCGCCAGCAAAATCTGCATCCCTATTTGCAAGAAGTGAAAAACCAAGGAGATCCCACATGCACTCCACAAAACGACGGGGGCATTTTGATAAGGCGCAATGAGCCGCTCGATAAAACCGCGAAGTTTAAAGCTCAACGGGAACGCATGCCCAAGTAAGGTTGGCAGCAAGAACCAACCTCCTGTCGCTCCAAGAGTGATAGCGATCACACCGTAACGCACCGAGACGGGTAAGGGTTTCAGATCGGCCAGCAGACTGCCAACGGCACAGACCCACAGCAGCGTAATCAACCCACTCACGCGATCGGCCACAACAGAGTGAAGTGCTGGACCTAGTCTTTTACGGTCTCCCGCGAGCAACGCGCTTCTGCCAAAATCCCCGGCAACCGTACTCGGCGCAAACAAGTTCAGGTACATGCCAGAAAAATAATATGAGACGAATACACGTAACGGTTGTATAAATCCTAACGGACGGGCCAGCACCTGCCATTTGTAGGCGCTGATGATTTGACCAAGGAGATAACCAAGAAAAGCCACTATCACCCAGGCCAGGGGCGCAGTGGAGAGATGTCGTCGAAAAGTCTGCAGATCAGTGGAAATAAGCAGGAACGCAAATAAACCGACGCTGACGCCAACCTTGAACCACCGAGAAGACACAACACGCAAGAGCAGGAAACCTTATGCAAACCGAAGGGGAGAACAAAAGAAAAATACTCGCTGATGTTTTTTAATTTTTGACTTATGCATCCACGGTTTCTCCGAACAACGCTTCTCCATCCAAATGGCTGATATCATTAACTGCATGGATGGTCGCTTGCCCGTCTGCATAAATGGTTACTTCACTTAATCCGGTGTTGCCGATCTTTTCAATCTGACGAAATTGACTCATTCCCAATCGCCGACAATGCAAGAGAAAGGCGCGCACTGCTCCGCCATGAGAAACAATCATCACTTGTTGATCAGCATGTCGTTCCAACAAACTGCCAACCGAGCGAACCAGGCGATTCTGAAACTGCGCGAACGTCTCGCCGCCGCCGCGTGGGAGGTCTTCTCCAGCGCGCAATCGTTCCCATTCTTCAGCATAACGGGTAGCAACTTCAGCCGTTGTCAGTCCACTCCATCGCCCAATGTCCATCTCCCGCCACCCTACTTCACGTAACGGCTCGATGCGTAGCGCCTCTCCAAGAATCTCCGCCGTCCGCAAAGCGCGCGCCAAATCACTCGTATACAGCGCGTCTATTTGCCGGCCCTCGGTAAGCAGCCGTCGCGCCAATCGTTGCGCTTGGGCATGGCCGCTCTGGCTCAACGGGACATCAGCTTGTCCTTGCCAACGGTTTTCTTGGTTCCAGATTGTTTCTCCATGACGCACCAATAACAAACGCAGGCTTGACATTTGTTCCTCTGTCCTTGGACGGGCATTTCCGTGCTTGTCCGCAGGTGACTCCACAGACTGCCAGGGGTCTGTTAGCATGTCTTAGCTGATATTACCACCGTCCGTTAGTTTTTCGTGCAATGATCTGCCAGACTGAGGGGGCAAGGCGTATGCACTATTTCTCAAACCGCTCAGCGCGCTCAGTTTTGCCGTCATCGAAGCGTCGATATGCCAAGCGGGCGAAGCGAGCCAAGCTCTGAAAGCAGCGCGATTCAAGCCGTTACCGCATGGCTTGACCAGGTTTCAATCCTCTTCCATCCCGAAGGATGAGAGCTACCCCTTGGTAGGGATATGCTTAAAAAATCCATCAAAGGTTTCAATCCTCTCCCATCCCGAAGGATGGGGGCTATGTTCCTCCATAACTTTTTTCACAACATATCTTATGGTGTTTCAATCCTCTCCCATCCCGAAGGATGGGAGCTACTTACCGGGAGTAAAGAACTCAAAGCCACACTCCGTGTTTCAATCCTCTCCCATCCCGAAGGATGGGAGCTACCTGCCTGTGCCGCCACGTTGGCGGGCAGAATGAGGTTTCGTTTCAATCCTCTCCCATCCCGAAGGATGGGAGCTACATACGGAGTTTCGAGAATGCGGTCGGGGATATTCCGTTTCAATCCTCTCCCATCCCGAAGGATGGGAGCTACTCCTCGGTGCGCTTGATCGGCGCAACCAGGCCATCGGTTTCAATCCTCTCCCATCCCGAAGGATGGGAGCTACGGCATCACCCCAAGCCTTGATGCAGCTTGAGGTTTTTTTCTCGTCTACGCGAACCAGCGCTCTGTTTCCCATTTCCGGTCGACACACTAGGTCGCCTCGACGAGAAAATCGTTAAAGATTCATATCTTATAATCAACGCGAACCTCCCAGGGTTTTCACGGTCGCTCCTGGTCCGCGCTAGACAAGTAAGGGATCGTTGAAGTTGACTGATGGTTTGACGCCAAAGTGACGGCAAAACTGTTCTTTGGGTTCCCTTAAACGATAGACGCGCAATGTATCCTCCTTTTCATCAATGCATTTCACCAAATCGCGCAGCAGTTGCTCATACTGCGCTTGGTCGACCTGACACTCAAACACAGACTTCTGCACTCGCTGCCCAAAGTTCTGACATACCTGAGCCACTTTGCGTAGCCGCTTCTTTCCATCATCTTTTTCGGTCGCCACATCGTAGGTCACCAATACTTGCATCGACTCATCCTCTTTAACGGGAGAGAAACGGCACATACGCGCCCAGGTCACCGCGTAAGACGCGAGCCAGCAGACGCGCTTGCACGTGGGGGATAAGCCCGACGGGTGTTTTCCGCTCGAGCACGAGATGCTGTACTTCTTCTTGCCTGCGTTTCTGATACGCGACAATGACCTCTTTCCGGCCCTCATCATTCAGATACACCGCGCCGCCGGGCCGCTCCACAAAATGCGCGGCATTGAGCTGCCGACGATTGATCAACGTCAACGCGAGCCGCTCGGCAATGACGGAACGCAGCTCTTCCATGAGATCCAAACCCAGAGCGGGTCGACCCGGACGAAGCGCGTGCAGAAAGCCTATCTGTGGATCAAGCCCGACTCCCTCGGCGGCGGCGATACAATCACCAAGCAGAAGCGCATACAAAAATGACAACAACGCGTTTGTCGGGTCACGCGGAGGTCTACGACTACGCCCGTTCGATTGAAACGTGGCGCGATCCTCGCGCACCATGGCGCTGAACGTCTCGAAGTGGCGGCGGGCGGCTTCCCCTTCGAAGCCGCGCAGTTGATCGAGGTCCGCCGCTGTTTCTACTTGACGCAACGTGTTCGCCAACGCCTGCGCCGTTTCTTTGAGCTGAGCGCCATCCTGCGGGTCGTCCGTCTCTCGCGCCGCCCGTAAGACGATTTGCCGAACATTTTGCACCTTGCCGGCGACAATGTTTCGCGCGATGGCAAGGGTCCGACTGGAATCGGTAGTCGCCTCATGCTGCGCTTTGCGTAACAACACATTGCCGGAGACTGGACCTTCCAGACGCGCCTTGAACCGCCCATTCCGGTCAAGAAACGCGATAGACCGCCCATCGTCCGCGCAACGGTGCAACACCGCGGGACTGATCAATACATCACCAAAGTAGACAAGGGCGCCCAGACGATGCAGCGGCACTTGCAGTCTCATTTGTCCTTCGACTTCAATGCGCAAGGTTTCATGGTCAAGCCGGACATACGCTTCCGGCGTGGTCACATAGAGCGTGTTGTGTAATTGATGCATAGGTGGCCTCAGAGTTCACATTA
>JBFWZL010000017.1:0-23640 GCA_050185455.1 Binatia bacterium | reverse complement strand
CTAAAAAGAGAGTTTCAGGATGGTTAAGGGTTCAGGTGTTTGCTATATCGCGAGTCCATGAACTCAATTAGACTCCATGGACTCACTAGACCGTGTGAGATGCGAGGTTTATTTCTTCGCCCACAGGTCTGCATACCCAGCGATTTCAATCCCCTGAGCTTCCGGCGTCATGACCAACGGTTCTTCCGTGTCCAGGTTGATCGCGACAAATTCCAGCCGAGCGTCTTTTTGCCAATTCTTGACGCTGTTTTCCCATACGCCAGGTTGAGGGCCGTGATGGAGCCCTTGCGGATTCAAGGACAACACGCCGAACGGTGTTGTTCCGCTGCGACGACTCAAGGTGAATTCGCCGCTGTGCACAAAAAAGACTTCATCGTAGTCGATGTTGCGATGATACCAGGGCACGCGGAGCGCCTGCGGGTCGCCTTCGAGCGGGCGCGGCGCAAACGTGCAGATCACAAATCCGTCCGCTTCAAAGGTGCCATGGGCGCTCGGCGGCAGATGGACGCCTTCACTCATTAGCGGACGAAAATCCTTGACGTTGAGCTTGAAGACGGATTGCGTGCCTTTCCAGCCAACAACATCAAGCGGGCAGAAGTCATAAAAGACTGAGGTATATTCATTGCGGCGACGGACGCGTAGTTCCCACTCGGGTTTCTGCTCCGTGATTGGCGCGGGTTCGGGCGTTTCGATCACGTCGTAGTCGAATGGGGCATAGTGACCAATACCGGCGCGCTCGGGAAAGCGAATCGAAGTACGGGATTGTATGATCATGGAGAAGTTATCCCGAGTTTCCGGCACCAGGCGATAGGTCGTACCTTTAGGAACAACGAGGTAGTCTCCTTCACTGTAGGAGAGGGGACCAAAATCGCTCTGTAAGACTCCACGCCCTTTGTGGATAAAATGGACTTCATCGCCATCGCCGTTACGGAAACAAAACGGCATGGGCTCCGAGCGGCGTGAAATAAACAGGGCGACGTCGTTGTTATAGAGCACCTTTGTAGGTTCGCCACGCGGATCGGTGAGGTCCGTGGACTTAAGATCGTAGGTGCTGAAGGCGCGTGGTTTGAGCGGTCCCTCGATTCTTTTCCAATCGGTGGGCGGATGGGTGTGGTAAAACTGTGTCACCGGACCGAAGAAGCCTTGTCTCCCGTGTTCTTCCTCGTACAGGCCTTCCGGAATGGCGACATGCGCTTGTTTCGGGACTCTCCCCTTGGACATTTGAATCTTCATACGAACCTCCTTTCTCAGCTTTTAGCTATGAGCCTGTAGCTTTTAGCTCGGACAATCTTTTTGTCCGACAAACAGCAAAGCGCTACCGGCTAACAGCTTATGGACACTTCGGCATTACATGCTTCGCAAACCGATCGAATGACGCCATGATCTTGTCATGCGCAAGTCCGCCAAAGTTAATGAGCAAGCTGACGTTTGTGACGCCCATGCTGTGAATCTGCTTAATGCGTTCAACACATTGGTCGGGGTCGCCGAAAATAACTTTATGGGGATAGAGGTAATCGTAGTTGAATCCCTGGAACGCTTGCGGCAACGCACGGTACATTTTGTATTGCTCGGAATAAGCAGGCTCTTTGTTGGACGCAACAACCGCTTGCACGTAACGCAGCATCGCCTCACGCGGCTCTTCTTTGGCTTTTTCCGGAGTTTCTCCGCAGTAAAAGTGATAGACGCCGAGCACTTCCGGATCAGTCTTGTATCCGTGCGTCTTGCGAGCATTGCGAAATACATTGATGCGGCCAATCAAGAACTCTGGGTCTGGGGACGCGTACGGCACGGTCATGAGGTTGTACCCCATTTTACCCGTCCACTCGAAGGATTCTTCAGTGAAGATACAAGCGACATAGACCGGTGGGAGCTTCTGGATCGGCTTGGGAATGACTTTTAAGTCATGAACTTGACGAAATTTGCCTTCATAAGAGAAATGTTCTTCAGTCCATGATTTCATAATGATGTCATGCGCTTCCTCGAAGAGCGCGCGGCTGTCTCCCATGTCGCGTTCGAACGCATCGTACTCCATTTTCTGAAAGCCGCGGCCGATGCCGAATTCAAGGCGACCACCGGAGAGGCAGTCCAACAGAGCATATTCTTCCGCAACACGGATCGGGTCCTGTAACGGCAGCAAGCAGATGCCGGAGCCGATGCGGATGTTCTTGGTGCGTTGAGCAACGGCTGCCCCCAGAACAGGAACGGACGGAAGGTGACCTCCGTACTCATGGAAATGATGTTCCGCGAACCAGACTGAATGAAACCCATGCGCTTCCGCGCGATCCGTTTCCGTCAGCATGTCTTGATAGAACTGTGCGTCGCTAGTGTGCAATTCTGGGATGAAACTGGTGAGGTGAAAAAGCGAGAATTTCATGAAAAAAGTCCTTTTTTCTGAGAGGCCCCTAGTGCAGGAGGATAAGCTTGCTTGCCGACTAGGTTCCTTGTCTTGTTTCGCGGAGCGCCGCTAACAATTGATCAATTTGCTCGTCCGTACCTACTGTAATTCGTAAACAATCGCACAACTCCGGCGTTGAAAAATAGCGTATCAAAATTCCCCGATCTCTGACGCCGCGATAGATCCTTTCCTGATTCACTCCTGCCTCCCGCGCCAGTACAAAATTGGCTTGTGAATCGTAGACAAAGTACCCTAAGCTCCGGAGTTCCACTATCAATTGCTCACGGGTGGCGCAGATCTTGTCCACGTTCTGGCGCATCCAGTCATAGTCTTCCAGGGCTGCTATCGCCGCGACAATACTGAGACGATTGACGTTGTAAGAATCTTTGACCTTCAGCATTTCGCTTATCAGGTCGGGATGTCCAAACGCCAATCCAATTCGCATCCCTGCTAAAGAGAATGACTTGGAGAAGGTGCGAAGCACGACGACATGTGGATAGCGATGCACGAGAGGAAGGGCAGTCTCATCGGCAAAGTCGATATAGGCCTCATCGATGACCAGCACCCCACGAGTTTTTCGCGCTAACTCTTCAACCTGGGACAGGGGATGCAACACTCCAGAGGGCGCGTTGGGATGACAAAGAAAGGTGAGCTTGGCGTCAACTTCGGTGAGTGCAGCGGGAATGAAAAAGTTTGATGGATAGGGAATCTGCACGACGGCTCCATCCTGCATGGTGACCAGGATGTCATATAAGCTGTACGTTGGCGTGGGAAACGCGACCTGGTCTCCTGGGTCGACAAACGTTCGCATGAGCATCGTCAGCAGATCATCCGAGCCATTCCCCACCAGGATGTTGTCTCGGCGAAAACCGTATCGCGCCGCTGCCGTATCTCGCAAACGATTGGCGACCGGATCGGGGTAGAGACAGAGGTCCGTGCCGATTGCTTGCTGCAGGGCCTCAAGCACGCGAGGGGAGGGAGGGTAGGGGTTCTCGTTCGAGTTTAACTTGAGATAATGTTTATCTTGTGGCTGCTCTCCAGGAACGTAGCCGTGCATCCGACGAATTGCAGGACGGACTCCTGCAAGGGGTGCATGTTTTCCTGGCTGAACGGTTGGGTCGAACGACTGAGCACGTGACTGATCAAGCTGCGAGGTCATAGAAGGTTGACTTTCATGGGTTAATTTTTGCTATTCTAAAAGCAATCGAATAGTCTGACGAACTGTCGCCTTCTATACTCTACTTCGAGAGAAGAGAGAAGAAGGTCAGTCATTGACCGACCGAACAGTTGACAGGGAGACGCCCCATTGCTACTCAACAAAAAACTTTGGAGCCGAGAAACAGCGTGGGAGTACTTGGACACTGCAATTCCCACGCAGGAACCCTACGGACGGATGGACGCGGCTGTGGAGGCGTCAGAGGGAGGGTCGATGCGGACAACGAACGTGCTGACGTATAAAACTGTAGGACTGGCTTTACTGCTTCTTTTGTGGTGTGGGGGAAGCCGAACGAGTGCTGAAAGTAATGAGCAGACGCAGTTATCAGCAAAGGGACATTTTCCGTATCCGGCGTCTCTTCGCCCACAAGTCGAATTCTGGAAGAAGATCTTTGGAACCCATTCAAAGTTTCAGTCCGTCATTCACGACGCCGAGAACATGAAAGTCTACAAGGTGCTAGACTTTCGACCTTTGATCGATGAAGAAGGATTGGACGAGGCGATCGTCTATCAAATCAAGCAAGATCAAACGAAGCTGGAAATCGAGCGCATACGTTCGATACTATTGACGCTGCATAAGTGTAGTCCGAATTGCCAAGGACTGAACGCTGAGGAGCAAAAAGTTTGGAATCTCTATCGGAACGTCAAAGGGCAAGACAAATTTCAACAAGCTGCTGGTGAGGATCGTCTGCGCTCGCAGACGGGAGTGAAGGAGCGATTTGCCGAAGGAATTCGGGTTTCGCGTCGGTATCTCAAAGCGATGGAGGCAATTTTCCGTCAGACGGGCGTTCCGGTCGAACTGACGCGACTGCCGTTTATTGAATCAAGTTTTAACGTGCAGGCGTACTCGAAAGTTGGCGCAGCGGGGATCTGGCAATTTATGCCGGCGACAGGCCGGATGTACAATATGCGGATTAACAATCTTGTTGACGAACGTCGTGATCCATTGATTGCGAGTGAGGCCGCCGCGAGATTTCTCAAAGCTAATTACGAAAAGTTAGGCACGTGGCCGTTGGCCATTACGGCTTATAATCACGGTCCGGCAGGCATGGCGGCTGCGGTTGATGCCGTAGGGACAACCGACATTGAGACGATCATTAAATCCTACAAAGGTAGCCGGTTCGGTTTTGCTTCCAGAAATTTCTATCCGGAATTCCTTGCCGCGCTGCAGGTAGAGAAGAATTTTGCAGATCATTTCGGGCCGTTGCATACGGAAACCCCTCTCGTTCATGAGAAAGTGACCGTCGATCTGCCTATTCCCTTACGGACAGCGGCGCGATTTGCCGGGACCGACGAGGAAGAGCTGATATTATTGAATCCGGCGTTAAGCGAGACTGTGCGGGCCGGACGCGCGGCGATTCCGCAGCACTATGGTCTCCGTATCCCTTCAGGAGCCTTAGGAGGGTTTCTGAAAGCGTATTCGCCGTGGCAGAGCGAAGAGAAAGCGCGACTTGCCGCGCTTGAGCGAGCACGGAAAGCGAAGCTTGCCTCGTCGAAAAAAACCAAACGCACTCGTCAAGTCGCGAAGCGTGGACAAGCAAAGACTGCCAACAAAAAAGCGGTTGTGAAAGCGAAGAGCACAACTCGCAACTCCGTACGTGAAGCGCAAGCGGACGAGAAATCAAAGAAACCTCGGGGATGAGCTGGAAGAACAAAATTACCCTGCTTCAGGGTGATATCACTGATGCTGATGTCGATGCGGTGGTGAACGCCGCCAACACTCAGTTGCAGCTTGGCGCCGGAGTTGCCGGCGCCATCCGGCGTAAAGGCGGACCGACGATTCAACAGGAGTGTGATGTCGCAGGTCCAATCTCATTGGGAGAGGCCGCCATGACCGGCGGGGGGCAACTCAAAGCGCGCTATGTCATTCACGCTGCGAGTATGCAGCTGGGAGGGCTTACCAGCGAGGGTAGCCTTCGTGATTCCACGAGCAACAGTCTCAAGCGAGCCGAGGAAAAACAGCTGACCTCCATCGCTTTCCCGGCAATCGGAACCGGTATTGCCGGGTTTCCACTTTCCCGATGTGCGCAAGTCATGCTGGAAGAAATTCGCACCCATCTGAACGGCTCCACCAGTCTGCAACAGGTGCTCTTTGTCCTTTTCGATGCGCCTGCCTTAAGTGCTTTCCAGCAGACCTTGGCGACAATGTCGGATTGATTGACAAGGCGGCTTTCACGCCTCCAGATCAATCGCGGATAGTTCTTCAATGAGTCTTTGTACGTTCCCTTCAATGGTCGCCAACGCAGTTGTTGCCGTAACGAGATGCACGTCCGGCACATGCCAAAATCCGACTCTTTCTTCCCAATCGGGAAAGCGCTGTTGTAGCAGGGGGCGATGTTCAAGTTCGTAGAGGGCGATGATGCGGTCCGCTTGCTCCAAATCGTACTCTTGGGCTTGCACTGGATAGGAAACGTTTCCTGGAATCGGGATCCAATGCTCTCTGAGTCTCTGAATCGCGTAAGGAGAAATCGGTCCAATGTTTTTCTCCGTAATGGCGATGCCTCGTGACGCTGCTCGCCATTGCAGACCGAGAGCGACGGCAGCGTGGTTAAAAAGTAGCTCGGCGAAGCGGCTACGATAATAGTTGCCCGTGCAAAGAAAGAGGATTTGGGATTCCATCTCTCTTCATCTTAGGAACGCGGCGTCAATCGCTCGCGCACGCGCGGAATCCGTTCCGCGCCCCAGAATAACTCGCCGTTCACGACGTAGCTGGGGACGCCAAACACTCCCAGGTCCTCCGCCGCCTTGCGCAGTTGGTCGTGCTCCCGTCGTCCTTCGCTATTGAGGTAATCCAGGAATCCTGACGTATTGACGCCGACCTCCTGTAACACTTGCTGGATGATGTGCGGGTTCTCAATTTCGAGTTCACGTTTCCAGAAGCGTTCGTAAACGACGTTGTGATAGGGGCGAAAGTCACCTTGATGTTTAGCGTAGAGCATGCCGATATGTGCGATGGACGAGTCGAAGATGTGGCGAGGGCCACGAATGATTAAGCCGCGTCGAGTCGCTTCGCGTCGGCAGTCCATGTAACTGTACTTTACTCGCCGCCACTGATGGGCATTGCGGGCTTCGCTCACAACCTGTCCTGCTTGATCAACTTCTGCTGCCCCAAGGAAGCTGGGAATGTCTAAAGTGTGTGGTAGGAAATCGACCTGGACGTCGAACTCCTCCTGCAAGCGGAAGGTTTCTTCTTGCGCCAGGTAGGCATAAGGGCTTTTATAGTCGAAATAGTGGGTAATCATCTTGATCGCCATGTTTCTCCTCCAGATATAGGAGTGTTCAATTTTCCCTGCTGTCTATGATAATGCAAGTATAGAGAAGGGAAGTGGAAGGGCATGAGTAAACTCACGGATCGCATTAGTCATCTTGTCGATGATTGGGAGACCCATTCAGAATCCTTTCGGCGCACCGGTTTTTGGGGTGCGTTTGGCGGCGCGGGTGGCATTTTCCTTGCCGGCAACACCGGGCGGTTGTTGCTCACGCAACGCTCCTCTCGTGTCCTACAGCCAGGAACCTGGGGAACGGTCGGCGGCGCGCTCGACCACGGTGAAGGGCCGGAAGAGGCGGTCATTCGGGAGACTCGGGAAGAGTTGGGCATTCACATACAGCCTGAAGACTTACGTCTCTGCTTTACTTTTCGCGACGAGAAGACGCAATTTGTATACTACAACTACACCGTACTGGTCCCGGAAGAGTTTGAACCCGTACTCAATTGGGAAGTATCGGAACATTCCTGGGTTGAGTTTGGCCAGTGGCCGGAGCCATTACATTTTGGCATGCGGACATGGCTACAAGATCCAGCGGGTGAGTCCATGCTGCGAACACTGGTGCAACACATTGTTGACGGTAATAACCGGTTACGGAGCCGCTGAATAGTACGCACTCCCTGGCAGATAGCTCATTTGCTGCGTTCACTCTCTGGCAGGTCCTGTTTCTGCCATAATCTATGTGCTATGGAGCGAACGCAGTGAACGAGCGATACGCCATGTCTCTTCCTGGAGAAGTTCGTTATTATCTGACGCCGAGTGATCAACAACAGGTCGAAGCGATTCTTGCCGAATTACCGCCTCTTTTGCATGAGCCGTTGATTCGCAGTGTGCATGCCGCTGCCGTCTTTGACGCGCGACCATTATCCACTTTACTCCCCTTGTTGGGACCAATCTTACGCACGCTTACCGCGGAAAGCCGCGCCGTACTGCTTAAGCGGATCGCTTCGCTCTCGCAATTTTTTCCTGCCGCCGTAGTCCCACTCTTTCGTTCTCTTGGACGTGTATACGATGAAGTTGGAGAAGAGCGAACTCTTGCCTGGATTGCAACCGGAGAAGAAATCGCCCGCCGTGGGTCCGAAGCCGGCGCGGCTTTTTTCGCGCTCAAATCACGCACGAGCATTCTGACACTGCGAGGCGCTTTTCCTCATGTATATCTGAGCGACGTGCAAGGAGTCTTACTCAAATTTCTCCACATGTTAAGTGGTGAGGCGATCGGTCTCAGCGAAACTGACCTGTTATCTCTTCCACCGCCTCTAGCGGAAGGAGAGGGCGAAGTCATCCCGCTCCCCTTCTGCATCGATCGCTTTCCTTCTTATGAAGAGAATTTTCGCTTGTATCGTGTGCTTGTCGCTCATCAGGTCGGTCGCGTGGAGTTTGGTACATACACGTGCGTCCCGTCGCGTCTGTGGCCGTTTTTGGCTCCACTGCTGACCACGGTGATGACTCTAGAGGCCGCGCCTTCCGTTGATTTGGCCTCTTATTTCCAGCTTTTTCCCCGTCCTGATCTTATGCAGGCCCTCTTTCTGTGTATCGAAGGAAAACGCATCACCGCTCGGCTCGCTCCTCTCTATCCAGGGTTACAAGCTGACTTATTGTGGGCGGAATCGCTGACAGAATTACTTCCTGCGGAAATTCCCACGGTATTGTCTCGTGTCACAAATGGAACATGGTTCAAGCTGTGTAAGGCTGGGACCGTGGACGATTCCTTAGTGCTGGCGACGAGATTATACGTGAGATTCCTAGGCCATGAGTCGATTCCAGCCGCGGATGCCGCTAACCCTATTCGGGAGGACTTTGAGGATAGCGCGGAAGAAGGAATGGGGTTTATCACGGGCGTGAATTTGGGAAGAGGGAGTAAGGCTTCTTCTTCGCTAGAAGATCTGAAGTCCCGTCCTCGTCGTGCGCTCACCACGGCGGATCTGCGTTACGTGTATGACGAGTGGGATTACGAGATTGAGGATTATCGTCCGCATTGGTGCGAGGTCCGGGAAACCCCGCTTCTTGGAGATGACGGCGTGTTTTTTTCCCAGACTTTAACAACCTACGCTGATTTGATTAGAAACATCAAGCAAGAATTCCAGAAACTACGTCCGCGGATGCACCAGCAGGTGAAAGGATTGGAGGATGGGGAGGAAATTGATCTCAATGCGGTCGTGGCCGCTCATGTTGATCGGCGCAGCGGGGTATCACCTTCTCTCAAGGTCTATAGCGCGCGGCAATTACTTGAACGCGATGTCGCCGTGCTGTTCTTGCTGGATTTGAGTTCTTCCACCGCCGTGCGCTCGCCTGCCGCGGCTGCGACTGAATCCTCAGCCCCGAGCAAACCGGAAGGACCTCGGGTCATTGATTTGATCAAAGAAGCGGTAGTGCTCTTAGCCGTGGCGCTGGAAGAAATTGGTGACGCCTACGCAATTTATGGGTTCTCTAGCAGTGGGCGGCATGATATCGAAGTCTATCCGGTGAAAAATTTTAAGGAATCGCTGTCCACGGAGATTCAAGGACGCATTGGCGCGCTGACGCCGCAGGGCAGTACGCGGATGGGGGCGGCGGTACGACACGCAACGCGCAGGCTTAAAAGTATCTCCAGCCGTTCACGGTTATTGGTGGTGCTAAGCGACGGATATCCTGAAGATGAAGATTATGGCAAACCTGTTATTCCGCCAATGTACGGATTGCGCGACACTCTCGTGGCGCTACGCGAAGCCGAGCGCGGCGGCATTACATCTTTCTTCCTGACCATCGATAAAGGAGGGCACGATTATTTACGGGAAATGTGTCCCTCGTCGCGTTACATGGTCATTGAAGAGGTGCATTCTTTGCCTACCGAACTCCCCAAAATCTACCAGCGCCATATCTGGTCGCAATGGGTGTAGACAGCTAAGGTTCTGTAGTTTATGGGCTCTGTATCGCCCAGTTGTTCGGAGGAAAGGTGAGATAAGGGCACTCTCTCCTGAAAAGCCTCTTGTCGGTGACGAGGGGGAGCTGGACTACTGAGTCGCATTGGAAAATAGGGAGAGACACTGCGTGTCTTCAGTCGTTGTCAATAAAGAGCCTCCGACAGTGTTCCGTGCCTGGGTCTGTTGGGGAGCGTTGCTTCTCTCGAAGGAGGATGTAAATACACATGGCAAATCAAGAATGGCGTGAAGAGACAGTGCACGTGGCTGGCACTGATTTGACTTGCATCACAGGAGGAACGGGCGCGCCCATCCTTGTGTTGCATGAAGAACTGGGTCATCCGGGCTGGTTACGCTGGCATTCCGAGTTGGCGCGCAGCCGGACCGTCATCATTCCGCAACATCCTGGCTTTGGCAAATCGCCGCGGGTGGAGAGGGTGCGAAATGTGCGCGACCTCGGCGCCTTTTATACGAAGGTGCTGCGCGAACGTGGTCTGAGACCGCTCGATGTGATCGGCTTTTCCTTGGGCGGCTGGATCGCCGCGGACATGGCCGCGAGTGATCCTTCGCAGTTCCGCAAAATGGTCTTGGTAGCTCCCGCCGGCGTTAAACCGCCGGAAGGCGACATCATGGATCTGTTCATCGTGACCGCGAAAGCCTACCTCGACGCCAGCGTGAAGGATACGCAAAGCGCTCCGGAATTCGCCAAACTCTACGGCGGAGAACAAACTCCGGAACAATTTGAAGCGTGGGAGGACGCCCGTGCGGAAACCTCTCGACTCGCTTGGACCCCCTATATGTTCTATCCAAACTTTGCTTCCTTGTTGGAAAACGTGGTTGGCCTTCCAACCTTGCTTGTGTGGGGAAAACAGGACCAGATTGTTCCTTTTAGCGCCGCTGAGGTGTATAAGAAGTCGATACCTGGTGCTGAGCTGGTTGCATTTGATAACTGCGGGCATCGGCCAGAGGTTGAGAAACAAGCGGAATTCTCGCAACATCTACAACGATTTTTAGCGTAACGACGCGAAAGGAGGGATCTCTATGCATATTATGTCATTTTCCGAACGTGCGTATATCGAGCTGCCAGAGGACTTGATCATCGAAAATGGTAGCAGCTACTTTGGTATCCCTAATACCAACTTTAATGCGCAAATCGGCAGCCGGCTCATGAACGAATATTTGGACGAGCGCGTCTACGCCGAGGAGTTGGGCTTTGATGGCGTGATGCTCAACGAACATCACCAAACCCCCTTCTGTGGAGGGTCGGTGATGGACGTGGAAGCCGCTATCCTGGCCCGCATCACCAAGAGAGTGAAGATCGTGTTGTTGGGCAATCCCCTCCCGGTTGCTGATCCCTTGCGACTGGCGGAGGAGTTGGCGACGATTGACATGATCTCCGGCGGACGGCTCGTGCCCGGTTGGGTGCGCGGCGCCGGCAGCGAAAGCATCGCGAATAACACGAACCCGGCCTTCAATCGTGAACGCTTCAACGAAGCTCATGACTTCATCATCAACGCGTGGACAAAGCCGGGACCTTGGCGTCATGAAGGAAAACACTATCACTACCGTCATGTAAATCCTTGGGCGCTGCCGCTGCAGAAACCCGTGCCGCAGATTTGGATTCCCGGCATCATTAGTCCGGAAACCGTGATTTGGAGCGCGAAGCATCGCTACCCCTATGTCGCCTTGGGCACCAACCTGGAACCCACGGTCGAGATGGTGAACCTCTATGCCGACGTGGCGGAGCAAACCGGCTATCAGGCTGGGCCGGAAAATTTCGGCTACTTGCAGAACGTGTGCGTGGCCGAGACGGAAGAGAAAGCGCGAGAGCTAGCCAAAGGATTCGTTTTCGGCGGCGGCTTTGGGTCCTTCGCTCGCGCCGAGTGGATGTTCCCTCCAGGATACAACTCAAAGGAAGCCACCAAGCGGTTGGCGAAAGCGATGACCGACCCACGCACGGGAACGGAAATCATTCGTTTCACGCAGGGTAAGATCGATGTTGAAGAAGTGAAACGCAGCATTGATAAGAACTATCAAGACGCTCTGGAGAGCGGCTTGGTTATCGCGGGGACGCCAGAGACCGTGATCAAACGCATCCGCGTCATGCTGGAAACGCTGCGGCCTGGCATCTTCGGCATTTGGTACCATCATGGGCCGATGAGCTTTGAGGATCGCAAGACCTGCCTGCGCTTGTTAGGCACGGAAGTGCTGCCAGCCATGCGCGAAATGGCGAAAGAACTTAACCTTCCTGGCCCTTTTGAAGTGAAACCAGGCTCGCGTCCGTTGCCGGCCTCCGGTAAGCGTGAGTCCGTCGTAGGCAACCTGAAAGCGGCGTAAGGCGTTTTCTCAGGTGTAGGGTGCGTTTGCGCACCAAAAGCGCTGAACAGATGAGAAGGGCAGCTCCCCAGGCTGCCCTTTTTTGTTGGTGAAGGGGGCTCAGTTGTAGAGTGCATTTATGCACCATGTTTGCTACTTCCGTCTCCTACGAATTTCCTCCGCAGCCTTCTCAATTCCCTCTTCCACGTTCAGCCACGCATCGTCTGGACTATTCCAACTCGTACTTGTTACTGGTTCCCCATTCTTGGGAAGCGCCTGTAGCTTACTGAAAGGCGCGATTTGCCAACGACATGGGCGCACAATGATGGGAACAACTTCAGCTTCTCCTTTTTCTCGGCGCTCCAATGCTCCCGTCATCTCAGTCTCATAACAATAATCCGAGGCGATGAAATCCGCGCTCACCAACAGGAGTACCAGGTCCACCCGCTGGAAGTTGGCGTCGATAGCGTTCTTCCACTCATCTCCTGGCGGAATTTTTCGATCATGCCACGAGGCAATCACCTGGTTACGTTCGAGGATCTTGAGGTGGGTTGCAAGTTGATCACGCAGGGCTTCGTCTTTATGCGAGTAGCTGAAGACAACGTTGACTGCTTCTTTGAACGCCGTGTGCATTTCACGTTCCGTGTCTTGCGTGCGCGCTGCTGGGTCCTCCACGCCATTGAGCAAGTCCGAGACATTGAGTTTCAATAGTTTGCCGTTGACGATGATTTTGAGTTCAGTTTCTTTTTCGTTTTCCAACACCTGTAAGGTTTCGTAATCCACCACGACCCCAGACTGTCCAGGGATAGGGATCTTCTCCTCCACCTTCAATCGGGAGATCGAATGATGAATACGCTCGAAGTCTGAGCGGATGACCGAGAGCAAACGCCGTCGCCCCGGAGGATTGCCAATGACCGAGATCGACACCACGCGATCCTCGCTGTCAGCTTTCACCAGCGCGCGGTTGCCTTCAAAAGCCAGCACGGCGCCAGTCCGCCAACGCGGCAAATCCGTGTTGAGCGCCCGCGACCGCACGATGAAACGCGGTAACAAGCCTTCCGGTAAGACATTGTAGTGATAGGCGAAGCGCAGCGCATCGGTCTCGGCGAACTCCTCCAGACCGGCAGGTTCTTCCTCGCTGAGCAGTTCAGGTACCAGATACTGTCCGCGGTTATCGTAAAATTCGTAACCCAGCTCAAACTTTTCCATCAGATCGTACAGAAACCGATGCATGTGTGGCGGATAAACTTTGGCGTCGAGCAGATGCGCGAGATCCTGCAGGCGCAGTTCGCCCTGCTTACGCGCCAGGGTGTCCGTGTTGAGCACCTTGTAGATGCCATTCGTGACCCAATGCGGATTGAGCACGTGCGTATCCGCCAAACGCTGGTCCTCACGAAAATTCACCACGATGCCCAAGTCGTGCAGAAATCCCACCAGCGTGTGCTGGCTCTGCGTTTCCGTGACGCCATTGCGCGAGCACAGAGTTTGATATTGTTCATAGCTGATGAAGTTCTCTTGTAAGTCGCGCAAATGATCCTTGACCATGAACCAGCTCGCGGGAAACGGATCGCGCAGATTCGGCAGTCGGTCCGTCTCGCGCTGGATCGCGCGTAATAATTTCTCAATGCCGATGTTGGCTGCGCAGTCGGTGTTGAGAAAGTCACGGATATTGGGAAACTTCTGCTGCAGGCCGCGCCGGTTGAGGTCGAGCGGGTGTTCCTTGATCTTGTTGATGACCACGACCACCGGCGAGTCGCCGCCGAAGCTTTCGATCAGGCGCAGCCAATATTCGATGTTCGATTCATGCTTACCCGCACGAACGTCGATCACCAGCAGATACAGGCTGCGCTTGGTCATGAAAAACTGATGTGTGGCGTGCATGATCTCCTGCCCACCGAAGTCCCAGATGTTGAGCCGCACCTGGTCGTCGCCGACTTTCACTTGCCAGGGAGTAATAGCGATGCCATCGGTTTTCTTTTCGTTCGCGTCAAATTTTTCATGCACGAGCCGTTGCCCCAGCGAGGTTTTTCCGACCCCGCCCCGACCAACCAGGATCATCTTGGCTTCGTTCAACGGTCGGCTGACTCGGTTGCGGAAGTAGTATTCGAGAATACTGGAGGGACTGGCAGGTTTGTTTTTTTCTCTCGTAACCTTGCCCCAATGTGGGCCGAGAACCTCTAGGGGGAACCTAAGAGCTGGATTGCTGTGAAGAAAAAGCTGCTGGAGCTGAGAGAGTTGACCGATACTCTCGGGCAACTCTGCTAGTTGATTGTCGGAAACGTCCAGCAGCTGGAGCTGGGCAAGGTGGCTGATAGAGGATGGCAATTCCGTCAGCCCAAGCACACTGAGAGTAAGATTACGCGCACCTGATTCTAGTGCGGCTTGAATGCGCTGCTCGGCGACTGCAAAAGGGTCTTGCTTCATCTTTCGCGGACGTTGCGGTGCTTTCTTGGAACGCGTGACCATAGGGAGATTTTACTTCCTTCTGAACAGCAGGGTATTAAGAATGTAGCCTGGATGAAGCGAAGCGTAATCCAGGAGTGAATGGGGAGCGGAGCAGGAATCCCGGATTCCACTCCGTTCCATCCGGGCTACAGGCTGACGTTATACCCCTCACCCTGTCCCTCTCCCACAAGGGGTGAGGGAATCCAATGCCGATGGTTACGTCGTTACTCCCTGCGTCCGAAACGCGGCGATGTCGTCTGCTGCGTACCCATGCTCGCGTAAAATTTCGTCGGTGTGCTGGCCCAGCAATGGCGCGGGACGACGTAAAGCCGTTAGCGGTTCAGAAAATTTCCACGGCGGGTTCAGAGTCAGCATGCGCCCACACACAGGATGTTCCATCGTTCGCACCGCGCCGATAGCGGCGGTTTGCTCGCTGTGCATGACGCTGTGCAGTGTTTGTAGCACGGTAATGGTGCCGCCGAGTTCATCTTGCACCAGATGACGAAATTCCTCGACGCTCCATTTCTTGAGATCGTTGCGAATGGCTGCTTCAAGGTCGCGATTGATCACTAGGAGATTTCCCACTGCAAAACGTGGATCGGCGGCGAGGTCCATACGATTGAGCGCAATGAAGAATTTGTCCCAGGCTTCACCGTCGCCGCGCAACGAGAACAACACCGCGCCGTCGCGGAGCTGAAAGCCCGAATCTCGTGGTTCGGTGTAGCCGAGTAACTGTCGACCCGCCCATTCGTCTGGATCATTCTCGGCGGCGAGTTGCCACTGGCTGACGGCGATCATCGTGCCGAGCATGGAGACATCAACCTGCTGCCCTTCGCCACTACGTGAACGCCAGAACAGCGCCGCGAGAATGCCTTGAAAGGCGGCGAAGGCTGTTTCCGTCGCGGCGAGATCGAAGCCAGTGCGCACTGGCGGCTCACCAGCTTTGCCAAGATTTCTGTTGATACCAACGAAAGACTGAATGGCCAGTTCGGAGCCGGGCTGGTCCGCCAACGGTCCTTTCCGTCCAAACGCGGAGATGGAGCAATAAATAATGCGGGGATTGCTTGCCGCCACGGCTTCATAATCGAACCCCAAGCGTTTCATCACACCGGGACGATAACCTTCTAGCACGACATCGGCCTCGGCGAGCAAGCGACGAAGCACTTCTTTTCCGGCTGGTGTTTTGAGGTCGAGCGCGAGGCTGCGTTTGTTGCGGTTCAATTGGACAAACAGAGAACTTTCCGATTTGACGAATGGACCAATCTGCCGGAGCCAATCGCCGCTGGGCGGCTCGACTTTGATCACTTCCGCGCCCAGGTCGCCCAACTGCATGCTACACATCGCGCCGGATACGCCTTGGGAAAGATCGATGACTTTCACGCCCGAGAGGGCGAGCGAGCCGTTGGTTGCTTTACTTGTCGTTTTCTGACCACCGTTTGTGCTTGATACTTCACGGTTGATCTGTGTGACAATTTCTTGATGATGTTCGTCGAGCGCCGGCGATGGCCGCGTGATGACCGCCGGGGTTTTGCTGAAACGCCAGTGCGGCGTGGCTGAGTGCATTTTTCCCCACTGGCTATCCACAATCGTCATCATCTCATTTGCTTGCACCTGCGGATGCTGCTGGAGAATATTGCTCACCAGCTCATCACTAAAATATGGTCCGCAGGGCACGTCATGCTTGCGTAATTGCCACAGCCAGTAGCCGCTTGGCTGTGAGCGGAAGAGAGGTTCCAGCTCGGCGACCAGTGCGCTGCGATTGGCGACTCGCTCGGCATTCGTGGAAAACCGCACCTCACTTTGCAGATCCGCACGTCCCATGGCGTCACAGAACTTCGACCAAAATCCTTCATGCGGCACGCTCACGTTGATGTAGCCGTCGGCGGTAGCGAAGGCTTGATCCGGAACCACATTGGGGCGAGCGCTGCCTAACGGTTGTGGTGTTTGTTCAGTGGCGAAGTATTCGGCGAAGCGCGTCGTGCCCGCGACCAACGAGGACTGGAACTGCGAGGTTTCGATCATCATCCCGCGCCCGGTCTGCTCGCGAACATAGAGCGCGGTGAGCATGGCTTCGAGGTTGATCATCGCCCCGTTCCAGTCGAATTGGGCAATGCCGCGCACGAACTCGAACGGACCGCCTTCTGTTCCTGTTACCGACGTCGCGCCGCTACTGGCTTGTCCGTACCACTCGTTGCTGGTCATGCCTTGCATCGGCCCCGCATTGCCATAGGCGCCGGAGCTGAGATAAATGACGCACGGGTTCAACGCCGTCATGGCGTTGTAGCCCAGTCCGAGCTTTTCCATCACATCTTTGGAGCGAAAATTCTCGATAACCACATCCGTCCATCGAATAAGGCGCAGGGCGAATTCTTTGTCTTGCGGCTTTTTCAGATCGAGCATGATGCCGCGCTTGGTCAGGTTGTTCCCGAGAAAGGTGGTCCCCAT
Organism: Binatia bacterium; assembly: GCA_050185455.1. Classification (GTDB taxonomy): domain Bacteria; phylum Desulfobacterota; class Binatia; order Bin18; family Bin18; genus SYOC01. The sequence goes on along the minus strand of JBFWZL010000017.1, from coordinate 6,661 downwards.
GCCTTTCTTGAACGTGGCGACATTGCGCACGGGATCGCCCTCTGGCGGTTCGATCTTGATGACATCCGCGCCGAGGAATCCTAAATACTGCGCGGACACTGGGCCGACAGCGGCGCGGCCAAAATCTAATACTTTGATTCCAGTTAATGGACCTGGCATGGTATTCCCCTCCTCATTTTTTTCTTAATACCCTCGCTCCCAATCGATTACGTTGAGCAGTGGTTCGCCATTAAGGTAACGGTGCAGGTTGTCACAAAACAGCTCAATACCGCGGGCGTGCTGTACATCCGTGCCCACGGACGTATGGGGGGTAATGATAACGTTCGGTAACGCCCAGAGCGCTGCCGGCGGCGGACCGGTGAATTCTCCCTCGTAAACATCGAGCGCTGCGCCGGCAATCCACCCTTCTTGTAAGGCGGTGAGCAACGCCGCTTGATCAATCAGTTCTCCGCGCGCGACATTGAGCAGATAGGCGCTGCACTTCATGCGCCGGAGTTCAGCTGCTCCAATCAGCTTATCCGTCTCCGGGGTCCACTGCGCGCAGAGCGCGACAAAATCGCTTTGCTCCAAGAGCGCGGCAAGGTTGGTCGGTGGGAGCAATTCATCGACTCCTTGGGTGCGACTCTGCGCCGTTGTGACCGAGCGACGAGTGGCGATGACTCGCATACCGACGGCTTTTGCGAGGCGTGCCGCTTCCGACCCAATGCCTCCAAGACCGATAATTCCGAGTGTCTTCCCTTGCACGAGTACGGGCCGATACTGCCGACGATCGAACGTTTGCTGCGCTTGATCATGGAATGCTTGCGGTAATGACTTCGCGAAAAGCAGAATCGTCGCCAGCAGATATTCCGCGATCGGTAAAGCATTATTTTGACCGCGCGAAGTGGTGACAGTAATGGGACTGCCCCAAAGATCGCCCATGCGAAGATTTGAGGCCCCTGCCGGCGTTTGATGGAGCCATTGCAGGCGCGACGCACGCGTGCGCAGATCCAGCGGAAAAGGGAAACGAAGACAAATGACATCGGCTTGCGCCAGTAAAGCGTCTCTCTCTGCTCGCGTCAGTGTGCTTTGGGCGATGAGTGAGTGTGGGACGTAACGTCGCACGGTCTCCTCGGGCCACGTTCCTGGATACTCTACCTCGAACTGACCACGAGCGTCGATAACGCGCACGGCTGGAGATACTGCGGTGATGTGTTCAACAACGTTTTCGCCAACGGCGCCGATCAGCAAAACAGTGACAGTCTTCATTGAGTAGGAACTTCCTCGCCGGTCTGCAAATTTTGTCCTTTGACTTCTTCGCGAAAAACTCAACAAAATGCAAGAGAACAGTGTAATGCCCCCTGCTGCTAACAGCCATAGACACGAGGATGTTATTTCCTATATGTCCTCTCCTGACTCGATAAGAGCAGGTTGATTCCTGCGGCTCGTCTTTTCAGTCTGACGGGTAAAATTGTACTCGTGGGCCAGAGGGGGGCTCGGGCGCACTTTACGGAGGGGAACACATGACAGCACGGTTGATTCATTTCATCGTTTATCGTCCCGCGCTCCTGTTGGTGCTGCTTTCGTGCATCACTGTGTTTTTTGCGTATCATGCGCGACATATCGAGTATGACAGCTCAATTGAGAGCCTCCTGCCTCAAGACGATCCAGAAAGGGCCTACTACGAGCAGGTCATTCAGCAGTTTGGCAATGATGAGGCAGGTATCATTGGCTTGATCGCTGATGATGTGTATACCCCCGCTGTATTGGAGAAGCTTGCGCGGATTACGGAGGCGCTGCAACAAATTCCTGAAGTGCAAGGGGTCCGGAGTCTCGCCAATGCAGAGGACATCATTCAGAGTGTAGCGCAGGAAACGACCCGTCTGCTGCCCAACATGCCGCCCTCGGCTGCGGAAATCTCCGCCCTCAAACAGAAGGTGGTCGAACAACCGATTTATCTGAAAACGTTTGTCTCATTGGATGGACGTGCGGCAGGTATTTCCATTTCCTTTACGCCTATGACGACGGACGAATATGTTCGCCGTGGCGTGGACGATAAAATCCAGGAGGTTGTGGACCGTGAACAGGGTCCGGAACAGCTCTATTACACCGGCCTGCCGCACTTTAAGGCATACTCCGCTAAGGCGATGGCGGAGGATATGCGTACGCTGCTACCGATCGGGTTGTTGTTCATCATTGGGGTCTTGTTTGTCAGTTTCCGCTCGCTACGTGGCGTCCTCCTGCCTACTGTGACTGTTATAGTCAGCTTGATCTGGACGTTGGGCTTGATGGTGCTGGCCGGGAGTCGCTTAAGCATCGGAACGCTTGCTCTGCCACTGTTGATCCTGGTGTTAGGAGTTGCCTATTCCCTGCACGTGATCGCCACGTACTACGAACTGGCGCAACGTGATCGACGCGTGGAGGACGTTGTACAGGACACCGTGCGGGTGGTGACCGCGCCGGTCTTCCTGGCCGCGTTGACGACGGCGGTGGGATTTTTGGCGCTCCTCGTGAATGGAATTGTCAGTATTCGAGAAATGGGATTGTACGCTGCAGTGGGCATTACCTTCGCGTTTGCCCTTTCCGTGATTCTGACGCCGGCGCTGCTGACGTTCTTCCGCTTGCCACAACGCGCTGACGCTGGCGCTGCTCTAGGAATCCAGTCGGCGTTGCAGTGGCTGGTGGGTAGGGTGATTCGTCACCGTAGCGTCATCCTCATTAGCAGTGCGCTTATTGGTCTCCTTTCACTCTGGCCGATTCCTTCTCTACGAGTCGGCTCTAACTTCTTATCCGTCTTTTCGGAACAGCATCCCGTTCGCCAAGCCGCCGACGTTGTTGGCCGCCATCTGGCCGGCAGCATGGGCTTTTACGTGATGATCGATGGCGCCGAAGAAGGCATCATGCGGAAATGGGAGACGCTGCATCGCATTAAGGATCTACAAAGTTATATTGATTCCCTGCCGGGCATCAATAAGACCCTCTCGTTGGTTGACGCCGCCGAGCTAGTGGAAAAAGGCGTTCATGCGATTCCTCCGCTCGAAGGGGAACCCCCAGCGGTGAAGCCACAGCCCTTTTGGGAGGACCCGACCCAACTCGAAGGGATTTTCCAGTTTTTTGCGTTGATTCCCACTACGATTGCGCACATCGTCGACTATCCCAAGTATTCACGCACGAACATGCTTGTGCAAACGTCCCTCTCCTCGCCCAGCGACATCGCCGCGACTGTAGAAAAAATCTCCGCGTATGCTAACGAGCATTTTCCCCCGGAACTCCGAGCGCATCCTACCGGCAAGCTCATTTTGCAGACGCGTACAGCTAGCGATCTGATCACCGGCCAAATTCAGAGTTTGTCCCTGACAGCGGTTGTGATCTTTATTCTGCTAGCCGTGATGTTTCTCTCCGTACGGATTGGTTTTTTGGCTATGATTCCTAACCTCTTTCCCATTGTCGTGTTCTTTGGACTGATGGGTGTGACCGGGGCGGTCTTGAGTCCGAGTACGAGTATCATCGCGTCGGTGGTGCTGGGCTTGGCGGTGGACGACACGATTCATCTCATGACACGACTCAGTAAACAGGTGCGCGCCACCACTGATGAAGGACAGGCGCTGCTTCAGACATTTTCGACCGTTGGGAAACCAGCATTCTACACTTCCGTATTAACCTTTTTAGGATTTATGACGTTGTGTTTGTCGACTTTCATGCCACTTCGTGAATTCGGCGTCCTGTCGGCAGTGACCGTCCTGGTCGTGTTTGTCGGAGATATCGTGTTGTTGCCGGCACTGCTAACTACGACGCGGATCATCACCTTGTGGGATCTTCTCTATTTGAAATTAGGGCGAGAACCTCACCGGACGATTTCGTTGTTTGCCGGGTTGCGCCCACTGCAAGCCAAAATTGTGACATTGATGGGAGAATTACAAGTCTTTCCGCAGGGCCATCCTATTCTGCGTCGAGGCGACACCGGCAATGAGATGTACGTCTTGGTGAACGGAACCGCCGATGTGTTCATTGCCACGAATGGAGCTCCTCGGCGTGTCCGGACGCTCACCCGTGGAGATGTCTTTGGAGAAATGGGATTGATCCGTCGTCATGAACGGACGGCGGACGTAGTGGCGACGGAAGATGTCGAGGTGCTGATGGTCAATGAGCGTTTTCTGAATCGTCTGAAACGCCGGTACCCCCGCATCGCCACTGAAATCTTCTTTAATATTTCCAAGATTCTCAGCGATCGATTAGAGGATGCAAATCGACTTTTGCTAAAGGCGTGAGTATGCACTTTTTCTCATTGTCAGAAGCGGAGAAGGGAGGTGATGGCGACTTGCGCAGAGGTGGTTGGACACCGCTACCGGAGTTTATTTTGTTTGCATAGGAAGAGTCCCGTATAGACTGAGCTGTAATACGTTGAGTGTGACAGTAAAAATATTCACTTGTCGTGCGTAGTCGAGTTCATCCCTTCGAGGCCGCGACTGCATAGGTGTCTTCCTTTCCTTTTCTCTTCAGGTTTCAGCTACAATGATGCTTGACGTTTTATGAAGCGAGTGGTTGCGCTTTGGTTTCGACTCTTCCTTTAAGAGGGACCCTCTCTTGACCTCGACAAACAGGGAATGGTACGGGGAGGCTACATCGTGACGTGGCGGGCGATACCGATTAGACAGTATATCCGATGGAATGGGAGCTTGGGCGCTGTGCTGGGCGAGAGACGGGATAGAGACGGAAAAGAGTCTGCAGATGCTCTTCAGTCTCCTTCTTCATGGCGGACGCAGCCAGTGTCGCTCACGTTGACAGAAGAGTCGGCATTACGTGCGGCGCTCGACTCCATCGTGTACGATAACCTGCGGCTTGTCACTCTTGGTCTTGCGTTCCTTTTTCTCGTGTTGGCGGCGAGTCATCCCTTCGTGTTGCCAGCCGCCAAAGCGATTCCTTTAAGCTCCGCTGCCGTCGTTTCCGCGACGATATTTTTGCTCGGGTTTTTTCGCCTGGACCGAGAGGCGATGCCTACGCACCTGGCGCATCCCATTGCCGTAGGCATTTGTAGTCTGACTTTGGCAGATGGTTTCCTCCATCTTTTTCTTGTTCCGGAACCCCAGCAAACCACCAATTTCATTCTCTTTATCATTGGCGTGGGCCTATTTCTGTTGTCGGTGCGCTGGCTGCTCCTTTTGTTGGCGGTGACCTGGATAGGCTGGGGAACGGCGGTATGGGCGGCTCCTCCGGCGCCGGCGTGGACCCATTTCGGCTTTGCTTTATTTATCGCCACTGTGCTTGCTGTGTTGGTTCATACGGTGCGACTGCGCACTGCCGGTCGTATGGAGCTGATGCACTTACAAAGTGAACGCGAACGAAAAACACTGGCAGAGGCCGTGCAGGCCGTGCGTAAGAGTGAAAAGCGGTTTCGTCTTGTTACAGAAGCAACGGGCGACGCTATTTACGATAGGGATCTCAAAGTGGGTACGATCTGGCGCAGTGAAGGATACGTGCGCTTGTTGCAGCTTCCTGTTTCTCTTAGCGGGAGAGAAGATTGGTGGGAAACGCATCTCCATCCAGACGATCGTCAGCGAACTCGCACAAGTTTGCAAGCTGCGATGAAAGAACGGAACCGAGTATGGACAAGCGAGTATCGGTTTCAACGCGACGATGGAACCGAGCTGTTCCTAGCGGATCGCGCGCTGATTATATACAACGACACTGGAGCGCCAACGCGCATCGTCGGCGCTATGTCCGACGTCACCGCGCGCGCCAGAGCGGAAGAAGAAAGGCGTCGCTATGCCGAGCGTCTCGCTATCTTGCACGAGATTGATCGCGCCATCCAAATGGCGCAGTCGCCGGAAGCGATTGCGCAGGCGGCCCTCCCGCGTCTGCGGCAACTTGTCCCTTGCCGGCGAGCGAGCGTGTCCTTGATGGATTTTGCGGCGCGCGAGTCTTTACTATTAGCGGTGGATGTGCCCGGCGAGACCCGTTTCCCGACAGGGATGCGCTTACCATTTTCTTCGCTAACTATTGTTGACGTTGACGCCTTTCGCAAAGGGCAGGTTGTAGAAGTGGAAGATCTCCTCGTCCTTGCTGATCCACCGCCGGTGGGAGAGGGGTTACGCGCGGAAGGCATTCGCGCGCATTTGCATATTCCTTTAACCGCTCGCGGGGAGACGATTGGGGCGCTCAGTTTAGGCAAAGAGAGCCCTGGAATTTTTTCCGCCGAACACAAGGAGATTGTCCAAGAGATTGCGACCTCCTTAGCCATCGCCCTGCAACAAGCGCGCCTCCACGCACAAGTGCGCCGGCAAGCCGAGGAGCTAGAGCGTAAAGTCGCGGAGCGCACAGCCGACTTGCAAGCGGCGGAGGAAGAGTATCGCGCAATCTTTGAGCAGACGAGTATCGGCATTTATCGGTCTAGTCTCGACGGTCGCCAACTGCGCGCCAACCCTGCACTGGTGCGATTAAACGGCTACACAAGTGAGGAGGAAATGCTCCCGGCGATCAACAATATCGCCACTGAATGGTATGTGGACCCGCATCGGCGAGAAGAGTTTGCTCGCCTCTTGGAAGAGCATGAAAAAGTGATCGACTTTGAATCGGAAGTATACCGCCATAAATTGCGAGAACGGATCTGGATTTCCGAAACCGCCCGCTAAGTGCGTGACAAAGAAGGTAGTCCACTGTACTACGAAGGAACCGTGCAGGACAA
>JBFWZL010000016.1:0-24077 GCA_050185455.1 Binatia bacterium | reverse complement strand
CGTGTGCTCTTCCGATCTAGGAATATCCGACCGGGGAATGTGTAATAAGTCAATTCCCCACAAATTTTGCTGCTCTGGAGTAAGCTCCATGCGGCGTTTCTCCAGAACTGGCGCAACGAGCAACATGTACGGGCTATCAGCCTCCAACGCAAAATAGTCAGCGAGCCGTTCTCGTAGCACAGAAGGAGCAAAAGGCCGAAAAGATTCACGATATTTAATCTTCAGATTCATCGCTGACTGCATAGTAGGATTACGAGCGTCCCCTAAGATACTTCGACCGCCAAGCGAGCGCGGCCCAAATTCCATACGCCCTTGCAACCATCCGACCACCTTGCCCGCCGCCAGTTCTTTCGCTACTCGTCTATACAGTTCTTCGTCGTTCAAGCACATATACGGGATTGCGCTTTTCCTTAAAAACGATTCGATCTCTTCAGTCGAAAAAGCCGGTCCCAGAAACCCCCCCTGCATGCTATCGCTCGTGTTGTTCGCGTTACGCGGCTGCTCTTCCAGTTGGTGCCACGCCACCAAGGCCGCTCCAATTGCTCCGCCCGCATCGCCCGCCGCAGGTTGAATCCACAGATCATTAAAGGGTCCCTCGCGCAAAATCCTACCGTTCCCCACACAATTGAGAGCCACTCCTCCAGCCAAACAGAGGGCATCCATCTTCGTTTCCCGATGAAGTGTCCTAGCCAAACGCAACATCACTTCTTCTGTCACCTCCTGGATCGATCTTGCAAGATCCATTTCCCGCTGACTCAACGGCGTCTCGGGTTGCCGGGGGGGGCCGCCAAACAGATCGCTAAACTTAGCGTTCGTCATGGTCAGCCCAGTACAGTAATTGAAATACTCCATATTGAGCCGGAAAGTCCCGTCTGACTTTAAGTCGAGCAAGTGATCATAAATGGTTTGGACGTAACGGGGCTTTCCATAGGGAGCAAGACCCATCACTTTGTATTCACCAGAGTTCACTTTAAACCCCGTGTAGTAAGTAAAAGCGGAGTAGAGGAGACCAAGGGAATGAGGGAAAGAAATATTCCAAAGCGGCGTCAATTGGCGACCCTGACCTAGCCATGTGGAAGTGGTAGCCCACTCTCCAACCCCATCCATACAGAGTACGGCAGCCGCTTGATACGGCGAAGGATAGAATGCCGACGCGGCATGGGACTCGTGATGTTCGGTAAATAATATGGGAGGGAAGGCTCTCTCGTTTTCTTTCTCCGATAGAGCCATGATTTCTTTCTGCAAAAGATTCTTCAGAAAGAGTTTTTCTTTAAGCCAGACTGGCATGGCCATTAAAAAGGAACGAATGCCACGAGGAGCAAACGTCAAATAGGTTTCCAGGAGACGATCAAATTTTACGATCGGCTTCTCATAAAACACCAGGCTCTGAAGATCGTTCACGGTAATATTCCCCTCACGGAGGCAGTAGCGGATAGCCTCGCTCGGGAACCTCGCGTCATGTTTTTTCCGCGTGAACCGTTCTTCTTGCGCCGCCGCAACAATTTCCCCATTACGCACGAGACACGCCGCACTATCATGATAAAAAGCGGAAAGACCTAAAATATACTTCATGAAATATTCTCATGCTTGAAAAGTCGAGGCTTTTTTATAACTCTGGGCTTTTACGCCCGCATTCTCAGGATCAAGCAAATCTGGACAAGCGTTATTGTCCAATCATCGCGCGCGGCCCGATCCATCTTCATTTCTGTGTGACCTCTGTCCATCAGAATAAGCGGCCAGCAAGCGTTTGCGAATAAACAAGTCTTCCCACACTTTCACTCCCAGGATCAACCACAGCAGAAAGTAATGCCAACGCAGCCAACGGTGGGGAGGGTGGTCAAGGATGCTGCGAATGAAACGGTAATTAAAGATGCCTTGCTGACGAATAAACGGCTCTGTGAGTTCTGCTTGAGCGAGGCTTCTCAGATCTTTTTGAAACTGGAAGAAAGAATCAAAGGTAAACCCCCATTTTGGTTTCTTAAGCGTAACGTCGGGTAAAATTCCTTTCATGGCGGTTTTGAGCACGGTTTTGAGCCCTCCATCCGCAAATTTCACCGAGGCCGGAATGGAGAAGGCAAATTCGACCAGCTCCTTATCCAGGAAAGGAACCCGGACCTCCAACGAATTAGCCATCGAGGTTCTGTCTTCGTTCAAGAGAAAATCGTCCACCATCTTGAAAGCAAATTCCGCTCTGAGCACGGCTTCCCGCATATCACCCACTGTCTGTTGAAAAAAGGGAGAAAAAAAAGCCTCTACCCCGCGTTCGATTTGCTGCTGAGCCTCAGGCGTGTAGATAGCGCGGAAATGCCGTCGATCATACTCCCACATGTTCCGGAGAATGAGATAAGTCCTTTCAGGCGCACCCCACGACAAAAGGTAATCTATGCCTCTCTTGGCGAGGTCAAACTGCATGGAGCCGAGATGGCTGCTCACCAGAGAGAAAGCGTTTCGCAAAGGCCATAAGAATGCCGCATTCAGACCCCGGCTTGCAACTTTCTGCGAGGGAACGAAGGGACGGAGGTAGTCGAAGATGCGATATCCGCCAAACAACTCGTCACCGCCGAGACCGGAAAGCGCTACTTTCACATGCTGGGCAGCAAATCGGGATAGAAGGTAAAGTTGAATCGCATTTTCTTTGGGCTCCTCGACATGCCAAGTCACCTCAGGGAAAACCGATAAGGCGTCAAACTCGATGGTCATTTCCTGATGTTCTGTTCCGAACGCATCGGCCACCACGCGCGCATCGGCAAGTTCGTCGGTAGGCTCATTGAAAGCGAGGGAAAAAGTCTTGAGTTGCGCCATTTCTGGAGCCGCCATGGCGACCAGGGAACTCGAATCGATACCTCCGGAAAGATAGAGTCCCAAGGGCACGTCACTGACTAGTTGTTTTTTGACCGCTCGCGCCAGCAGAGAACGGGTCTCTTCGCTGCAGTCTTCTGGGGTCTGAATGAGGGGATTCGGCTTCGTTGCTAACCGCCAGTAGCGTTCTTCGCGCGTTTGTCCGTTCTCCCAGATCAACACGGAAGCTGGAGGGAGCTTGTGAATTCCCGCGAACAGACTTCGCCGGCCTGGGATGAAACGGATGTTCAACAGAAAATGCAGAGCGTTCAGATCCATCGCCGCCTCGATATCTTTGCTCTGCAGCAGCGCCTTGACTTCCGACGCAAACGCCAAGCGCCCATCCCGCTGCCAAATATACAATGGCTTGATGCCGATGTGATCTCTCGCAAGGAGGAGCCGGCGGGCTTTTACATCATAAAGCGCGATGGCGAACATCCCATCTAGATAGCGTGGGAAAGCCGCGCCGTACTCTTCATAAAGGTGAGGAATAATTTCGGAATCGGTACGACTGCGAAATTGATGTCCTTTCGCAATCAGCGCGGTGCGCAACTCTTGAAAGTTGTAGATCTCTCCGTTCTGGACAGCGACAATAGAGCCGTCTTCGGAAGAAACCGGTTGATGGCCTCCCGCCGGGTCGATAATACTGAGTCGTCGGTTCGCAAAAAAAACGGCCCCCTCAGGATGTAAAAAAACGCCTTCGTCATCCGGACCGCGATGAATGAGGGCTTGAGCCATAGCTCGCAATTGCTCGGCGCTTCCGAATCCTATCGTTCCACAAATGCCACACATGCAGCAGAACCGTATCTCGCAAGAGCAAGGTGAGGAGATTCCCTCACTCTCAGCGTTCAATCTTTTTGAGAATCATCATGACGAGCGATTTCCTTTTGTTTTTTCATCATCTTGAGGCGGTAGACCCTGGCGTAGCCAAACTCATAGACTAGTTCACTGATTTCGGGATTCCGCAACATGCCTCCTAATCGATACAGCGTATACGTTGGAGAAGTCTCCAAGAATTGGTCTATCAGTACATGGGTAATACCCAAGGACGCAAATAGCTCGACGGACTCATCCACATTTCTTGGAGGTTTACCTTGTCGCAAGCGGCGATCATATTCATGTATGCCATACCGCTGAGCGTAATAAAAATAACGCCCATCACGGAGGACCAGAGCGCGAGCGTCACGGGGCGCATGCGTATTAAAATAGAGAATGGCGGCTAAATAGTCGTGTGCGTGTTTTAATTTCTCTTCATCGCTCGCCCAGGCATAGCGAATCGTCTTTCTGATACCGACGTATTCCTGCCAAAAGTTGCGTATCGCGCCACCAGGTTCCGCGAGGAACGCCTCAAGCCAACGAAAAGAACGAAAATCCGAATAAAACTCACCAGTGTTAGTAATTCCTATCTTCGCGCCTCGGATGGTCGTAACGAGCAGTGCCGGAAAACTCAGGAAGCCGATTAAGAGAACCACCACGACGCGACGTGTCCACCCTTTCCATCGTAAAATTGATTCGGCCCAATGAGCGAGCAGCGGCCCAGAAAAATACGCGCCAATCACCATAAGTGAACCAATATATCTGGGATTGGACCAAGAAAGAACCCGGACTCCCGATAAGACAACGATACAATAGGCGATCGTCGTAGCAAATAACAATTTATCGAGCGTCACGCGACCCGAAGACTTGCGTACCCAGGCAAAGGACGCCAGACAGAGCAAGAAAAAAAGAAAACCGAAATATTCGATTCCGGTAAACATCTGGAGACGGCCAAACAGGAATTGTTGAAGCGGTGTACGCCCTTGACCACGCACTTCCGTGAGAGTCTGGAACGCATCATTTCTAACAACCTCTTCGGCCGTATCAAGTCCATCTGGGGTTGAATCCCTTTGGTCCCCACCTTGTTCCATCACCGATTTTGCCAACGCCGTCCACTCTGAGGCAGAACGACTTAGGTTGAGGCTATTAACCAGCTTCTCTCGCACAGGTACGCTAGCCAAGTAGTGATATCCTGTCCCTACGAGCACGGTCATCATAACTATAAGGGTCACGCTAGTCAGACTTCTACGCCAGCTCGCTCGGCCAGCATACAGCACCCAGAGCGTGCCCACCGCGACAGCCGGCGCTCCGAGCAAGTGACTATAAACCGCGCCGCCAGCGAAGAAACCGACAACAGTTGCCCAACTGAGACTGATTACACTTTGCGCCTCAAGCAGTTTCGCAAACCATATCAACGCCAACAGTGCAAAATAGTAACGTGGAGTGTCTTGAGCGTTATCATAGCTCATCAGCAGAAAAAGGGGCGTCACCGCCAAGAGAAACATCGTCCATAAGGCGGACGAAAGTGAAGCGCGGCGACGAGTCAGGTAGCCCACGAGGATGAGGCAATGGAGGCCGAAAACCGGCGAGACCGTCCGAGTAAGAATATCCATTTGCTTAACGCCGGCGACAAGCGAAAACCATACGTAGAGCATTTGCAGAAACGGAGCCTGGAAGCTCATTGGTAAGTAACCGCTTCTTGAATCGGGCTCCACCCGGTTCAAGAAGTGTTCCAGACTCAGGTCTTGGCGCATAATCCTCGCTTCGATGGCAAGGACTAAGCTGTCGTGTCCAACAATAGGAAAGGCAATGCCGATAAAGAGTATGAAAAGACAAATGAGAGTGGTGCAGGCAAGCAGGAACAGTGAGAAAGAACGCAACGCGGCAAGTCGGCGTAGAGATTGCCCGCACGCAGCGTACGCTGCGAAAAGGTGCGGCGTCTCGCGTCGAGCCCAAACAAAAAGAGCAACGAAGAGTCCTCCGATCACGCCGACGTAGTACCCGGGCGGCTGCCGTGGCGAGAAGAGAAAAAGGTTATACATCAGCCAGGAAATCACAAGAGGACCGACTCCACGTGTGAAAAAGAAGAGTTCCTGCGCTGACAAAACTCGGTCTTTCTTAAGCAGACGACTGAGTCCCAGGAAAACGAAGTCGCTGGCAATAACGTACGTACAAAGCAACGCTGTTATGGTCAGCACCCCTAGCGCTCCTCCCTGAGAGTTACTTGACTACCCTGCTGATCCGTGGATGGGAAAATGAAACGATAGTACACGTAACGCCTTTATGGATAAGACCGACACCAGCGGAACTCTCTCAAACGCGTCAGGGAATCAATCATTTCACGCGAGCCGTTCATCGTATCGCACTCCAACATCCTTGCGGTCATTGCCCAGTCGTGCAATCAGCAGGATGAGCAAGGCCGCAAACAGCAAGATACCCCGAAGAAAGAGATGTACACTAAGAACAGTGACATCGGCTATCCCAACCTGACTGAATATAGCCACCGAGGTCCATTCCATGGTTCCCGCGCCACCCACGGTTACAGGAATGTAGCCGACGAACGAACTCATAACAGGGATGACGGCGGCCGCCTCGAAGGGGAGAGAAGCATCAAAAGCATGGAACGCCCCCCAATAGAAAAACGCCATCAGGAGCCATTTCAGCATCGTAACGGTGAGATTGAGCATCACCGTTCCTGGATAGGATTGGAACGTTTGCACTTGTGTGAGCAGACCGCCAAGCTGCGGAATAGCACTCGCGGATGAAGCGGAGAGACGTTTTACGGTCAGCACCCCCATGACGCCAGCTATCCCTCCCAACACTGGTGGAATCACGAGCTGCCATCCCTGGACAAACAGCAAGTAGCGACCAATTCCGTAAGACGCCACCAGCCCAAGCCATCCAAGACTGAGCGTTTTATCCACGACATAGGCAGCCCCACTACTCCGTATGGAGACGCCATGTTGGCGAAGTAGCAACACCTGGCTGACATCTCCCAGCTGCCCCGGTAACAAAAGAGAAGTTGCCCAACTGACGACATAAACGCTGAGAAAAACGTGTAACCGAATCGGCTCCAGCCGTCGCAAAAGAAACCAGACGTTCAACGCCCCAAGACAAAGCCAAAGAAGCGCCAGTACAGTGATGACCAAGAACCAGCCGACCGACACGCGACGAAAGGTATCAAGGATCGCTGTCGGACCTACTATCCAAACCAAAGTTATGAGGAGCCCGATGCCGACCCCCCAACGCCACCATTTCTGCCAGCGACGAAACTTGGCGGAGAATGTGGGGGGATCGACTGCCATGCTTCTCGTTCAGCTTCGTAAGAGTTGACGCGCACTGCCGGCAATGTCTGGAGCCGCGGACGCATCCAGCTCAGCACCAGGCGTAATCTGCTGCGCTCTTCCTGAGAACGTACTGGGTGGGCTGCCGCGTTGAATCATCACAATGAATTAGATGAGGAAGATAGAGTACGTGTATCAAGAGCCAGACTCTGTGCGAACTCCCGCAGGTCAATGGGTTGACCACTCCGGATGCTTTCCTGAGCAGCAAACAAACACTGCGTTACATTGGACGCTCCCTCCCAGGTTAGCAGGTTGTTCGGTTTTCCGCGAAGAGCGGCAATAAACTCCGCTAGCTCTTGTTCATGTCCCATATCTACTTGTAGACCGCTCCGATATGTTTTCTGCTTCCGGCCATGAAGAGTCAACTTAGCGAAATCGTCAAGGATAGCAACTTGGCCCGGAGCAAATACAGTTACACGTTCACGCGGGTGTCCGGACGCGCCGCTCTCGTTGACTACAATATGGGCAACCGCCCCTTCATACTGAATAGTCATAGAAAAATTACACAGTTTTCGGAGATCATCAGGTTTCGGGCCGAGCGACTGAGCGAAAATTGAGAGCGGCGAACGACCGACCAGCAGATGGCATAAATCGATGAAGTGCTCGCCCTCGGCGATGAGTCGTCCCCCTCCGTCTATTTCGTCCAGGGTCCAATGCTCCGGGGGTACAAAGGGAAGCGCGACACAGTAGTGCACAGCATTGACGGGTCCCGTTACAACTTCCCGGAGCTTGGCGACCAGGGAAGCATAACGCCTGTTCAAACCAAGCGTAAACAAAACCGGAGTCTCGCGCATGAGCCGTGATATATTTTTAAAATCATCAAAACCCGTCACCATCGGTTTCTCAAGAAAGGCCGCCTTTCCGGCTTTAATTGTTTTGGTGAGATGTTCAGCATGTTCGGGGTGACTTGAGCAGATCATGACCGCGTCGGTATCGGGATCGCGTAAAAGCTCATCAAAGTCCGTGGTAATAAGAGTTGCATCAACCCCTTTGGCGACCACAGCAGCATTCTTGCCGGTGGCGGACGCCAGACCACGGACTTCGACATCGCGCATTGATTGCAGGATCGGCAAATGTTTCCCCAGGACATGGTTGCCGCATCCGACGATGGAAATGCCGATTTTTCCCTGTGGTTTCGGTCGCCGGCGTATGTCTATAGTCTTGTTCCGACTTAGAGCCTTGTCGGGATCATACGTAAGCAGGGCGGCGACGCCGTGTAGTGTATCGTTGGCAATTGCATCAAAAGCTTCTTGGGCATGTTCGACAGGAAAAATTCCTCCAATCAAGGGTTCAAGGTTGAGCAATCCAGCATTGAGCAGACGGATAAATTCCTCAAGATTACGCTTCTCTGTCCAACGTATATAACCAAAAGGATAATCAACGCGGCCTTGTTCGTAGGCCCGGTGGTAGCTTCCTGGTCCGTACGCCCGGGAGTACCGCAGATCAATTTCGCGATAGAGAAAATTCTTTGGATGGATATGTAAGTTGACATAGCCAACGACAACGACGCGTCCTTGCTTACGCGTTATCTCCATGGAGGAATTAATAATAGTTTCCGAGGAGGAGCTCGCGCAAATGATCGTGGCGTCGACGCCGTGCTTGTCAGTAAAATCCATGATCGTACGTGTCAAGTCCGCGTGCTTGGGGTTGATGACCAATTCCGCGCCCTGACTTTTGGCAAGCCGAGTACGTTGTTCGTTCACATCAATCCCGACAACTACACAGCCAACCGCTTTAGCGATCATTGCACAGAGCTGACCGACGAGGCCAAGGCCATAGATAGCGATTGTCTCACCAAACTGGATATCAGCGCGACGTAACGCCTGAATGGCGATGCCTCCAACTGTTACAAACGCGGCGTGTCGGAGGTCCACCGATTCTGGGACGGGAACGACGTGGTTAATGGTTGGGGCGACGACTTCGGCATGGCCAGTCGCCGCATATGCGACCTTGTTGCCGACCTGAAATCCCTCGGTCCCTTCTCCCACGGCAAGAATTCGTCCCGCCCCACTGTAGCCGATCTCTCGCGGCATGAGCATCTCATGCCAGATACGTCGCGTGGTTTGGGCGATTCCCGTCGTGAAAATGGTTTGCTTGACAACGTGGCGCATCCACGGGTCCGAGAGCGTTTGCTTTACCAGCTCCGTTGGGGTTTTAGCAAGCGTGCTTAACTCCGTGCCGGAACTAATGAGGGAGGAGTGGTTTTGGACCAAGACCTGAGTGGGACCCACGTGTGGTTCAGGAAGGTCAATCACCACAACTTTTCCTTTGCGATCAATAACGCGTCGAATGATTTGTTTCATGCAACTGTTCTACTAGGGTTTGAGAAAGGCGTATCCAATGCGTCGGCCAAGGTAGCCGGCAAATCGCAATATCTGGAAGAGCAGATGCGCCGGCCAGCGGATAAGCACCGGATATCCAGGCAGCCAGACGTCCGGGGGAGCAAGGCTGGAAGCGAAGTGTTGGGGAATGAGCCCCGCCTGTATTCCGATCCGCCGGATTTCAGGTGGTGAAAAGAGATACGCATAACCGTAGGGCAAGGTCTTTTCTCGACTCATCTTCCAGATTCCCGCTGCGAACGGAAGACACCACCAATTCGCGACAGTGACAATGACATATCCCTCTGATTTTGTCGTCCTGGCCATCTCATCCACTGCTTTCTGGCGCATGGCGGCGCTTGGCAGATGATCAAAGGTAGACATGGACAAGGTGAGATCAAACGTGTCATTCGCGAACGGCAGGGCACAAGCGTCTCCGTATTGGAAGGTAAATTTTGCCGCCAGTTGAGGGTGTAATTCATTGGCGACAATCGCTTGCGCGGCGCGAAGTGACGCGGGGCTGATGTCGACGGCAGTCCATCGTCGCACCTTCCGAGCGTAATAGAGTTCATCGATAGGAAAGGAGCAGCCGATGTTCAAAACGTCCTTATTGTCGACGCCGATCCGCTCCATCAATGTGTAATCACAGCGCATCTTGGAATAGAGGTAGGTGTACTGGTCTCGCGGATCAGTCTCGTTGAAGTGTGCAGCTCTGGCCTCATAGGCAGTGAGTACGGCAGCTGGCCGTGGGTCACTGACAAGATCAGTATCCCGCGGCGGTTTTTGCGTCATACAGACCTCATCGCGATTTTCTGACAAACCCACAGCTTGCGCAGGTTTACACCGTCACGGCTCCATTCTCCAGTTCCTCTTGGTTCCCAGTCAAATTTGCCAATCCCCCAATTGCCGATAGCATTCGAAATATCACGGATTTCCGTGAACCCCGCTTCCCGACATTTTTCTTCAATCCACGAGGGGCTCGGGCGGCACCCGATCCTGTTTACAGCCTGATCTTGGCCACGCCACCCTTTTGCCTCGACAATCGGCTTGATCGTGGGCTCGAAAGCATCGCACACGCACGATTCCACTAGCAGGACCTGTACCGTTTTCCCACAACTGCGGAGAAACCGCTCTGGCTTGGCAAGATGGTACAAGACGCCGAACGCCAGCACCACATCAAAGTCGCCAACTTCGTCAATGCCCGTGGCGTCGAGATCAAGCACCATCGCTTTCCGGCCCCGCGCTCGCATGAGTTCCACATATTCAGGCCTGCCGTCAGATGAGGTCACATCGAACCCCAATCGGACGAAGACGTCTCCAATATGTCCCAGTCCTGCTCCGACTTCGATAATTTTCATCCCTCTCCATTGTTCGAGATCGACATGAGCGAACAAATTCAGCAAACGAGTCAGTTCGGACTCTCGATAATAGGCGGACTGAAAAACAAGTCGCCCGGCAAAGAAATCAACGACGCGATTACAGTAAAAAAAGAAGCGTTTCATTTTTTCTCACGTAAGAATTTCCCTGGTCTCTTGAGATAGGGCTTTACTGTGCCTGAAATTCTCCCCAAAAAAAATCTCCTGGGGTGAGAATAAAGCCTCCGACTGGGAAGATAGTTCTAGAGAATGCTGCCGCACAAAATCTTTCCCTCAGGGAAAACGCGCGCTATACTCCCACGCGGAGACGGAATCTTCCTAGCTCTTCTTGAACCGATTGGCGCAAATTGACAGCTCAGCGAAGGTGTTTGCGGTTAGCAATATCCTTCAAGGAAAGGTGAAAGGTTTTGGCTCGTATTCTTTTTGAAGACGATCACTGGCCCCCCTCTTATGGTGTCCCTCCTTCAAATTCCCTCCGCCTCGTCGTGGCGATCCCTGCCTTAAACGAAGAGAAGACGGTAGGCGAGGTCATCCAAGGGATTCCGGATTACATTCCAGGAGTCAGCGTTATCGAGGTTCTTGTGGTCGACGACGGCAGTGAAGACCAGACAGCAGAGAGAGCGACTCAGGCAGGCGCTCACGTCATTCGCCATCCGTTTACAGGAGGGGTGGGTTCAGCATTTCACACGGCGCTAATCTATAGCATAGAACATGACGTTGATCTCTTGGTGAGCATTGATGCGGATGGTCAGTTTAATCCAGCCGACATCCCGAGGCTTGTTGCTCCTATCGTCGCTGGAGTTGGGGACTTTACCACGGCCTCCCGTTTTAAAGATCCAAGGCTGACCCCCCAAATGCCGAAACTCAAGTTGTGGGGAAATCGGCAGATGAGCCGCTTAGTGTCGCGACTCACCGGGCAAACCTTCTCTGATGTCTCCTGCGGCATGCGCTGTTACAGCCGCCAAGCGCTGCTCCAACTTTGCGTGCTCGCTCCGTTCACTTACACTCAGGAAGTGTTCCTCAATTTAGCGTTCAAGCGGCTGCGGATAGTCGAGGTTCCCGTTTGTGTCCGCGGAGAGCGGGAGTTTGGGAGAAGTCGTGTAGCGGGAAACCTTTGGCGTTATGGATTGCAGACCGCTTCCATCGTGTTCCGGTCATATCGCGATTACCATCCTTTGCGATTCTTTGGAGGCATCGCTGTCGTACTAGTGCTGTTCGCTGTCGGACTCGCAGCGTTTCTTTTGATCCATTATGTACGGACAGGAAGTTTTTCCCCCCATAAATGGGCGGGGTTTGGGGCAGTCACCTTTGGCGCTCTTGCCCTCATCATGGGACATTTAGGAATGGTAGGGGATATGCTGAATCGCCAACGAATTTACTTGGAAGAGCTTTTATACCGGCAGCGCCATGCAGTGAATAACCAACGAGAGAGGAAGGAGCGGAATAACATTCAGCATGGGGTATGAAATGCACCCCAATTGTTCACTGGGAAAAAAAATCTGCTTCCTTTGTATGAGGACATTTACTCCAGGCTAGAACCCGTCGACTGACTCGACAAAGTGATGGCGGGCCGTCTCCAGGACGGCCCTTCCCAACGCGAGTCCACGCTTCATGCGCAGCCTGTTGAGTAAACACTACCTGCGGTTCTGCAACTCAGCCACCTGTTGCTGCAGTTTTTCAATCGTGCGCTGCTGCTCTTGCACGACTTTGGCAAGAACAGCCGTAACGTCCATCGCCGAAAGATGCTTCCGATCAGCCGTGGCAACTAAATCCGGCACGTCTTCCGCAATGAACCCAACGTAGTCCTCGCCTCCTTCTTGTTTATATTTGAAGGTCACAGGACTTAAGTGCATGACGGTGTCGCGCGCGGCTTCATAGGAAAGAGGGTTGATATTTTCCTTGAAATCGCGACTCGAGGCATTCTGCCACGCTCCGCCTTGGGTCAGAACAGCTCCATTACTCATATCGAGCAGATTGGTGGCCGTATTGTTGTTCAACGTCATCCTTACTACACCATTGGTGAAGAAACGAAACCGGTCTAAGGTGCTGTGGTCGTACACAATACGACCCTGGAACTCATTGTCCGTGTCGCCAAAAGCAATTTGGCTATTGCTGTTAGTACCGGTGCCGGCGATGAGCGAAAAAACTACGGCATCAGTAGCGTTAGCGTTATTTTGTATTCCCATGGCGGTCGACTCGTGAAAATTGAAGTTCGTCCCACCGAGCAGAACATGCAGCTTGGCGTTCGGTGATGCCGTCCCAATGCCAACATCGCCACTCGCAGAAATGTCAATACTGCTACTTGGCGCTCCGGGACGAATACGAAACGGCAGACGTGAACCACTCGTCACATCGCGAATGAAGAAACTCGCCTCGTTGCCCGCGATATCCCAAGTCTGAGCAGTGAATCCTCCAGAGCTATTCTGTTCCAAGCGCAAAGCAGGCGTGTTACTGGTTGCGATATGAAGGTCTAACACGGGAGTAGAGGTGCGGAGCCCTACGCGTCCAGTACTAGCAATATACAAAGAATTCGACGGAGCCCCACCTATGATCGTGAACGGCGTCCTTCCACCAGTAACATCGTCAATCGAAAATTTTTCCGCTCCGCCATTGGCCGAGTCATTGGCCGTGAGCTGCCAGTCGTTCTTAGGAAAGCTTCCCAAGCTCGTATCATCGAATTTAATGCGCGTATTGTTTTCCTTGAGTCGGATCGTGTCAAACCCAAAGCTTTCGCCATTGGCACAATCAAAGCCAACACACTCACTATTCTGAACAATCAGATCATCAGCGATGACTTGGTCCGCGATGCTGCGTGAGGAAGTCGTAACGCAAGCAATACTCACGATGAACAGAACGGTGGTCAATTTCCTCAAAGTCAGCGTCCCATACTTGTCCATCTTTTATTCCTCCTCTATCGGCAGCACGATTGAACCACCCTCGACAGTAAAATATCCAGTCTGAGTTATCGCCTCTTGTGGGAGAAAGCCTTGCATCTGCAGGTCTCTAACCATAGAGGCATCCTGAGACGCATCCTGCATTTTTCTAGAATTTGCCATAGCCTTCTTAATGCTTTGCGCCAGGCGAGGAGTCACCACCAGCTCATAGGTATATTGACCGTCGGGGAACCCCTCTCCTGTTTCATCCATTAAATCAAAAGCGACAGGTTCGCCCTGGCGAAATTCGGATTGTAGAACTAGACCACCTTGAGGCAAAGACACTCTGAGCATCAAAGTCTCATAGTCAACATGAGGATGCCAAACAATAAACAAGGGATTCATCGTCACCGTGGCAATTTCCGGACGACGGCCTTCAGCCGCTTCTCCCAGCCCGGGCGAAAATACGAGGCTTCCCCCCAACAAGAGGACGATAGCCATACGACGCAATTGCGCAAACTGACTCTGACGCATATAAGCTCCTTCCCTTCTCACCATGAAAAAGCGTAACAGACGCCGGTTTCGAGATCATGCTCCCCTACTCCGGTAAAATCTGGCAAGCGAGTCATCAAAGAGAAGTCTTTCCGGAGACTTGTGATGCTGTCGCCAAGAACTTTACCGGAACCTCTGGGCGTAACCCGGTTTCGACGTCAAATTGATATCTTTCCACTCCTATCGTGAATTGTCGTGAGGCTAGAAACAAATGAGGGCCTTTGTTATGAGAAATTCCTCTCTCCTCGTCACTCTTCACAATCGCATCGTAATTCGACACGCTATGTCGATAGTCACGGACACTCCCATTTTCTCTTGCGCGTAAACGCTTTTTCGTTCCCAAATGCCGCCCCTACAACCCCCAATCCTTTACCTCCTTTCTTGGCCCCAGAGCAACCCACCCGAGTATGCTTTTGGTTATTCTGGATTCACACTGGGCAAGACTTCTTCTATATACTTTCCACGCTCTTTCACTTTCTCTATTTTTCGATTGTAATCTCTTGTCTCATTCGACAGCAAGCGATACGCGTTCGCCTGTCAGTTCTCCCCTTTCTATTCGCCTTCCCCTTGTTATGAGGGTCCTTAAAGGATACTGGCATCGGTATTATCCAAGAAGATCTCCCACACCTCAGCCGTTTCGCCAAGGAGCGCTCTCCTCCGGTCAACACCAGGACGGAGTAGGATTATACATCGTTCAACGAATTCTTAATATTTTGGAAGGAACAATCTCTGTTGAAAGCGAGCGCGGCAAAGGATCTACATGCCGAGTGTGGATGCCACAAGGATAAAATCCGGCGGCTGTCAATTGAAGACCAGATGCAGTGCTTCACCACTCACTCCTCTTCAAGGAGAAATCAGGTAAATTCGATATTTGCCCATGTGGGCCCCTCACCTTCCTTGTTAATCCTAAAGCAGGCTACTCCCAGCTAATCGTCGCGAGCGAAAACAGGAAGGATTTTCCGATGACTGAAAAGTCTCAGAAAATCCTGGGGACCGCCTTCTCGACAATAACATTCTTACGCATCCGCGTTTTTCAATTTTTCAGACCCTATGAGGTCGATAAGCGAAGCTCGCTTTCTTGTCCGCCGAGCAAGATACAGCTGCCAACCGGTAATAGCGAACAGGGGCATGACAAGACTCGCCGCCATCATCAACGCCCATCCCACCACGCCGAAAAAACTCCCGGAATGTAGTACGAACATACTGTTAACAAGTTTTACGCCGAACGGGCGTTCGGCGTAGCGGTCATGGCGCATGACCGCGCCAGTGGTCGGATGCAGAACAAGTTGGCTAAAAGCGCGGTCATGCGCCGGTCGATCTTCCAAATAACGGATCTCTAGAGCTTGGGTGGGACGTTCCGGTAAGCTTACGTTCACCGTCTTGAATTTTCCTACTTCCCGCAGAAACGTTGTCCATATTGTGGTGAGATGAGGGGGTTCAGTAACCGGGGCATCTAAGACTATCCTTTCACGATTCGGCGGCGGCGCGCCAGTAAGCGCAAAGAGACCGGCTCGATACCACTCATAGGACCAAAATAATCCGGTGAGCCCGGCCAGGAGATAAAGCGGCAGCACCCAGGTCCCGCTTATGGCGTGCAAATGCCAAAGAAAACTCCGGCCTCTCAGTGCAAAATTGATCCTTAGCCAAGCGCGCCAATTCCATATTCTCCGCGGCCAACGCAAATATAATCCCGAGAGACAAAGAACGACGAACGCGACAGTCGAGACGCCAGTAATCGCCTTGACCAATTCTCCCAGAGCAAGCCAGCGATGGAGTTCTGTCATGAATCGGAAAAATTCCTGCCCTCGCGGTTCGCCTAACAACGCGGCGGTGTAAGGATCAACATACCGCCACTCGCCGCGTCTGGAGCCTCCTCTCTGCCGCTCAGATCGGCGTTGACCGTCTCGAACAGTTGTTCCCGGTTGTTCTTGATTCTTGTCTAGTTCCGTCTGCTTAGTCGATTGCCCTCGTTCACTTGGGCCAGTCGCACTCGATGCAAAATTGACACGAGCGGCTGCCATAGGGGCACTCGAAAATTGTAAGCCAATGACCCGTTTTTCCGGGGAAGCGGATTGTATTCGCGTCACCAATTCGTGCGGTGACAAGGGTCCCTCGGGACACGGCGTTACCGTCATCACACCCGGATTCAGCCACTCTAACAAGTCATGTTCAAACGATAGCACGGCCCCAGAGACGCCCATCACCATCAGCACAAGGCCGGCGGAGATCCCTAGTAACCAATGGATTTGGAACCAAAATTTTTTCATTGTTAGATGACCCCATGCTAGGTCTGTTAAAGACGCCTACACAGCCCGGACGGAGAAGCGATCGACCGCTCCGCCTCTCCGTCCGGGCGTTCTTACGCCTCCGCCCACATACGAATGAGGTTATGGTAACACGCGGTGAACTGCAGGAGTTCTGGCGCATCGTGCAGGCGCTGGGTCAAGCGCTGGGTCGCGACATCAAGATCCAAAAGGAGCGTGCGCTTAGCATCGTCGCGCACAAAACTCTGCACCCAAAAGAAACAAGACCGTCTCACGCCTCGGGTAATGGGAGCGACACGATGCAGACTAGAGGCTGGATAGAGCACCATCTGTCCGGCGGGCAATTTCACGCTATGGCAGCCATAGGTGTCATCGATAATGAGTTCCCCTCCGTCATATTCCTCCGGATTACTCAAGAACACCGTCGCGGAAAGGTCGGTGCGGATAGGATTCCCACCGCCGCGCAACGCAGTATCGACGTGCGGACCAAAATTCATCCCCGCCTGATAGCAGTTGAACAACGGAGGAAAAATCCGGCGTGGAAGTGCGGCGCTCACGAAAAGCGCGTTGCGTGGGAGCGCGGCAAGGATAATTTCTCCTAGCTCACGCGCTTCGTCCGATTCCTCGGGAAGTTGCAAGTTGTATTTCACGAGCGCGGATTGGTGACCGGCGGTAACTCGCCCGTCAATCCATTGTGCTCGGTCCATGACCTGGTTCATGTGGATCACAACATCTGGAGGTAAGAGGTTTTCAATCCGTAGCAGCATGGCAAAACTCCTCGCGTCGGTTCTATTTAATATTTCATGCGGAATGTGACTTCCGTCGCAAATGGCCTGCCCGGCAGGGCGGCATTTGACCTTCCCCACTCGAAGTACCGCTCGTCGGACAAATTGAAGAGGTTCAACTGAACGTCGAAGTGCTTATGGTGGTACGCGAGCATGCCATCAAAGCGGGTGAAGCCGGGTATCTTAGCGACGTGTGAGTTGGTAAGAAATTGACGGTCCTGAAAAAATATTCCCCCGCCAACTTCCAAGAAGTCGGTCAAATAGTAGCTAGTCCACACCACTCCATTGTTAGGCGACACGTTGGCCGGACTGTAGCCTTCGATGAGGATATCATCCTGAATGGTATTTGAGTCGACAATGGTGGCGTCGAGATAGGCATACGACGCGGCGACATACCAATTGGGCGTAATGGAGCCCGTCAACCCGAACTCGATCCCATCCGTACGCTGCACGCCGGCGAGAATAGTGCGGTCCGGGTCAATGGGATCAGGAGTGCGGGCATTCGTCTTTTCCAAACGGAAAATGGCCGCCGTGGCCGAGAGGTTGCCGTTAAAAAAATCGACTTTGGCTCCTAATTCAAAATTTTGGTTCTCCTCCGGCTCCAGGTCGACGGTTTCTGAGTTCAAGGAGAAGGTCTCACCAGATGGATTGAACGAATTACTGTAACTGAAGTAGTACGATTGGGTCTCGGTCGGTTGCCAGGTCAGGCCGATACGAGAGCTGAGCATTTCGTCGGTGCGACGCAAGCGTAATCCATTAATGTTCTGGAAATGGGTAGCAAAACGATCCCAACGAACTCCTCCTAGAACTTTCCACTGTGGAGTCACTTGTAGCTGGTTTTGGAAATAGAAAGCCTGGGTATCCGTCTGCGCCTCGTTATGCGCGTCCAGTGTTCCCTCGAGATCATTGGCGCGACCAAGCCCAACCGTCCGGGTACGCACCGGGTCGAAGATGGAAATGGACGGGATGTCAGTAGAATTTTTCGAACGGAACGAGAACTCCTCCCAGCCGAATTCCGTCCCAAAGAGCAAGGTGTTATGCGCTTCCATGAATAAGGGAATGTTCCACACGAGATCGGTTTGATTGTAGTAGTTCTCTTGCGTACCCAACCGTAGAGCCTGATTCCGGGTTACTGTCGACGTTCGACCAGTATCCGTCACCGTTCCGAACAAATGGGTGCGATAAAAACGCTCGTAGTCGCCATAGCGGAAGGTATTCCGCACTGACAGATTAGAGGAGATCCGATGATCGAACGTCCCGGTCGCGAACGTCGTTGTGTACTCTTGCAAGCGGTCATCAGGAAAGCCGTAGAAGGTAGTGCGGGGGACATCCGCCGGTTTGCCGCGGAACAGCGGCGCCCCATAGTCGAACACACTGTCTTCTTCTTGATGCAGCAACTGCAGAGACAGCTTGGTATCTGGCGTCAACTCAATACCAATAGACGGCGCGAGCCCCCAGCGGTCGACAAAATTAAAATCTCGGAAACTTCCGGCGTCCTGATAGAGCGCATTGAGACGCAGATTCAAGAAGTTCGTGACAGCTCCGCCCACATCGATCGTTCCACGTTTAAAATCATGCGATCCGTATGTGAATTCGCCTTCGCCGATCAACTCGGATCCGGCCTTTTTCGAGATGACGTTGATTACGCCACCAGTAGTTCCACGGCCAAACAAAACGGAGGAAGGACCTTTGAGCACCTCGACTCGTTCTATGAAAAACGTATCGCGGATATACTGTCCGTTATCTTTCACCCCGTCTAAATAGAAGTCCGAGTTGGCGGCAAAACCGCGGACATTGATCGAATCGCCAGTACGACCGCCTTCGGCGGCGGAAATCGTTAACCCGCTCACATTCTTTAAAGCATCGCGCAGATTGAAGGCGTTCTGCGACTCTACTAAGGTTTCCGTCACCACGCTTACGGATTGTGGAATATCGCGGAGCGGCGTGTCGGTCTTGGTGGCGGTAGTAGCGGATTCGGCCTTGTAGTCGGTTTCTTTTTGTCCTGAGACCGTGGTTTCAGGCACGGTGAAAGTATCTGCCTTTGGTTGTCCGTCTTGCGGCGGCGGAGCTGCGGCCGGCGTGGAAGGGGCATCAACCAGACGCACTTCCTCCGTCTTTTGTTCTCGCGCGAGTTTGTCTTCTAGCGCTGCATCTTCCTGAGCAGACAATCTCGTAGGGGTGCAAAAAAGCACAAGGGAAAATAGATAATACACAACATGATTATAAATGTCCTTCACGGGATGACTCCTTCCTTTCTTCTTGCTCTCACCTCCCTTCTCGGCTACAGAATGACTTACGAGGAGAGGCGTGTGTCCTTTCTTCTTAGGGCTGTCGGCGACACTCCTGGCCGGGAGGCCGACAGCCTGTTCATTTTTCTCCCTTGTTCGACAGAGTGCGCCCCGGACGCGGAGGGTAAGCGTCCGGGGCGGCGCACGTAACGGAGGGGGAGAAACTCCGTCACGCATCGCTGAGACTACTCAAGGGCAATCTCAGCGGTATCCTCCAGGAGATGATTCTCCACGGCATGGATAATTTGCGCCACATCAAGGAACTCCTCTTGACGTAAAAATAAACAGGTATGACCGACATAAAGATAGACATGCCCTCCAGGACACACTCGCGCCTGAATGTCCATCGCTTTTATAGACTGCATAAGATGAGTGTGATTATTCATAAGTTCTCTCCGTTTTCTTTGCCCGCACCGTCAGATTCTCCTCACCTTCACACTTTGCGCTAAGAACTTCCGGTCTTTTCCCGTTTGGTAATGACTCCAATTGTCGCTATCCCCGCAGCCCGGCAGTCGTCCATCACGTCTACTACCTGACCGTATGAGAGATTGCGGTCCGCCTCCAAGAAGATGGTTTTATCGATCCGCTCGACGTAGATTGTCTGCAACTGCATCGTGAGCGCTTCGCGTAATATTGGTTGGCCATTGAGCAACGTGCTCCCATCCGCCGCCAGGGTCAGCGTCAATTGAGAAAGATCTTTGGTGCTCCGGCTATTCTCGGCCAGCGGCAGCTCGATCGGCACTTCTTGCTTTAACAACGGCGTTACCACCATAAAGATCACGAGCAGTACGAGCACAACGTCTACCAAAGGGGTGATGTTGATCTCCGCCTGCAATTCTTCACTGTCGCCAAGTCGCATTGCCATCGTCTCTCTCCTTTTGACCGCCTTGTCCTGAAGGCGGCGCTGCGGCGGTGGGCAAAGCGCTCAGCACTACGACCGCTAGTTCTTCGGCCACACACTCCATCTCACTCAGCAGCCATGTAATACGTTGGGTCAAGAAATTGAACAGCCACACCGCCGGAATGGCAACGCCGATGCCGAGGGCGGTGGCAACTAGCGCTTCCGCGATTCCCGCCGAAACGACTCCCAATCCTCCTTGCCCCGAGGCCGCCATATTTTGAAACGCGTTAACAATACCGATCACTGTGCCAAAGAGTCCGACGAAGGGCGCGGTGGACCCAACAGTCGCTAGGAGTCCGAGACCGCGCCGCAGGGTCGACCCGGTGGTCACAATTTCACGCCGCACCGCACGGTCGTATACTGCACTGCGTTGGAAGGCATCCGGAGCGCCTTGAAAGATACGCGTTCCCACCGCTGCTACTTGCGCAGTCGGACACTGCGGATACTGCTCTGCAACTGCCATTGCCGCCAGGTATCCTTGTACCGCCATCTGCTCGCGCCAGACGCGGAGGAATCGCGCGGCTTCGTGCGCGGCGCGCCTCAGGAAGAGCCATTTTTCCACCGCCACCGCAAGCGACAATAACGACATGCCCATGAGAATGATGACAACACTTTTGGCGAGGAGGCCCATCGCCTGCCACAGCTCGACCAGGGAAAACTGCATGAATGTTTTTCTCCTTGTAGGTGTTAGGCTCTGCGCCTTATCTCAATACGAAGCGCACGGGTACTTCGAGAATAACTCGTATCGGCTGGTTTTTGTGGTCCCGCGCCGGACGAAAGCGCCAACCACGTAAGGCTTGAATCGCCGCATTATCCAAGAACGGGATGGATTGCAACACTTTGATCTCTTCTTCGATGTGCCCGTCAAGATCGAGAATCGCCTCTAACAACACCAGGCCTTCTACGCCGCGCAAGCGCGCCTGCCGTGGGTACTCCGGCATCACGCGAGACAGCAACAACGGAGGGTTCGCCACCTGAGCGACAGGCAAGGGCCCGTCTCCTTGTCCGCCGATGACGCCGCCGGTTTGCCCACTGGTCACTCCACCGATCACTCCGTTGTTGGTTCCAGCTGTCGTCCCGGCTGTGACTCCAGCTTGCACAGCAGCGACCATCGGCGTCGGTTCGGAGGCGACTTCCGGCTGTTGAGAAATAGGAGGCTCTGGTTGGATAGGCTTCGGTTCTTCCCGCCGATTCTTCTTCTTGACTATTTTTAAGCGTTCAGGTTCTCGTGGTTTTGGCTGCGTCTGTGGTTGAGATTTTTCCACCACTACGGGAGGCTGCTCGGGCAGTGGTGGTGTGGCGCCTTCAGCATCGGGCGCGCCGAGCAGTGCGGGCGGGGGAGGCGGCGGTTCGACAAACACTAGGCGAATTGTTGGACGTGGAGGTTCAAGGACTTGTGCTCCTCCCCACAAGGCGGCAACCAGCAGCACTCCATGAGCAAAGCCAGAGGCTCCCCACCCTACCCCACGCCGTCGCATCCTGGAAAAGGCGGCAGCATCCCCTTCTCGCAGCGGAAGAGTTGACGCCGCCAAAGACGCAGCTTGAGAATGTATGGATAGTTCCACGCGATCGTCTCCTTGATCAAAAAAAGCCCACAAGACGTAGGGTTATTGTGGGCTCTGGGCGTGAAACCTCTGGCCGCTGAGAGAAAAGCTAGTGATTCTTCTCTGGTAGATTACAATTTTGCTTCTTCGCTTCGTCTCCGCTTTTGTTCAGCGCACACTTAAACGTGCCTCAACTGTAATCCTCGGTCAACGAACGCAAGAACGCCCGTAACAAAGGGATATCTGCGGGGGTCAAACGAATGCGCCCGATTTCTGTGTCAGGATTACGCAGATTTCCTGCACGAACTAAAGCAGCCATGTCGAGGTAAAATTGGAGCACCTCGGTAAAGGTATCCTTGCCGCCAGTGTGGAAATATGGCGCGGATTGCGCCAAGTCGCGTAATCCCGGGGTTTTGAACACCGCGATCGTTTTCGGCAGCAGTTCTTCCTCTGACAGTCTGCCGTGGACACGAAAGAGCGTCTTGGTAATCTTTTCTTGGGCGGTGGGAAGATCAGGATTGGCGAAAACATTCCACAACCCTAGGTCAGTGAACCCAGGGGTATCCACGGCGGGAATCGCAAGAAACGGCCCTTTGGCCTGCGGGTGCGCCGCAGTCGGTGCAAGAAACTCGGCAAAATTAGCGTTACGGATCGCTAAATCGGGAATCGCTAACGCCGTGAACGCTCCCTGGCCATGAATGGCATCATACTCTTCCTGGGTCGCTCCAGTATTGTGGAAACCAAAGTCAGTAAAATTCGGGGCCGCGTGACACGCGAGACAGTTGCCCGCGCTACGTGAAGTCGTATTGTCAGGCTCCGCCAAAAAGAGCTTCAATCCAGCCAGTTCATCCGGACCAAAAACAAAGTCCTGGGCGTGTAACACAAAGGCGCCGTCCGCGGGCGTGACAAACCGTGGCGCGGCCACCTCTTCCAGCAGGCTGCGCAAGCGACGGCTGTACTCAAGGGCGGACTCATCTTCCGGTTTGCGCGGGAGGTCATTCTTCATCAAAAAGACATCGTACGGCGAAGTGCTGAACGCGCGGTCATCGTCTCGAGCGAAAGTTAAAGACCGGACGTACACAGCCACAAGACCTGCCGCGGTATCAAAGATCTCTTCGTCGGAAGCGCTATCAAAGTTGATCATGCGATAAGGAGCAGGTAGGCAGAACTCTGGTGGGATGTTTGGGTTCGTGCCTTTCAACACGACCGCGTACGGACCTCCGGTCTCCTGAGCCAGCGACCCCATGCCGTCATCGTCACGGATGATATGCACGATATGGGCGATGGCTTGCGTTTCTTCTCCTGGCAGCCAACCAAAGTTTCTACCCGTGAAGGTTGCCTTGACGAGATCTTTCATCGTGGGGAACTCGCCGTCTAAGTGAAAAAGCATTCCGTCCCTCCTCGCCAGTGAAGCATTGACCAGCGATGGAGAGTTGCGCGGAGTCATGGTCTTGCCATCTTCTCGTTGCGGAATGGGACTGCGACGAGCAAAGTCGGCATAGGCTCTTATACCACTGCCCGCGAGACCTTCTCTCCCCAGATGTTCATCCACGAGATGACAACCACGACAATTCATCGATTGACCAGCAAATGGTCCGGGCAACGGCTCGCTCAGCGTTTGCGTGGTGTCCATCACCGGATCACCGATGGAAAGCGCCATGTTGGCATTTCCGTACGAGTTGGCAAAGAAAAACTGGGCGAAACGGGTTTCCAAGAAAAGCCGTTCGCCGATCACAATCTCAGGCGGATCAGCATCTTCGAGCAATTCACCTTCGCACCACTCAGCCGCAGCAGCTTCGGTAGAAAAGGCGAAACGCGCAACGGACCACGATAAAGGTGAGGAGGTCAGTCCTCCTAAGAGCACAAACAGAAATACACGATGCACGCCTGTCCATAGCGCTTCAATGCATGGATTTCGCCGGTGTGTCGAAACAGTCGATTGGGCGTCCATTGTCACGATCCTTTTTCAAAATCCGACTGACATGCCGGCCAAGAAGGCGCCGGCGTGATCCTCACCGTCTTTCGCCGGCAAGTAATTGGTGACACCGGCGAGACTCTTGCCGTTATTCGTCCAGGCATATTCGTACGCCAACGTAAAGCGCACGAGCGGCGTCGGCACGTAGGCAAAACCAGCCGTAACACGGTGAACAAAGCGACTCGCAGTCTTAAACTCTGTCA
>JBFWZL010000015.1:0-26045 GCA_050185455.1 Binatia bacterium | reverse complement strand
TGACTCTCTCTTCAATCGTGCTTTATTCTTTGAGCTTTCCCCCTTTTTCCATTTGGCCGCTCATGTGGGGCGGTTTGGCCCCTTTTTTCATTGCGGTCGTGACCGTGCGTCCAGCCTCCGCCGCAGTGCTTGGCGTGCTCTGGGGTGCGGGGATGTTCTATGGAGTCTTTTGGTGTTTTCCGTGGATGTTGGCGAACTATTTCAACCTTTCTTTTCTCCTGGGCTGGATTGGACTGTTCGCAGTTGGTTTAGTTTTTTCGGGGATGTTTTATGGCGCCTTTGCGTTCTGGCTCTCCTGGTTGTCGGGACACAACGCTGCAAATCCTTTAGTCGTAGCTGCGGGGTGGGGCGTGTGTGAATTCGCTCGTGTACATTTTTTTATTAGCAATCCGTGGGCGTTATCTGGCTACTCCCAGGTAGCGCTGACGCAGGTGATGCAGATTGCCGATGCAACCGGCCCTTACGGCATCGGTATGTTGCTGGCCGCCGTCAACGTCTGCCTGGCTGGTGCATTGACGCCCACTTTGCGCGCCAAGCGGTTTTCTCTGTCGATTGTCGGGGTGATTGTCGTGCTTGGCGGAGCGTTCATGTATGGAAAATGGCGGCTCTCGCAGACTTTTACCTCGCCCAAGCCTTTCAAAGTTGCCATTGTCCAGGCGGCTATCGATTATTCCGCACGATTTGATCTGGAGCGGCAGACCGCAAACTTCGAGCGTTATCGTGCGTTAACGCTGCAAGCGGCGCAAGCGCAGCCGACGATCATCTTTTGGCCTGAGTATGCCGTGAATTTTCACTTACAAGAAGAAACGCCTGAACGTGATAGGTTGATCCATCTTTCACGGGAAGTGAAGGCCGATTTGATTGTTGGCGGACCGCATTATGAGTATGGGGCAAAGGAGCTGATCCAGCACAATTCGGTTTTTCTTATTCACAATGGACGGCTTGCCGGACGTTATGACAAAATGCGGCTTCTGCCCTTGGCGGAGGCGAATCATTTTGGCGGGTTTGTGGCAAACGGATTGAGCAATTACAAGCCTGGAAAGCATATCCGGTCGCTGCGCACGGAGAGGGCGCGAGTGGGTGTATTCCTTTGCTTTGAGGCAATGTTTCCCGATCTGGTGCGACGTTTTGCGCGCCAAGGCGCTGAGGTCCTGGCGAATCCGTCAAATGACGACTGGCTCGAGTTTGCCGCTCCCGCGCGTCAGCAATTAGATGTTGCGCGCGTCCGGGCGATCGAAAATCGGCGGTATCTTATTCGCCCAACGCCGACAGGCTTCTCCGCAGTGATTGATCCTTATGGCCGTGTCATCTCGTTCGGTGGGTTCGGCGACCCTGCGGTGCTCGTTGCTTCGGTTGCGCCTTTACGGGTGCGGACACTCTATCAACAATGGGGCGATATGACGTCGTGGATTGCCGTAACGTTGGTTGCCACGGCTTCGCTTCTTCAGCTCAAAAACTGGAAGTTAAAAGATTACAATTAGGAGGTGTTATGCGTTTCGATTGGATTTCTGCAAGCGTACTCAGTGTTATGGTGATGAGCGCCGTTGGCATTGCTCATGCCGGTGCTCCGGGTTCCGCAACCGCGGAGCGCTTCTTATCGATTCCGCGCTTCTGTGATAGAGGGCCGAATGAGGACAAGCTGTGCATAGATGACTCAGATTGTCGTCCGAACGGCAAATGCGTGATTGAGTATCTGAGAGGACGGGGAACGGACTTTTCCGGGTTGGTCACTATCATTGTGGACGATAACGTCAGCAAATTTGACGGAACCGAGGCTGTCTCCGATATTGTTGCCGTAACCATTCTTTTTGAGACGAAGTATAGAAGTAAGATACATTTGCTGGCGCAAACCTACCAGAACCTCGAAGGGGTTAACGCCGATGAGGTGCTAAACGCTTTACGGGAAGGACCTTTCATTGCGGATACGGGGGCATCGAATCAGCGAGTGACAGAATCTCGACTGAACGACGCCATTACCACTGATCCTTCCATTACTATCCTAGATGATCTCTTGTGGCAGAGCGGCGATAGCGAGGTCGCTAATGAGTTGCGGGAAATCTATGGGGTAGACGGAGATCCTGTCATCGTGGAGGCGGCCCGAAAAATAAACCGTGTCGAGCATAGTGCACATGGCGCTGACGGCCTTGGATCCGTGGCGCAGCTGGAGGTCAAAGGCCGTTTCGTGCCTCGTCGTTAGGAACAGCCCACTGAATGTCATGGATTGGAGGCATCGTCGGTCGTTTTTCAGAGGCTTTAAACCTATGCTTCTTTCTCTACTTACTGGCGATCCTTTAACCACGAGGAGCGAGTGGGCCTTACGAAGCGCTCAGAGTTGGAGCGAGGAACTGCGTGAGACGCTTGCGAGCTTTTGACCTAGTGCTGGCGGCGATTTTCATACCGCTCTGGCTTGGATGCTTCGTGTTGCATTTGAAAGAAGTCTCGCGCGGAAGGCTGGCGTGGATCCCCATTTTTGTTTCAGCCTCCGCAGAAGCGCGAGGCTATCCAGTGGTGCGGGAATTTTGGGTCGGCGTGAAGGAGGAACAAGCTGGGGTGAAGGTAGGAGATCAGCTCCTGCGTGTCGGAGTCGTTGATTTAAAGGGCGTGGGCCCCTTTGCTTTTGTCGCCTATGTCTATGATCAGATGGGTGCTGACTTACGTGTTCCTCTGACCTTCCTGCGCAACGGCGAGCGAGGAGAAGCGGTCCTGCCGCTCATGCCCGTGCGTCATGCTTGGCGCACGATTCCCCTGGCCCTGGGATTTTTCGTGACCGCCGTGCTGGCCTTATTATATGAGACCGGCTCGCGTCCGGTGCGCGCCTATTTCCTTGGCAGTCTGGCGTATAGCGCTCATTGGATGTTCTTCTTCGGTGGTCCGTTCGTCCAAACGTATGTGTGGATAATAGTGTTCTTCATCGCTTCGTCCGTGATGTTTCCCGTCGCACTGCGTGCGGCGATGATTTTTCCCGAGCGGCTGATGCTCGCTGGAACACGTGTATCGCCCTGGCCGTGGGGATTCGCGGTCTTTGGCCCTTTATCCTTGAGCTGGATCTTCGGTTCACCCTTGCCGCCGACCCTTGCCTTGCGCGCCGTCTTCATCGTCAACATTCTGTTTTTAGTGGTGTTTCTGGGAGTGTTGGCGCGCAACTATCGCCGGGCGACGCCGCTTGGCCGCCGCCGGCTGCGGTGGATTGTCTATGGTTTCTACGTGGGCACGGCTCCGATGCTGGCGGCGAACCTGGTGACGGCGTTTAATCCTGCTTTATGGTGGCTGCTTGAAATAAGCGCGCTTGCGGCTGTTGTGTTGCCCCTCTGCATCTGTATCGCGCTCTTGCAGCTAAATTTTTGGGATATTGATCGCTTGATCTCGACAACCACTGTCTATTCGTTGTTAACGCTTGTCTTTCTGGCGGGCGTTCTCTTGGGAGTGCCGCGGGTGGCGCAGGCGATGCAAGAAACCGTCGGTATTCAAGCGGGGTACGGTCAGTTCGCGCTCTCGTTTTGTTTAGTGTTGGTGCTGGCGCCGGGAAAACGTGTACTGTTGCCCAAAGTGGTGCAGCGGTTTTTTCCTGAGCAGTATGAGCTCGAAGCTGAGGTCGCCGCCTTGACGCGCGAGCTACGGCAACACACAAACTTGTCTACCTTGCTTGCTTTTGGTGGTGAGCGGGTAAAGCTCCTGTGGGATTTGGAATCGTGCGTGCTCTATGGGCGAAATGACGGCGCGTATGTTCCGATATTGGCCCGAGGGAGTGCGATTCCTGCCGTATTTGCGGAGCGCAGCACTCTGAGCTCCGCGCTGCAAACCCAGACTATGCCTCTTGAGGTTGAGCGTTGGCAACGTGTAACGGGAGCCTATCTCACGCCCGTAGACTTGGCGGCATTGGAAAAACTCAGGGCAGAAGTGATCGTTCCTCTTTATCGAGACAAGCAGCTTGTGGCGTTTGTGTGTCTTGGGCCGAAACGCTCGGGCGATATCTATACCACGACTGATTTTGTTCTGCTTACAACTGTCGGTAAAGCTCTCGGCGCCGAGTTCGAGCGTCATGATGAAGAGGAGTGGCGCTCGCAGGTAGCGGATATGTACGAAACGCTGCGTAGCGCAACGCGCGAACTGTCATCGCTGCAGCTTCCGCCTACCACAGGCTCCACCCCTGAATGAAAGCGTGGATAGGAAGAAGTTGGAACAGCGTCACCGCTCCTTGACGGTCGCGGCTCGGATTAAGCCAGGCCTTCCTCCCAAGCGCCACTGGTCTCATCTCAGTGAAAATCGCTATAAATCCGCCAACTGCTCGACCGCTCGCCACTCAATTTTTCCCCACCAACGTTGGAAGAGGCGCACGCCCTGCGCCATAAGGCGTTTTAAGGCTTCCGCCGCTCGGAATCGCACGGCATCGCTGTCGTCGTGTAAGGCAAGGAGAAGCTCGGCTAACGTGTCAGGATGGGAGGCGGCGTCTCTTCCTCGTTCGCCCAACGCCTTTGCCGCTTGAGTGCGCACCCCGCGGTCTTTATCGTGCAACGCGGCGATAAGCGCGGGCAACAGTTGTGGAGGGTGGGAATCCCTAACAGTGATTCTGCCTAAGGCTTCCGCCGCCCGTGCGCGAACGCCGCTGCTTCTGTCGTGTAAGACGGCTTGCACGAGGAGCACGACCGTTTGTTCGGACAGCGCCTCGGTTTCTCCCGTGTGGCCGAGTAAATAGGAGGCCCACGCTCGCTTGGCGTCATCTGCACTGTTGAGATGGTTGAGAAGAGTAGAAAGCGAGGCTCGTACCTGGATGTCTTGCTCTTGCGTAGGAAGGAATGCTGACCGTGTCAAAGAGGGAACGCTAGGGGCTTCTTTTTGTGTGGTCGGGGTTTGCCCGGAGTTAGATGCAGAGAGATTCTCCAGAAGAATTCCTCTTTCTACTAAGACCTGAGTTGCTCTCAGGCGGAGGAAATTGTCGGGGTCATGGCGGGCGACTTGCGTCAGGAGAGAAACGACGTCCGGATGTTCGCTTGCGGATGCTCCCATACGTCGCACCGCTTCGATGGCTCTCGAGCGCACAGATGGCTCCGAATCGCGGAATGTTGCAGCTAACGCCTCCAGAACCGCGTGATGGTGCGCAATGGTTTCCCCCATGTGTCCCAAGGCTTCCGCGGCGGTCGCGCGCAGTGCACTTTTGTTGGCTTGCAATTGCCGGCAGAGCCAGTCCAAGAGCGGTGAGTTTTCCATAAGACCATTGCCACGTCCCAGAGCGGGGAGCGCCTGGGTAAGATGCGGGACAGCGGCGACAACGCCATTGACCGCATGTTTCCACCAGTGAGAGAACGCGGCGGTGGTTACTTGATCAATCACGCTGGGCTGACGTGTGAGCGTGGTCGGATGCGCCTCGGCCAAACATAACGCCGCAAGAGCAAGACGAGAATTAAAAAGATCGTCTTTTTTCTCATTGGCGAGAAGCTGCACGAGGGGCGTCGTATCCTCAAGTTGTCCAGCGAGCAACACGAGCACTTCTTGCCAGCGTGGATCCCAGGATTTCTTCTCCACAAGGCGGCGAGCGCTGCCCTGAACACCGGCCATCGCGAGGGGGGTGTCCCATCCTTTGGTGTTGATGTGGTCGGCAAGAGCTCCCGCCGAGAGAAACTCGTGCACCGCCGGGTGAAAGAAGCTTACGTGCTGTCCGCGGCTTTCGTGCAGAATGCCGCTGTTCTGTAGGAGATCAGAACGGAGCGCGTTCGCCCAGGGCGTCGGCGCGCTGCCATAGCCCGCTTCGTGAAAGCCGTGCTTCAACGCCTCATGGAGTTCCTGCTCTGTGAATAGAAAGCGACGATCTGTAATGAATAAAGACAAAGCGGCGCGCTGTAAAACCGCCAATTTTTCACTCTCGCCTGGCGCTTCGGCTGGATAACGCACCTCTCGACGCGAGGAGTTACGCTCCAGCAATTTTTCCAGGGCTTTCCTATACAAAATGCCTTGGGTCGGAGGAAGACGTCGGCTTTGTGTGTCCGCCATGACATAACAGAGGATATTGAGCAACAACGGGTTTGTCGTGAGAGGGCGTAATTGGGGGACGCGGTTGAGCTGCGTGATGAGAGCCTGTGGATCGTCAGCCTCGCACGGCCCCACGAAAAAATTTTGCAAGTACGCGTCTCGTTGCGCCGACTCCCATCCCGCTACCGTAAAGATCTCCAGGTCGCGGCAAACAGCGCTATACGGTTCAAAACTAACCGTGCGACAGGTGAGCGCCAAGGGGCATTGCTGGAAGGCGGCGAGGTTCGTTTTCAGCACGGAGAGAAAATCGGTTTTTCCTTCTATCTCGTCCATGCCGTCGAGTAGAAGCAGCACTTCACCCTGTTGCAACCAACGCCGCCACTGCGCCGCGCTGGGTGTGGGGGAAAGATGTTCGTGAATCCAGGCGAGATATTTCGCCAGATCGTGCCCTGAGGTATGAGCGTGGTGTATCCACGACTCCCAATCTCGTAAACGAATACGGGCCGGTAAGAAAGACAACCCCGAGAAGGGTGCTGAGCCGCTTGCGGCCAGCCAGCCGAGATACTGGAGAGCCGTGGTTTTTCCACTTCCTGGAGGACCGAGCACGACAAAGCGGGGAACGCCGCTTGGCGATGTCCGTGACAGCGAGCGCCACCGGGTGAAAACCTCGTTGAGACCCAGCCGTTCGTAATCAACTTGCTCCTCACGTTGTTCTTCTTCCCGTGCGGGGACTTCTATCCTGAAGGACTCTGGAGGGCTCGCTTCATGACGAGAAAGTTCTGCGAATGACGCTGGTCTTCGCCGAACCGCATGAAGAAGGACAAAATCCTGGCAATGCGAAGCCAAAGGGACTGAGGCGCCGAGAATATCCAGCCTGGTGCATTGCTCACGCACGAACGTGCGTACGGCGCGCCGGGGTCCGTGTTCTTCGTACAGCGTATGGACCGCTTCCTCCAGCGTGGCGGTTTGTAGGATTCGGATGGGAAAGGCTTCCGGAGCGAGGAGTTCTGAGGGAACATCCGTTTGCTCGGCCGCGACTACAACGATGCGCAGCAAGCCGAGTTGGCCGGCCTCCTTACTGGCGGCGAGCAACTTAGGCCAGATCCCCCCGACTGCTCCCAATCGGCCTGCCGGATCGACCGTGGCGGTCACGGCGACCTGCGCCAATTCCAACGTGTGCAACCATTCTGCGACTCGGTTTTCGCTCATCTCAGCTCAAGACCAGTAAAACAACCCACTGGTGCGTCATTGTTCTTTTGCTTTCTAGCGAGTTCATCGCGAAAGAACCAGAGAGAGGTTGCCGCGAATAGAAGAACTGAGAGAGCCACAAACAGGACGAGACAAGGGAGAAAGAAAGCTGACAGTGATTGATCACAACGGCGCGCCTCTTGATGCGCCCGCGCAGGCATGGAGAGGCGCATTTGTTGCGCCCGCTCAGTTTTCGTAGGGGACCTCATCATTAAAAATCTGCGTTCGCTTCAATAGGCGTCGTTCGCTGGCGGGGAAGGGCTCGCGACGGTGCATGGTGGGTCGATTGTCCCACATCACCACATCATCTAACCGCCAGTCATGCGTCCACACAAATTGAGGTTGGGTCATATGGGTGAACAGTGTATCTAGAAGAGAAGAGCTCTCCGCTGGATCAAGCTCTACGATAGACTTGGTGAACTGTGGGCTAATAAACAGCGCCTTGCGTCCCGTTTCTGGATGGGTGCGGATGACCGGCTGTGTAACGGTTGTTGAGTGGTTTTGGTTGGCAATGGGATGGCGGTGCACGGCGCGCAGGCCGCGCAGACGGGCTTTCATTTCTTCGTCCAACGCTTCATACGCCGCATAACAATTACACCATTGTGTGGCGCCGCCAACGTTTGGCAGTTCAACCGCATAGAGCACGGAAATTCTCCCCGGCTGGGGCAGATATGAAAGATCGGAGTGAAACGTCAATTCTTCGTTGCCTAAGGCTCCGATCGCGTGATTGTTCTCCACAATGTTTGAAATATAAAAAATCTCCTTGACCGGACGATCCGGTTGCTCCCGCACGTGTTCGACTGGTTGTCCAAAGTATGAAGTGAACCGGACCTGATCTGCCTCGCTGATATGCTGATTACGGAAGAACAGCACGCAATGATCAAGCAACGCTTGACGAACACCATACACCGCTTCCGGGGAAAGCGCCTGCGCTAGATCGAGTCCGCGAATTTCCGCCCCTAATGCGCCGCTAGTGGGAATGACCTGCAGGTGGACAGTACTGTTACTGGGAATAGTCATACGCCTCTCTTATGATTGCGAGCGTGAATAAAAAAAATTATAGGGAGAGAAGGGTGGTAAGAGCAATGGAGCCGCTGGGATTTCCGTGGTGCGTATCACGTATTGCATGATACCAAACTCCACGCGGCGTACATCGCACCTTACGGGTGCTTTCTTGGGATCATGGGACAAGACCCCCACCGCATGGCACAAGGTCAAGGTGTCATTGCGAGCCTGCCTGTCTGCCGACAGGCGGAGCGAAGCAATCTTTGTCCGACAATAGAGCTTGCTTCGTCGCTTACCACTTCTTGCAATGACAGTCTCGTCTTTTCCTCCCCTGTTCGTCCGGAGTTTTGTCTCACGTCCTTAATCCCACTACAAACACCCGCACTAACGCATCAAGACGTTTCCGTAGCATGACAGGTGTCGGCGGCGTCGAGCCGTAGAATTCGTTGCCGGCGGCGCTGCGGACGAGCAGTTCCGCCAGCGCGTCAGCGTCCAAATCAACCGGTTGCAAGTCGAGTTCTCCCCCTTCCTCGGCCTCGGCAATAACGGCGCTCAACATACGTAAGTAGCGCCGATCTGCCTGTGAAAAAATATCGGCGCTCAGTTGATTCTTGGCGTCGATCAATTCCCTAGCATGGATCGAACGATGCACCAGCTCGAACAGGTAGTCAAACTTCGCGGCCAGCATCTGACGGAGCCGCTGTTCAATAGGACGTGGTGCGCGGCAAGCTTCTTCCGCGGCTGACAAAACGGTGTCCAATAACTGCTGACAGAGCGCACGAAAGATTTCTTCCTTGCTCTTAAAGTATAAATAAACTGTCCCTTTCGCGATGCGCGCTTCTTGGGCGATGTCGTCAATCGAGGTGCGTCGATAGCCGTAATGGCCAAAAAGTTGTTTGGCCGCCGCCAGAATTACGTTGTATTTTTCTTTTGGCGCTGCTCCCTCCCGAGTCGCCATTTTTCTTTCCTTTCTGACTAAATGACTAATTGACTTAATTAGGTCAGAATGTACAGTAAGAGCGTTTTTGGAGCAACCTGCTTTTTCATTACCGAACAGGCGCAATTCTACGCTATGATGAGATAAAAAGGACCTTGAATATGAGGAGGACCGTTCCATGACAGCATCAACAACTCCAAGTGCAACGCCAATGAACGCCGCCCAAATCGCCGCGCCGGTAGAGTTCAACCCGCTGCTCCCAGAATTTCGTCTTGATCCCTACCCGACCTACCGTCGTCTCCAAACTGAAGATCCCGTGCATAGGAGCATGTTGCCCGGCGTCTGGGTACTGTCCCGGCACGCTGATGTCTCGATGGTGCTGCGAGACGCGCGCTTTGGCCGAGCGGACGCTGAAACCTTTTGGCGGGAGCGCCTCGGAGATTGTCCGGCGCACAAGGTCATTACCAAATGGATGTTATTCCGGGATCCGCCGGATCACACGCGGCTGCGAACGTTAGTGAATAAGGCGTTTACGCCGCGTGCGATCGAGAACCTCCGTCCACGAGTGCAGGAAATCGTTAATGAATTGCTTGACACTGTACAGAATGACGGCGGCATGGACCTCATGACGGCGTTTGCCTACCCGCTGCCGGTGTTGGTGATCTGCGAGATGCTCGGGGTGCCGGCGAAGGATCGCGACATTTTTAAGGCATGGTCAGGAGATCTAGCGCGCATTCTCGATCCCATCTTGACGCCCGATATTGTTGAGCGTGGTCATGCTTTGATTGGGTCGATGGCGGAATATTTTCGTGAGTTGATTGAACAGCTCCGCAAGAATCCCCAGGGAAGCTTGTTGGATGCGATGATCGCGGCTGAAGAACAAGGCGACCGACTGAGCGAAGAGGAGCTATTGGCGAACTGCATCCTCTTATTCGGGGCTGGGCACGAAACGACTGTAAATCTGATAGGCAATGGTACGCTCTCCTTACTGCGACACCCTGCTCAGTTGGCGAAACTGCAAGCAAATCCCGATCTCATCGAAAGCGCAATCGAAGAATGTTTGCGTTATGAGAGCCCGGTGCAAATGACCGGACGAGAAGTCAAACAGGACGTGGAGATTGACGGGGTGCGCGTCTCGGCGGGAGAGCGGCTCTTCACGTTGATTGGCGCGGCGAATCGCGATCCGTCGCAATTTTCTGACCCTGATCGCTTTGACATTACTCGCGAGGATAACAAGCATCTGGCCTTTGGCCACGGCATCCACTTCTGTTTAGGCGCCTCGCTTGCGCGCTTGGAGGGGCAATTCGCCATCGGAACGCTCGTGCGTCGGCTGCCCGGTCTCAAGTTGAAGGGCGACTCGCTACAGTGGCGGGACGCCTTCACGCTGCGCGGATTGCAAGCGCTACCAGTGCAGTTTTGAGCTATAGACGACCATGAACCGGAGAATAGGGGAACCGGGGAATCAGGGAAGAAAATATCCTTATCCTAGCTGCGCTTCTTCGCTTCTTTCTTGAGGGAGATTACTCACTCTTCTTCAAATCTGGCGACCTGTTTCTCCAGCGATTTGCAGTGGCGGGATTAAGTCTGAGCGAAATTGCGAAAGTTCCGCTTCCCCGAGTCGGAGCATTTCGGCGCGACAAGTTTCTAGCCTTTGTGTAAATTTCTCTAGTTCGATTCCAAGGAACGTGGGACGATGAGGGGTGACCTTCTCTAGACCATCCTGTAACAGCGACAAGGCCCCACGCAGGTTGCCGCGCTCGCGGTGGTAGAATGCAACGGCGATCTGAATCAGCCCCTGGAGGAATCTTTTTTCTTCTCCGGTTTCTAACATCCACTGCGCTTCCAATACTTCGTGGACTTCAAAGAAGAGATGGTGATTGAAAAGCAACGCGCCTTTTTTCAATGCTTGTCGTACAGGCGTATCTTTTGTATCCGAAGACCATTCGTGGAGCGCTGTGTTGAACCTGGTGAATTTGTCTCTAATCTCTTGCCCTTCCGCGACGAAGGCGGCCGCTAAGGTGACTTGTCCAGAACTGTTGGAGAGATCCCACGCGAGGAGCGGTGTGCTTTGCAGCTTGGCGAGAACTACGTCATAGTGTGAGGCCGTCGTCGGCTCCAGTAATTGTTCAACGGTTATTGCGGGTGAAAACGGCGCGGCGACGCCACTATATTGAGCAAGACACTGCAGCGCCGTTGCCGCAATTGGATCATCTAACGCTTCGATCAGCAGCTCCGCCAGAAGATTCCGCGTAGTAATTTTCATATCGTTAGTTCGGCAATCGTGACGCCGTTGCCGCCTTCAGCACGGGGCGCCTCGTTGTACGAAGAACAATAGGGAGAATCCGCCAGAAACTCGCGGACGGCGCGTCGCAGCGCGCCCGTGCCCAAGCCGTGCACGATCCGCACCGACGAACGTTGCTCAAGCAGAGCGCGATCAAGAAACGTCTCCAGACGCGGCAAGGCTTCATGGACGCGCAAGCCCAGCAAGTTCAGTTCGGGCGTTGACGCCGCGGCAGTGTCCACCGCCACGCGGATGGGAGGTTCGCGTTTGACGCCCGAGGCTTGCCGCACTTGCTTGAGAGCGACTTCAAACGTGAGACTCCCGCGACGAATACGCGCTCGGTCTCCTTGGATGGCGATCAGCTCTCCGCGAATCTTTCCTTCACGAAGCTCTACTTCGTCGCCAATGTGGAGCGGCGTCGAATCTTCGACTTGTACCGGATGGAGTTCGTGTTCCTTGGCCGCGATAGTCTGCTGTTGCGCGTGGAGAAACTCCGTCAGTTCCTGACGGGCGCGTGGTTGTGCGGCGCGCGCCCGCGCCACGGCTTCCCGACCTTCTTCACGCAATCGCCGCACCAGCGTTTTCGCCTCGGCTAGTTCATCCCGCCACAGGCGTCGCTTTTTTTCCTCTAGCTCGGCGAGGAGCAGCTGTTGCTGGTTGCGCAGCGCCGCCGCTTGCTCTCGCTCCGCCGTCGCGTGCGCGCGTTCACGTTCAAAAGCGGCGCGTGTTTCTTCGAGTTGCGTGATGGCTTGCGAGAGTTGTCGCGCTTCGTCGGGAATAGTTGTTTCCGCCGCTGTACACACCTCTTCCGGGAGTCCCAGGCGCCGCGCCATGGGCAGCCCCAGACTCTGCCCTATGGTGTCGTAACGCAACTGGTAGTGAGGTGTGAGCGTGTCCAGGTCGAAATCAACGGCGGCCACTTGGTAGGCGTTATCCGTCAGAGCAAGCAGTTTGACCGGAGACAAATGCGTCGATGCGGCAACTTGTACGCCGCGCTCTTTCAGATGCGTGAGTAATCCGTAGGCAAGGGCTCCGCCTTCCAGCGGATCAGTGCCGCCTCCCGGCTCATCAAACAGGACGAGCGCCGGCGGTTCTAGCGTCCGCAAAATATCCGTGACGTTGCGCACGTGAGCGGAAAAGGTCGAGAGGCTCTGTTCAAGGGACTGGGCGTCGCCAATGTCCGCGAAAACTCCGTGGAACACCGGCAAGCGGCTTTCTTCTTCAGCTGGAATCAACATGCCGCTTTGCGCCATAAGACAAAGAAGCCCCAGGGTTTTCAGCGCCGCCGTTTTGCCGCCGGTATTTGGTCCGGTAATAATCAAGCCGGTTTTGCCTTCCGGCAACAAGATGTCAATCGGCGTCACGGGTTTCCCGGTGGCAAGCAATAATGGATGCCGCGCATTCCGCAGCCGCACCTCCGCGCTGCCGAGGAGCGGTTTGCTGCAGCGATGCTTTTGCGCCAGCAGCGCTTTGGCGTGCAGAATATCCACTTCCACCAGAGCGGCGAAGGCGCTCTCCAAACGCGGGAGTTCTTCACGTACGAGATCGGTCAGCCACACGTACAGGCGATGCTCCTCAATTTCGATTTCCCTGCGGGTGAGGAGCAAGCGATTATTCAACTCCACCGCGAACATCGGCTCGATGAAGAAAGTCTCGCCTGATCCTGAACGATCTTGCACGATGCCCGGTAAGCGCGTGTGAAAATTGGGCCGGACGGGAATGACAAAGCGGTTATTGCGCAGAGTTACGTACTGATCGGAGACGACGTCTCTGGCTTGCGATGACCGCAGAAGGTTGTGAAGACGTTGTTCGATTTCTTCGTTCAGCGTACGGAGACGACGGCGGAGCGAGCGCAATTCCGGGCTAGCCTCGTCTTTCAATTGTCCGGCTTCGTCGAGACAGCGGCGGAGGATATCCTCCAACGAGGGAAACGCGAGGA
Organism: Binatia bacterium; assembly: GCA_050185455.1. GTDB lineage: Bacteria > Desulfobacterota > Binatia > Bin18 > Bin18 > SYOC01. The sequence continues at coordinate 12,671 of JBFWZL010000015.1, read as the reverse complement.
GCGTTTCGGGTAAGTCGCGCAGCTGATCATAATCATCGGCGTGGCGGCGGAAAAAGGTCGCCAGCGTGCGTGAGAGCGCGATAACGTCAAGAATGTGGAGAAGCTTCTGTCCTTCGAGCGCCGCGCCGATATGCGCGGCCCATTCGAGCGAGGAGCGGATCTCTGGGAATTGTCGGATGGGGATGCTCAAGTGCTTTTCCAATAAACGGAAAAACTGCCACGTGCGTTCGCTATCGGCTTCCACCACGGCTTGCGCCGTCTGTGGGCTCAGCTCCAGGCACGCTTCGTGTCCAGCGCTGGAGAGGGTGCAGCCGGCAAGCAAAGACAAAACTTTATCAAATTCTAAAGCAAGCAGGTCGCGTTCGCGCATAATCTTAAGGGGTGGGGGTGGCATGTAAAACGTAAGGCGTGCAATTGCAGGCGATAGGGGAAGAACGCAGGAGGCAGTCCATGTGGCAAGGCGTGGATACCGGGAATCTTTCTCCTCAGTATTCGGGCCATTCTACGGCATCCTCAGACATGCTTTCCTCAGCAAGCGCTTTCTCAAAGGTCGAATCAAGTTTGGCGTATTCCCTCGCCAAACGGCTCCGTTCCAGACGGGCGAGCTTTTCCTCCACGGCCTCCTGAATCGTTTGACTCCGATTGGAAAACACGGCTCGCTCGACAAGTTTATCGAGACGTTCCAAGGTGGACTCATCAAGAGAGATCGCCACTTTTGCTCTAGGCACTTCGCACCTCCGAGCATGACCGTATGTCATACCTCAAATGTGGTCAACCTTTCAGCATGGCAGCTCCTAACACCGTGCTCACCGCGAGCTGCTCAACCGTTAGCTTCAACAGATGTGCCACGGGCAGCTGGCCTGCCCGTGAGTCTCATGAGGCGTTGGCGGCTTGCCGCCCGTGGCCTCCAGTACTCAGGCAGTCCAGCTCACGAAGCCATTTTCTGTCTCAGTTGTGGTTCCAGTTGTTGCTGAATCAGTTAAGATTTCGATCCCGATAAGTTTGCCGCTCTTGTTCAGTTCCGCTGTCACGCCAGGCTCGATCTCCACCGACTTGGCCTCCTCCCCAGCCTGGATCAACATGTACAACACATCGTTCTCAGGGTAATATTTCACTGATCCCTTCGGTTTCATACGGTGCAACGATGCCATGACGCCTTGCTCAAAAACGGGAGCCGCCTGTTGTCTTCCGCTTAGCCGCGCCCGATAAACGGCATTTTTGTCGCCATGACGGTCATGAACTGAACGTTGGCGTCGAGTGGCAGGTTGGCCATGTAAAGGACCGCGTTTGCGACGTGCGCCACATCTATGAGCGGCTCCGCGGTAATCTGCCCGTTGGCTTGCGGCACGCCCTGGGCCATGCGCGCTGTCAGTTCGGTTTCCGCGTTGCCAATGTCGATCTGACCGCAGGCAATGTCGTATTTCCGTCCGTCCAGCGCGGTCGCCTTAGTCAATCCTGTCATGGCGTGCTTGGTCGCCGTGTATGGGGCGGAATTAGGGCGCGGCGCGTGCGCCGAAATCGAGCCGTTGTTAATGATGCGTCCGCCGCGTGGCTCCTGGCTTTTCATCAATTTAAACGCTTCCTGTGTGCAGAGGAACGCGCCGGTGAGATTGATGTCAACGACGGTCTTCCACTGCTCGTAGCTGAGATCTTCGAGTGGAAGAGGGGGTGCTCCCACTCCGGCGTTGTTGAATAGCATATCAAGCCGACCGAAGACTTCTTTGGTACGCGCGAACAACATGCGCACGGCAGCAGGATCGCTGACATCGGCGGGAACTATAAGGGCGCGTTTGCCGGCTTCTCCCGCCTTTGCCACGACTTGTTCCAACGGCGCCTGACGCCGTCCAGTCAGCGTGACGTGATAGCCATCTTGCAACAATATCAGTGTGACCGCCTTGCCGATGCCGGTCCCCGCGCCGGTGACGAGCGCGACTTTCGTGGAAGAGTTCATGATATAGTCTCCGTGTTTTCTATGATGCAAAGATCTTCTCCGGGCCTTTGGGCACAATGCCCGTGGGGTTAACCCGTGGGATGCTGTAATAGGTCCGTTTGATATGGTCAAAATCAACAGTGTCCGCCACTCCGGGCACGTCATACAGGCGCTTCAAATACGCCGAGAGGTTAGGATAGTCGAGCAACCGACGCAGGTTGCATTTGAACAGTCCGTGGTAGGCAATGTCAAAACGTATCAACGTGACAAAGGTGCGCCAATCGGTCTCGGTAATGCGCTCCCCGAGCAAATAGGATTGCCCTTCAAGGCGCTGCTCCAGTTCATCAAGACAGGTGAAGACGGCGGTAACCGCCTCTTCATAAGCTTCTTGCGTGGAGGCGAAACCGGTCCGGTACACGCCATTATTGAGCCCCTCGTAGATGCGCTCATTTAACGCGTCGATTTCCAGGCGCAACTCTAGGGGGTAGAAATCCACGGAGGCATCACCGAAAGCATCAAAAGCGCTGTTCAACATGCGGATGATATCCGAGGATTCATTATTCACCATCGTGCCTTGCTTTTTATCCCATAAAACCGGAACCGTTGTCCGCCCGGTGAAATGTGGATCAGCGCGCGTATAGACCTCGTGGATGTAGCGGATATTGTACAGGGGATCAGGAATCGAGCCAGGATATTCGCCAAAGCTATACCCTTGCTCGGTAAACGTGGGAATCGCGGTGGAAATGGAAATCGCGTCTTCCAGTTTTTTGAGTTTACGGTAAATCAACGTGCGACAGGCCCAAGGACAGTTGAGAGCGGTGTACAGATGATAACGACCAGGCTCGGCGCGAAAGCCGCCTACGCCAGTCGGCCCGGGAGAGCCGTCGCGTGTCACCCAGTTGCGAAATGTCGAGACCGGACGGACAAATCTGCCGTGGTTATCCGTTGATCGCTTCGTCAGATGCGAGTCACTTTGCCATTCGCCATTCACGAGCATAGAGACCTCCGTGTACCGCCTTGTTTTTTGCGATTCCCTCAGACTGCGAGCGACAGCCTGGATGAGGCGACTCCGCCTTTCCTTTATGGAGAACGAACTATCTATAATGCGTTCTGGGCTGGTATTCTGCTCCTACACGCGCCAAGACTCAACCTCGTCCTGAAAGCAAAAAGCCCTGGTCTTTTTGCTGCTTGTCCATACGCGAGACGGCTGGTAGCACACATACGGAGCGGAGCTTGATAGGCGTGACCAGCCGTACCCGATCAACTGGCGCGACGAGCAAGGGCATGGTCGATTGGGATGGACCGACGCAGCGCAGGAGCCGCCGTCTGACGCAACGGTATGGCCCCTGAACTCCGCCGCAATGAATACTTTCGCCGCCGAGGACGAGGCGGTGAATCGGGTGGCGATTTTGCCTCGCTCAAAGAATTGGTGACCGCGTATCGTCAGGTCCTGATTCGCGCCCATCCATCAGTATCTCATCGCGAAGTATGACACCGATGGATTTCGCATTGACACTCTCACATATAGGGTAATGGGTCTGTTCTTTTGGGTTCGACGCGACCCTGATAGACCGCTTGGACAAAACCGTGAAGACGAGACGTCTACTCTCACACTGGAGAGGGACTCGCACTGCGTTTGCACTCTTCAGTGTGCGACATTAAGCGGCTCTACAATAGCTTCGCTCGTTGCATTAAACTTTCATCCTATGGTTAGAACTATAAGAAAAGTCTTCGTGCTTGTTTATTGCAGTATTATTTTTTTGTTCTTCTGTTGCGCTCTTGCTCTTATCTTCTTTGCCGTGTTTGAGCTTTGGCACGGAATCAATCCCGACAGCACTAGCCCCCAGATTGCCCGCTTTCACGCGGTTTTGGAAGGGATTGGGCTACTGACGATCGCCGTTGCCACTTTGGGGCTTGGTCAAACCATCCTTGAAGAAGAAGTCGTGCGTGAGGCGCACATGAGCGCGCCGACCCGGGTGAGGCGTTTTTTGTCACGGTTCATGGTCGTTGTCATCGTGTCCCTCTCTGTAGAGTCTTTGATAGCGGTTTTCCAATTCCTGCACGATAGCCCTTCCCAATTGCCACATGCTGCCGCCATAGGAATCGCAGCAGGGGTGCTACTGGCCGCATGGGGAGTCTTTATTAAACTGAATAAAAGCGCGGAAGAACTAGAGCCCGAAGCGATGGAACGGGCGAAAGGAGAAGATCGGAAGGTTGAATAAGGGAAGGGCTTCTTAAGGGGCTGGAGTACGGACACTGAGCGATGGTCAAGGTGATGTGGCTCCCGGTCCTGCGATTGATAAGTCGGCTGGCGATGTAGAAATCCATACAAAAACAACACAAACTGACTGGAATACGCCGCCGACTGCCGGCTTTAGACAATCGCGCCCACGTCGAGAAAGTATTATGAATGGATTGCGCACACTAGCGGGTAGGGCTAGTCGAGCTCGTTTTGGTTCTCTCGGCTCGATCAACAACAAAACAGCTCCCATCTTGAAGGATGGGTGGGGGTTACACCGCTGAAGCTGGAGGTGGTTTTGCCAAGAAAGATCTCGACCGCCATTAGGCGTGAGAGCTGCTCCTTTCTAACCCGCTCCTAGATTTGCCCGGCTATTTTTCTCATTGCGCGTTGTCCCCGGAGGGTTCTTCATTCTCTTGTACTAGAGCCCATTGCGCGGGTAGGGGCTGCGGTCCCGGACGAATGCCGGCGATATCCGGGTCCTCTCCACCCTCGCTGCGTGGACCTGCCTGAGCCTTTTGTTGTTTCGCTTCTAATCTGTGTAACGCCTTATCTCGTTGCTTTTGCTGACGTGCTCGTTCTTTGTCTCGCTTCTGGCGCGTGGGGCGCCCTTTGTTTGGCATCCGGCAACTCCTTTTCCTCTCTGCTGAGAAAGGGCTTTTCGTTTTTGCTATCCTGCTCAGGCGCCTTTACACTGCGCGCCAGCGAGACGGCGTAGGTTAAGGCTGTTCGTCGTTTTCCTGATCGTTCATCAGGTGTGTGAACTGGTCTTCCAGAAGCGGATCCTCGTACGGTTCGTCGTCTATTGCGCCGAAGAACTGTCCACCCTTCCGTTCCCCCATAGGTTTTTTGCGACCGTGTTCCGATTTCGGACCACGACTCGGTTGCTTGCGACCACGCTGAGGGGTAGCGTCAGGACCAAAATGGCGGCTTGGTCCACCCTTACGGGAAAACTGATCGTCTTGAGGAAAAGGGGACGAAGAAGGACGTCCAGTCTGGGGCTGCGATGGGCGCGGAGAGAAGGACGATGATGGCGGACGACTCTCCCTAGCGCGCGCTTCATTAACCGCAAGCGGTCTCCCTTTGAAAAGCTGATTGTGGAAACGGCGTACCGCCTCCTGGGCATGGGCGGGATCAGGAAATTCCACAAAAGCAAATCCGCGAGGTTTACCACTCTCTCTTTCGACGGGCAGCGAGACATGAGAAACCAGACCAACTGACGAGAAGAAATCTTTCAGTTCCGCCGCCGTGGCGTCGTAAGGAAGATTACCCACAAAAAGACGGCTTGCTGGAGCGCCGCTGTCGGGTGAGGATTGCGAACGAGCGCGCGCCTCGGTGACCGAGAGAAGGCGACCATTAAGGTCCGTTTGGTTGAATTGTGCGATCGCACGATCTGCATCCTCATTATCCATTTCCACGAAACCGAAGCCCTTTGGACGGTTCGTCTCGCGATCCGTCATAATGCGCGCGGAGACAACGCGCCCGACCTGCTCAAACAAGCTGGCCAGTTCACGCTCTGTCGTGTGGTTTGACAGATTCCCGACATAGATTCTCTTCGTCATACCTTTACCTTGTTGTCTGCTCCTTGCTGGAGGCGTATGCGTAGCTTTGTGGCAAACTCGATCGTATAGATTCCGCCTGCCACAAAGCTACGTTTGCCGATACAACTGAAGAAGGGTCTGCGGCCATCCGGCCTTTTCCCCAGGCCCTCCTTCAGAAAAAAGAATACACAAGATCCCGTGCGAGTTTATGGACGACACGGGACGCACATCCCAAAGACTGAGCGTGAGAAGGGATTCCAGAGTTTCCCCTCTCGTGTCTGCTACCAGCGTCGCTCGCGCCCGCCACGACCACCACCACCACCGCCGCCGCCACCCCCACCAAAAGAGCGGCCGCCGCCTCGGGACTCCTGTGGTTTCGCTTCGTTAACGGTCAAGGCGCGGCCCTGCATCTCATAACCATTGAATCGTTCGATGGCAGCCTGCGCTTCCTGATTACTGCCCATTTCCACGAAGCCAAAGCCTCGTGATTGTCCAGAGAACTTGTCTGATATGATGTTGACGGATGAGACCGAACCTGCTTGGCCGAAAAGAGACTCCAGGTCTGCGGGAGTCGTGTTAAAAGACAGATTACCGACGAACAATTTAGTTGCCACTATGACCTCCAAGAGAACAAAAAAAGGCCCCGGAAACCATGAGTGCGGTTCCAGGGGCCTTATCTCTCTCGAACCAACTCAACGTGATGAACAGGATAGATCAAGTAGGGCTACGCTAGCAAAGTCTTATCGTGAACACAAGTGAAGAAAGAGCATTCGTTCCGAAATTGAGTCGTAATCGAAAACTTTGAGGTCATTGGAGACCTTGGGGGCGAAGAAGGGTTCCCGACCGAACGCTTGCTACGCTTTTTTAATCGTTCCCGTCTTCCTCGTATCATACCCGTCTAGCGCTTCGACCGCGCCTTTGAAAGCGTCGGAGCGAATGACTTCAACAAGTTTCTGCCCCATTTCGCTATGGAAAAAGTCTTTGAGAAAGACCAGGTCATAGTCTTCCCGTTCGACCGGGACGAAGTCGAGTCCCAGCGCTTTGGCCGCGGATTTGACTCCTAGCCCTGTGTCTGCGAGTCCACTGGCGATAGCGACGGCAACCGCCATGTGGGTGACCTCTTCACGTTCATAGCCTTTGACTTGTTGCGGCGCGATTTTGAGCTTTGCGAGGTTGTAATCCAATAAGATTCTGGTGCCTGCGCCAGGTTGACGGTTAATGAACGTCATCTCTTTCCGCGCCAAGTCCTTTAGGCTTCTGATCTTCTTGGGGTTGCCTTTGGGGACGATCAATCCTTGCTCGCGAATGACCAGATTTAGGACGACGACCTGTGAAAGGAGCTTTTGTTTCTTGAGGTCGGGAAGGTTGTATTGCCCGGTGGCTGGATCAAGTAAATGTGTGCCGATGATATGCGCTTCTTGTCGTTTCAGAGCAACAAGTCCTCCCAGCGAGCCGATGTTGCTGGCGGAAATCCGCAGTTCGGGATATTGCGCGCGCAGTTGATCATCGAGTACGCCGACCGTCAGGTCGTTACTCCCAGTGAAGAGAATGGTGTGCGCAATCTCTTCCGCCGGTCGCAGCAGTTCGACTTCCACTTCTTGACCTGCGTTCAACCCTTCATCCGGTGGAGGAATGCGTAAGACGCCATCGGCTTTCACCATGGTAGTGATCACGCCGGCTCCGCGGTTGAGCGGATTGACGATCACACGGTCGCCAACTTTGCCTAAACTCACGCGGACAAATTCCTCTAACCCCAAGCGCGAGGGAACCTTGCGCGGCAATACGGCTCTGATCTTTTGCGGTTCTTCCGCCGGTCGCCCAAGAAAATAGGCAATGAGCGGCCGTAAAATCTGCTGGCAAATAACAACGGCTGAGACTGGATAGCCGGGCAAGCCGATCACCGGTTTCCCGTCGATCACCGCGAGAATAGCGGGTTTCCCAGGCATGACGTCGATGCCATGGACCAGCACTTCGCCCAATGATTCCAGCGCACGGACGGTGAAGTCATGTTCACCGGCGGAGGAACCGGCAATGATGACGACGATATCCTGCATCTGCACGGCTTTCTTAAGGGCTTTCGTAATCTTCGGCAGTTCATCGATAACACGGGGGAGACGATGGGGTGCTCCGCCCCATTCCTCGACAAACGCGGCGGTGACCCGTGAGTTGAATTCGATGATGCGCCCTGGCTGTGGCGGATCGCCCGGTTCGATCAATTCCGAGCCGGTGGGAATGATGCCCACGGTTGGTTTTGTCAATACAGAAATGGCGACATGACCGGCGGCAAGCAAGGCTCCGATGTCATAGGGGCGCAGTTTGTGACCACGCGGTAACAATGGTTCCGTAGCGACAATGTCTTCTCCCACGAGACGTACGTGTTGCCAGGGCGTCGCCGCATCACGAATTTCCACTTCGTGGTTGTTTTTCTTGAAGACGCGCTCGATCATGACAACCGCGTTGGCCCAGGTTGGCAAGGGGTTCCCGGTGTCCACATATTGAAAAATCGCTTTGCCATTGGTCCGGGACGCGCCGGCTTGCCGATCAACTGCGGTAAGAGTGACAGCGGAAAATTCACTCGCGCCAAAGGTATCCTCCGCGCGTACGGCAATCCCGTCCATGGCCGAGCCATGGTAATGTGGGGCGGAGAGGGCGGCAAAGATCGGTTCCGCTGTCGTGCGGTGAAGCGAATTTTCCACGGGAATCGTCTCCCCTCGATGCGGAGGAACGACCGCGTGAAGAAAGACAGAAAGCGCTTCCGCCAGTGGTCTCTTCTTCAGATAGCGTTTGCGTTCGGGATGTTTCTCTTTATGTTCTGTCGTGCTGTGCGTGTGCATAAGCAGTAATACGGGCTGAGTGCTGAGGACTAGGTAAAAACAGCTTGAGTCATCGGGTCAGTGAGTCGTTAAATCACTGAGGAAAGAAAACGTCAGGCCTGGGGCAATGGCTCAAGAGCAAAATGGTTTAATGGTTCACTATTAGAAAAGTACCACTTCCACCTCTTCCCCGGCTTCCTTCCCTTCTTCGTTGTGCGGAATGCAGACCATGCCGTCAGCTTGTACGAGGCTGAAGATGGCGCCGGACTTACCCGGAAGGGGAACGGCGACTTGCACTCCGTCACGTGATTCGAGCGTCACGCGGACGTAGTCTTCTCTGCCGGGGGCGGAGGCGACATTCTGCGCCAGGCGGGCTCTGGTGGTGTGCAGAGGCGCGAAGGCGGTCTCGGCGGTTTCTCCGCCCATCATGCGAATGAGCGGCGCGCCAAAGAGGGCAAAAACCACCAGCGCCGACACCGGATGCCCAGGCAAGCCCATAACCGGTTTCCCTGCCGCTTTGGCGAAGATCGTCGGTTTCCCCGGCGCGATTGAGATGCCGTGAAAAAACAGCTCGGAGCGCGGAAAGGCGCAGATGACCTCAACCGCCATGTCTTTGACGCCGACTGAGCTTCCGCCGGAGACCATGACTACGTCTGCTTTCTTCAGCGCGGTGGCCATGACCTTGGCAAATGCGGGTCGATCATCTTTGACGACGCCAAGATCAAGAGTCGTCCCTCCTGCTTCGGCGATCATGGCGCGCAGCGAATACTGGTTGACATTGCGCACTTGTCCAGGTTTGGGGGTTTGCTCGGGCGTTACGATCTCGTCGCCGGTGGAGATCAGCGCTACTACTGGGCGACTATAGACGGGAACTTTGGTAATGCCTACGCCTGTCAGTGCGCCAAGGTCCTGTGCGCGTAACCGCCGCTCCGCTGGAAAAATCGGCGCGCCTTTTTTGATGTCTTCGCCGATACGCAAAATATTCTCCCATGGAGAAACACTGCGTTGGATCTCCACCGTACCATCGCCCATCTCTTCGGTGTATTCCACCATGACCATGGAATCCGCGCCGGGAGGCAGCATCCCGCCGGTGGCGATGCGCATGGTTTCGCCTTTTTTGAGCGCGTGTTTGACCTCTTTGCCCATATCGATCGCGCCCACCAGTTTGAGGTACATAGGCAAGCTCGCGGATGCGCCAAATGTATTCGCGGCGCGCACCGCATAGCCATCCATATTGGTGCGGTGGAAATGCGGAAGATCCACTGGGGCTGTCAGCGCTTTTGCCAGCACGCGTCTACAGGCATCGACAACGGGAATAGTTTCCGTCTTCGTGCGCGGCGCGAAGGCGGCGAGTTGCGCACGTGCTTCCGCCGATGTCACCACACGAAAAAACGCTTTGACTGGAGCAATGGCTATAGCCGCCGATGCGCGAGGCATGGCAACTCTCTCCTCACTTTCTCAAGGTAATCACGGTCGATTTCCGCGGTGATGAAACATTCCTTGTCCGCCGCGCGGGCGAGGATTTTACCCCACGGGTCAATGATCATCGAGTTTCCGTAGTCCGCAAAACCGTGCGTGTTCTTGCCAATCTGGTTGGGGGCGATGATGTAGGTTTGGTTTTCGATTGCCCGTGCGCGCAGGAGCGGTTCCCAGTGCGCCGCGCCGGTCGGAAAGGTAAAAGCAGAGGGAACGAATATGACTTCCGCGTCTTTTTCCGCCAACTGTCGGTACAGTTCTGGAAACCGCAAGTCGTAGCAGACTGACAAGCCAAACACGCCAAGGGGCGTTTTGCCAGTGACGACTTCTTGCCCCGGCTTTTTAGTGTCCGATTCTTTTACGCGCACCTGGCCGGGGATATCGACATCAAACAGATGAATCTTGCGGTAGTGCGCGAGCATGTCTCCTTCTGGACCGACTAGCAAGCTGGCGTTATAGGCTCTGGCTTCCTCACTTTTTTCTAAGAACGAACCTGCGAGCAAGTAAATCCCATGGCGACGAGCAAGTTCGCGCAGACGCTCAGAGGTAGGACCAGGAATCGGTTCGATCTGCGCCGGTTCTTCCGCACGTGGCCCGCGCCACGTAAATACCTCTGGGAGCACGATGACGGAAGCTCCCCGTTCCGCCGCAAGACGAATGAAAGTTTCGGCTTTCGCCAAATTTTCTTCTTTAGATGAAGAAGCGGTCATCTGCACAGCGGCGGCGAGATATGAGCGCATCAGAACTCCTCCTGCAAGGGAACCTAACGAAGCGTTCAGGATGGGTCAAGGCAAGGGGAGCCGGAGAGGGGAGAGAGAGCAGGGGGAGTAGGCTCTGTCTCCTTTCTGTATCTTTTATTTATTGTCCTTTCGCCACGATCAAGCCAAACTCTTCTTTTGTCAGCGGCATGACTGAAAGCCGTCCTTGTCGAATCAGGGCTATGTTTTGTAGGCGCTTATCTTTTTTTATGTCGTCCAAGGTCACCGGCGTCTGTAGCGTTTCGACTGGTTCAATATCAACCGCCAGCCAACGTTCATCGTCAATAGTGGGATCTTGATAGGCTTCTTTGATCACCCGCGCAACGCCGACGACCGCAAGCCCTTCGTTGCTATGGTAAAACAGCACGTGGTCGCCTTTTTTCATTGCCTGTAAATTGTTGCGCGCCTGATAATTCCTGACGCCATCCCAGAACGTGCGTTGGTCTTTCAACAACTGGTCCCATGAATATTTGAACGGTTCGGATTTCACCAGCCAGTAGTTCATATTTTTGCCTTTGGCCCGCTCACGGTGTTCACTCAATAGCTCACTCGTTACACTTGCCCAATGGCTTATCGCAAGAGCTGCTTTGCTATAGAGTGAACGCAGCAAACGAGCTATAAGCCATATGCCATAAAGGAGGGATTTAATATGCCGCACGGCAGTCGTCCAGAGTACCGGATCAAGGTTGAGAAAAATGTTCCGGCGAAGGTGCGTGATGGGGTTACTTTGTACGCCGATGTCTATCGCCCTGATACCGAAGGGCGTTTTCCTGTCATTCTCCTGCGTTTGCCGTATGGAAAAGATATGGCGGGCGACTTTGGCGATCATGAGTATTTTCCCGCGCGGGGCTATGTCGTCATTATTCAAGATGGACGTGGGCGTTTCGCTTCTGAAGGCGAGTACTATCCGCTCATTACTGAAGGGTTCGATGGCTATGACACTGTCGAATGGGCGGCGGCGTTACCGTACTCGAATGGTTTGGTCGGAACCCAAGGCCAATCTTACTTAGGCGCGACACAGTATCAACTCGCGCCGACGCGGCCTCCACATTTACGCTGCGCATTCCCGGTATCGGCTGGGGCGGATTACCATGAGGGCTGGGTCTATCAAGGCGGCGCCTTCTCGCTCGGGTGGCAAATTCCCTATGCCATCTTCATGGTGCGGAATACGATTGAGCGTATGGGGATCAAGGAGCAGCTCTGGCCGAAAATCCGCCCGGATCTGCTGCGCTCACTCAATTTCGGTAATCCATTAACGCCGGAAGGCTATAGCCGTCTGCCGCTGATGTATTGGGCGGATCTCTTGCAAGAGACCTCACCGTATCTCCGGGACTATCTGACTCATCCTGATGATGGTCCGTACTGGTGGCCCGTGAACATCGAACGCCAGCACCGCAATATCAATATTCCTATGCACCATGTGAGTTCCTGGTACGATATTTTTTTGAAGGATGCCATCGTCCACTTTAACGGGTTGCGCTCAAAAGCTATGACGCCGGAAGCGCGCGGCGGGCAAAAACTCCTCCTCGGACCCTGGGCGCATCTTTTTCCGTACACGACGCCAACGACCGGCGGCACTGGCGACATCGACTTCGGACCTCATGCCTGGATGGACTTACACGAAACCCAGCTGCGTTGGTTTGATTATTGGTTAAAAGGCGTCGATTCCGGTCTCTACGATGAGCCGCCGATCCGCCTGTTTGTGATGGGATCCAACCAGTGGCGCGACGAATACGAATGGCCGTTGGCGCGCACTCGCTTCACGCCCTACTATTTGCACAGCCAGGGGCAAGCGAACACGCTCAACGGCAACGGTGCGTTAAATCCTGAGCCGCCAGGGGAAGAGCCCATTGACCATTACACCTATGACCCCGCCGATCCTGTACCAACCTGCGGGGGAAATACTCTCATCAT
>JBFWZL010000014.1:0-26133 GCA_050185455.1 Binatia bacterium | reverse complement strand
CATGCGAGGGAACCCAATGGCGGGAGTATCCTGAAAAGCAAACCAATCAGTGAACTGAAAACGGAAATTACCAACGGTTGCTTCCCAGCGAGTGCCGATACCAGAGTTTTTCAGATTCCTTTTTGGTCGTTGATCATCGAAAAGCGCGGCCTGAAGCCCTTGCCCAGGAAATAAGGCTTCGGCAAAAAGGTCATTGCCGAGAGCAAAGGCATCAATAGTCTTCCCAAATCCAATAGCCCAGGGTTGTGCAGGGTGCCCGAATCCAAGAGAAGTGTAGCGGTCAAACACCCAGACGACACTACCAGCGAGATCTTTGAAGGGGCCAATCTGTCCGAAACGATGCTCGAACAAGACAGACCATAATGGAACGCGCGTATCATCAAAGAGATCGATGAAGAAATGATCGGAAAAGTTTACCGGATTCACAATATCTTGCAAACGGAAAAAATCGCCTTTGCCCCAAACGTGCTGTTGTTTCCCGACGCGCAGCCAGTTCCGTCCACCAAACGCGTCAAAAAACATGTCGAAGTAAGCTTCGCGGACAGGATAGTAGAGATCAAAGTTCGTGTCCTGCAGCATACCCCAGCGCAGGTCATCTTGACTCTGAGCGAGACCAACATACGCCGTTCTGCGAGTATTTTGCGGGCGATTGGGAATTCCGTAATTTGTCCCGGTTGTCAAACTGTACGGAATAAGGTTGTTGTCAACAGGCCAGAGTTCGCCAAAGTTATGAGGATCAAGACCAAAGGCTCTCAAGAATCCAGCATTTCTACGAGGAAAGCGTCCACGACCAGACACTGCGATGGTATCGGAATCACGGCCACTGTCAAAACGGTTGCCGATATCGTAAATGGACTCGTACTCGGGCCGCAATTCTATGAAATACTCGAAACGATTAAAGGTGTCCCGCAAAATCCGCAATGGACCAGATAACTGCACGCTAGCCCGATAGCGTGACGCCGCAACGTGGTAGTCCTCTTTGAACGTATCACTACGGAGGATGGTAAAATTATCAAGATACCCATGGACCGCCATATCCTCTAAGCTGCCGATGAGCCCGGTTTTGTCTTGCGCCCAAGCCGCAGATGTAAGTAGGGTCGTGGCCAGCAGCACTGCCGCCATTCCCCTCCACTTCCCTTTCCGAACCTCCCCAAATGCCCTCATAAAACCTCCTTCCGTTCTTCGTCTCTCCGTAACGAAGAGCGTATTTGCTACAACCTCAATTCCAGCAACAACCGCCTCACAGTTCTTAGTTTTTAGTCTTTAGTAAAAGAGATTCTTCCCGAGCCGCAATCCTCAAAACTATTTACTAAAAACTAAGCGCTAAGAACTCTTCTTCTTCAATGCGTCGTCTGCGCCCGCGCTCCTACCGGTATCGCTCGCGGCTCTTCGACCGGCGCTCCTTCTCCCTGGGCAAATTTCGGCCTAAAGATCGCGAACATAGCTGGAGTAAGCGTCAACGCGGATAACCAATGAGTCACTAACAAGATCGCTAACAAGAGCGCCATCTCCGCGGAGAAGCGTAAACTCGACATAAAGTACCAGGGAATAATCCCTGCGATCATCGTCGTTGCCGTAAAGGTCACCGCCATACCAGTTGTGGAAATCGTGCGTTTGATCCCTTGTAGCATGTCGCCGCCAGCCAGCGGCACCTCGCGACGAACCCGGTCGACCACGTATAGGATGTAATCCACACCGATTCCCATGCCAACGGCAGTTACGGGCAAGGAGTTAATGTTTAACCCAATCCCCATGAAAGAAATATACATATAACTCGCCACGCCAGCGGCGATCAGCGCCAACATGACCATGTTGGCGGCGACAAACGAACCATAACTACCCCACACCAGAATATACACGGTTAGAATCACTAGTAGGGTAGCCTCTTTCTCCGACCGGTCAATCTCTTCATTCAGCGCAGCGGTCGTCCCGACGAATCCGCCAGCGAGACGCATATGCACCCCCTCAATGGGATGTTCAGTGATAAATTTGCGCGCACGCGCGATAGCCTCACGGACCGTATCTCCTTTGACGTCCTTGTAAAACACCACGAATTGGCCGTTTTTGTAGACGAGATCCGTGTACTCAAGAATGACGCCAGAAATCGGAGCCGACGCTTCATAGACAAAAATTAGATTTCCAGTAGTCGCAAGATCTGGGGGAATCACTTGCCAACGTGGATCATTGTAGTGATACAGTCGGTTCAGCCCACGGGCGAGAGAGTACAGATCACGCGTATCACCAGCTTCAGGCTGCTCCAGCATATAGCGTCGCATCTCTTCAATGGTTGCCAGTACATAAGGCTCCTTCAGAATGTGATCACGCTCGCCTTCCAAATAGATCACTAGTTGGTTCGCCCCGGCAAACCGTTCATTGATCGTGCGAGCGGAGATATTATAGTGGGAATCCCTCCATAAGAGAGGAGAACCGGCTTCCTGCTCACCAATAGGTACACTTAGAGCAATGCGAATACCGAACATCACAATAACGACATTCGCAGCGAGGATCGCCCAGCGTCCGATCTGATGCGTGGTCAATCTCCCGAGAAAGGCAAGCGTAACTTGCATCCAATGAGGAACAAAGTGCTCTGTTCGTTGAGGTTTGGGGAAATACGAGAGGAGGATGGGCATTAAGTGCGTAATACAAAAGATGTTGGCAAAGGCCCAGAAACTGCCATAGTAGGCCAATTTCTGAATCAGGGGGATCGTGGCGATCGAAAGAACGAAGATTCCTCCGGCGTCACTAATCACCCCAGTAAATCCCGGAAGCGCCAATTCGTTCAAGCAGGTAAATGCAGCGCGCTCTTGATCTTGATTTATCTCCAGTTCCTCAAAATAACGCTCAATCATTTGTACGCCGTGGCTGACAGCGCGGGCGGTAATGAGCAGCGGGATGACAAGGATTAAAGGGTCGAGATTATACCCCCAGAATCCGACCCAGCCCATACCCCAAATGCCTTGGACTGTGGCGCCGATCAGCGGCACCACCACCCCGTACGTACGGCGGAAGTAAACAATGAGAGCAAGGATGACAAAAATACCGGTGAAGGCAAAAATCAGAAAAAGCTCATTGGTGAAGTACCACACCCACCCTTTCAGCATGGGCTCGCCGGCGACGTACAGCGAAGTGTTCGCATCCTCAACTTCATGGCGAATGCGCGAAATTTCCCTTTGGATTTCCCTATAATCCAACCGTTCCTCGTTGAATCCGGCGAACACCAAAGCGGCTTTTCCGTCGGCGGACACATACTTATTGAAAACGATGTCGTTGTTGAACATCTCGAATTTGAGGGTTTCGAGCTCTTTCGGATCGGTCGGCACATCGACGGGCAAGACGGGATACGAGCGCACCATGCCGCCAGGTAGGGTTTTGACGTTGCGGATTTTGACATGTGAGATCGACGCAACCTGGTTGTGGTCAACTCCATTGATCTGGTCAACCTGGTCGGTAACGTACTGAATCTTCTTGAGAGTTTCAGTATTAAAAATATCCCCGTCCTTCACTTGCACGACAAGGGTGACAATGTTGGCGCCGCCGAATGTCTCTCTATGCTGATTATATGCTCTGATGTAATCGTGCCCCTGAGGAAGCAAATCAGCAAACTGGCTATACATTTCGACTTTGTGCGCTTGATAGGCCCAGAATCCGGTCACAGCCAGCAAGACGAGCAACACGAAAGGGCGATGGCGCCAAATAAAGGCAACGTACCCTTCAACAAGGCGGTCAGTCAAACCTTTTTGTGAGGTCTCGGTTGTCATGCATCTCTCCTCAACGGCCGTCAGCCAAGAAGACTGAAGGGGAATACTCGTGTTCTTAGACAGCGTTGCCCGGCATTTCAGCGGCCTTGGTCAACTTTTCTTTGTCGAGCACTTTCCAGTTTCTTCCGCCATCTTGGGAGATGAGAATGGACCCTTTCCCACCGCAAGCGAGTCCAAATCCACTGTCTTTCGCAAAACTCACATCACGCAGCCAAGTCAAGACGTGTTCCCGAATTTCAGGGAGATTGTTCCATTTTTCTCCATCAAATACCGCCATCGTGCCCAGTACTCCAGTCGCTACAGCAGCATGATGCGCTCTGGCCGGAACAACGGACAACAAGATATTAAAACTCCCGCTGGAGACGTTCGTCCAGGTCTCCCCGCCATCAGTCGTCGTCAAAAGGATTCCGCTTTCGCCGGTCACATAGCCTTCACGTTCATTGCGAAACGCAACAGAGATCAGGAAGAGATCCTCTAGATATAATTGGGGAACCCGCTGTTTAATGGCATCTTCCTCGCTCAAATCCGGGCGAGTGTATTTGGGAAGGTTGAGAACATTCTGTTGCTCTTGCCAAGTTTGCCCGCCGTCGGCAGTATGCAAAATGGCGCCGAATTCTCCAACCACCCACCCTTGCGTGTCATTGACAAAGGCAATGCCGTTTAATGTCACATCCCGATGCAAAGAGAGGTCCTCCCACGTCTCACCACCGTCCTGCGACCGGAGGATTGTTCCCCCAGGCCCGGCCGCCCAAATTTTTTGCGGGTCCGCGCCGCGGCTGAGAGAAAAAATATGAGGCGCTCTCGGCCTCCAATCTTCTAGAGGGAGCA
Organism: Binatia bacterium; assembly: GCA_050185455.1. GTDB lineage: Bacteria > Desulfobacterota > Binatia > Bin18 > Bin18 > SYOC01. The sequence goes on along the minus strand of JBFWZL010000014.1, from coordinate 21,547 downwards.
CAAACTCTATCTTTCGCCAAGTTTGCCCGCCATCACTTGTTTTAATAATCAGCCCGTCTTGTCCGACCGCAATCCCATTTTGGGGATCGCTAAAATCAACGTTATAAATAGCTTTCTCCACCCAAGAGGGAAGAAACATTACTTTTTCTCCCTTGTCAGAGATGTGGAGCACGACTCCCCGATTGCCGACCACCCAAGCGTTGTTATCGTCAAGCACGAACACGCCATAGTAGTCTTCTCGGTCCGGAAAAACACTACCTTTGGATTTCCCCGCTTCATCAAGCTTCTTGACAATCCCCGCGTCTGCTCCTCCATGTTTACATCCGGTGGCAAAAAACCCCGAGAGAACGGCAAGCAGAATCGCCACACTGTTTCGGCAATAGCGAGTAATTTTCGTCAAGATTGCCTCCGTACTTCTTCCAGCACCGCTTTCATTTTTACTCTTTGGTTTTCGCTAATATTCACTATGTCAAGGTATTGGGTTGCCCTCTTATGCTCGTCTCAATCCCCCGTCAAGGACCGCATTCGTCCGGATTTACCTGAAAAAATCACTACTTTCCCTCACTTGTAGCGGATAGCGAGACCGATAATCTGATAGGCGTAGTCAGCAGAGCTGGTATAATCACGGTCAGTGCTGTAACCGAGGTGTTGAACGGAGATGGAATCTTCAAATTGTCCTTCCTTTAGAGGTTGTACAATTACCGCCTGCGCGCCGATTGCACAGGCTTCTTGATGTAACATCCCCCGCATAGCAGTCGGTTCTGTCCCTGGATTTCCATACGTTTTAATGCGAGCAATCACTTCATGCGGCTCGGTGGGAGGAGCGTTCAAAATAGGAATAGAACAGTTGGGAGAAGAAAACTGAACAGGCAGCTCCCCAACTTGTTCAGTGAGAACCAGCGGCTTGGTTGGCCGGTTCGAGCAAGCCGCAAGGATGAGCAAGAAAAGGCAAACAAAGACTCGGCAGCGATAGAAATGCACCTTTCACCTCATACAGAGAGGTTTGCTCCATTTAGCATACGTCAGAAGTTTTTCTACTCCTTCCAGCAACAAAACTCTATAAATTGTTTGTCCTTACCTTATGATTGTTAAGCAGGACCTTGACTTCTCAACAGTATTCTTTAGCTTTGGCGTCTTCTTATGCTGCCCTTCCCCACCTTCAATATCTTCTCCCTTTATTTATTAAGGAGCAGGCGTGGAACTACTTAAAGAGTTTATTGATCTCTTTCTCCACCTCGACACTTATTTACACACTGTTATTCAAACCTACGGAATATGGACCTATCTCCTATTGTTTCTCATCATTTTTTGCGAAACCGGGCTAGTGATCACCCCGATTCTTCCAGGGGATTCCTTGCTCTTCGCGGCCGGAACATTCGCAGCGAGCGGCGCTCTCGATCTCGGCTGGTTACTCGGACTCTTGAGCGTGGCCGCCATCTCAGGAGACGCCGTCAATTATACGATCGGCCATTTCATGGGGCCGAAAGTGTTTACGCAGGCAGACGGTCGTTTCTTAAAAAAGGAATACCTTGACCGCACTCACCAGTTTTACGAAAAGTACGGCGGCAAGACGATCATCATCGCCCGGTTCGTACCGATCGTTCGCACTTTTGCTCCATTCGTCGCCGGGGTTGGAAGAATGACTTACGCGCACTTCGCCAGCTACAATGTTCTCGGCGGTCTTTTATGGATCACGGTATGCACGGGAGCAGGGTATCTCTTCGGTAATATTCCGCTAGTCAAGCAAAACTTCACTTTGGCTATCCTGGCCATCATTTTTCTCTCTATTCTTCCAGGGGTGTTGGAATTTCTCCGGCAACGACAACAACAACGGAGCTAAAAACGAAAAAGCCAGATGCGTTGTTGAATCCGTAGGAACCCGTTATATTTTGCCACGCTGCGAAGATTCCAGAGGAAGGAAGGACAATGCGTCTACGGAAAATACTATGGTGGATGAGCTGCGGAACTATTGTAGGAGGAATCGCATTTTCTGTACCAGTGGCTTTCGGTGACGAGGAGTTCGACCAGAAGTGCGCTCGAGTTATTAATGTGGAGCGTAAGGTTGTTTGTGGCGATCAGTCCCTGCTCGTCATCGTCCAAAACATTTGTGGCCACGCTATCCAAATCAGCACCTGTGTACAAAAAATTGACAAGACCTGGGATTGTGGCCTCGAACGTAATGTGCAACCTGAACAAAAGGTAGGCCGCTGGATATGCGAAGGCACAGGTGAGTACAAAGTGCGCGGCTGCGGTCGAGACAATCCAGCCTGCAACGCCGCTCCTCAATAGAATATACACGCAACGAACTTCAGAGCATCAGGACTTCAACATGCCTTTCAAACTTGGCGTTGACGTTGGCGGTACATTTACCGATCTCCTCCTCTTCGATGATGTCAGTGGCCATCAAGTGCGAGCCAAAACTCCATCGACCCCTGACGACCCATCGGTTGGCGTATTAACCGGCATCGATAAAGTCTGCCGCCAGGCTGGAATCTCTCCTGGAGAAATTTCTCACATCATGCACGGAACTACCGTCGCCACCAACGCCGTGCTTGAGGGCAAAGGGGCGAAAGTCGGCCTGATTACGACGAAAGGATTCAAGCAGATCCTCCATTTGGCGCGGTCGTGGACTCCGGGACCGTTGGCGGGATGGATCATCATGGTCAAGCCGGAGCCACCAGCGGCCGTCGAGAATACGCGCGAAGCAAATGAACGGATCGGCACGAACGGCGACGTGGTCATCCCCCTGGATGAAGAGGCAATGCGGAAAGACTTGCAAGATCTTGCCTCTCGGGGAGTCGAGGCAATCACGGTCTCGTTGATCAACTCTTACGCGAACCCCGTGCACGAAAAGCGCATCAAAGCCCTCGCACAAGAAATGTTTCCGCTGTTGCCGGTTACCGCCTCGGCGGAGGTCTTACCGGAATTTCGTGAATATGAACGCGCCTTGACAGCGGTGATGAACTCGTATGTCCGCCCCAAAGTTGCCGCTTACATGAACAGTTTTGCCGATCAACTGGCCGCGCACGGCCTCAAAGCGGAAGTGAATATTTTACGATCGGACGCTGGTCTGATGACCTTGCGCATGGCGCAGGAACGACCCGTCTACGGGGTAATGTCCGGACCGGCTGGCGGCGTTGCCGGCGCCCTGGTCATTGCCGTCAAAGCGGGTTTTCCCAACATTCTCACGCTCGATATGGGCGGCACGTCGACCGATGTAGCGCTCTGTCAGAACGGCACGCAAACGATCGCACGGGAGACGACGCTTGGCTATTTTCCCATCAAAGTGCCTTCGGTTGATGTGCGTAGTATTGGCGCTGGTGGTGGTTCAGTTGCCCATGTGCCTGAGATTACCAAAGCCCTGCGCGTCGGACCACAAAGCGCGGGCGCCGATCCAGGTCCTGCATGTTATGGTAGAGGAGGTACGGAAGCAACAGTCACCGACGCCAACGTCGTCCTTGGCCACCTTCCTCCTCGTCTGCTTGGCGGGGAAATGCAGTTAGATGAAGACGCCGCGAAAGCCGCGGTCGAACGCATCGGTCGGCAACTCGGGCTCGATGTCTATCGCGCGGCGCAAGGTATTCTCGATATCGTCAACGAAAACATGCACGGCGCCTTGCGTCTCGTGTCCGTGCAACGCGGCTATGACCCGCGTAATTTCGCGCTTGTCGCCTTTGGCGGCGCCGGACCGCTCCACGCGAATGCCGTAGCGAACCTTATTGGGTCCTTTCCTGTCATTATTCCACCAGCTCCTGGCATTCTATGCGCCACTGGCGACGTGTGCTGCGATTTTCGAGAAGAATTTGCCCGTACAGTACTGCGTACGTTGGACAAGATCTCAGCACCGGAGGTCGCAAGGATTCTTCAGGGATTAGGAGAAGAAGCCGCGGGCTGGCTCGAACGAGAAGGCATTCCTCGCAACCAGCAACAGATCTTTTACAACGCCGACATGCGCTATTTCCGTCAAGGATATGAATTGCCTATCACCATCACTCTCGAAGAGCTGCAAGCGCAAGGAACCGACGCGATCACCGATCGATTTCACACGTTGCATGAACAGCTCTATCGCTTCCGCTTAGATGCGGTTTGTGAAATCGCCACCCTGCGCGCGGTCGCTCTAGGAAAGGGAATTTCCCTGACTCTCCCTGAAGGCGAACCGGACGGTCCTTCTCCGAAGCAGGCACAGAACGATGAGCACCGAATTTATTTCGACGGACAATTTCTCTCAACGCCGATTTACGAGCGCGCTAAACTCCAGCCTGGCAATACGATGCCCGGCCCGGCAATCGTGACGGAAATGGACTCGACGACAGTCGTGTTACCAGGGTTTACTGGCGAAGTGGACCGGTATTTTAATATTTTGATACGACCTCAAGCTAATGGCCGATAACTAACTGCTAAAAAAGGAGTTCGTCATGCGCGACGTGAAGATTGCCAAGATTCCGCGGATCGAAGTCGATCCTGTCACCCTCGACATCATCGAAAGCGCGCTTAAGAATTACCGCTACGAGATGGACGCGGTGCTTTACCGCACCGCCATGTCGCCGGTGATCCGCGAGCAGCATGATGAGTTTCCCATGATTTGCGATCCCAACGGCCGCATGATCGTCGGTCAGTTCGGCTCGTACATTCGCGAGATGATGGATAGCTTCGCTCGCCCCATCTATTCAGGCGATGTGATCTTACTGAACGATCCCTACCTCTGCGGCGGCGCTATCTCCCACATCAATGACTTCCTTATCCTCGTGCCGGTGTTCGATGGCGATGAGCTGATCGGCTGGTGTTCCATGTTCGGTCATCAGATGGATGTTGGCGGCCCCCTCCCCGGCTCGTTTCCCACCAATGCAACCTCGATCTTTGGCGAAGGCTTGCGCATTCCGCCTGTCAAACTCTTTGAGAAAGGTCAGCTGAACGAGGATGTGCTTAATCTGATTCTCAATAATGTGCGCATTCCGGTGATGAACCGCTCGGACCTCATGGGCATTGTCGCCGGTTGCAAAACGGCGGAACAGCGTGTGCTCGAACTCTGTCAACGTTTTGGCCGCGACACCTACCTCGCCGCCACCCAGGCGTTGTTGGATCGCACCTATCGCGCCATGCACACCCTGATTCAACGCAACATCTCAACCGAGCCGCAATCATTTGAAGATTATGTCGATGATGATGGTTTGGGAAACGGCCCCTTCAAGATGAAGCTCACCATTTGGCGGGAAGGCGATAAGGCCGTGTTCGACTGGACCGGCACGGACCCGCAAGCGCTGGGACCGATTAACTTTTATCTCAATGAGGGCATGTTCAAGATGTTCATCGGCGTGTACCTCATCATGGTCTATGACCCGCAGATCCTCTTTAATGATGGTTTCTATCCGCTGATCGAAGCCCGATTGCCGGACGGTTCGTTGTTACACCCGAAGTTTCCCGCCGCCCTTGGGTGTCGCACCCATGCCCTTGCGCGTCTGTTCGATGTCATGAGCGGCTGTCTGGGACAGAAGAGTCCCGAGCTGACAACCGCCGCCGGTTATGGGACGAGCCCACATTTACTATACAGCGGCACGGACAAAGACGATCAATTCTTCTTCATCATGGAAATCAGCTATGGCGGCATTCCAGGTCGCCCGATCGGCGACGGCATGGACGGTCACTCCTGGTGGCCGTTGTTCACCAACATCCCGACCGAATATTTGGAAAGCTACTGCCCTATACGAGTAGATCGCTATGCGTCGGTCATGGATTCTGGCGGCGCGGGTCTGCATCGCGGCGGCAATGGCATCGACAAATGGTACACCTTTCTAGAACCGGGAGAGGTCGCCATTCACGACGATCGCTGGTTGACGCCGCCGTGGGGCATTCTTGGCGGCAAGCCGGGCAGGCGTTCCACGAAGATCCTCGTTCGCGCAGATGGGTCTCGCACGATTCTCCCGTCAAAATGCGATCAAGTGAAAGTCGAACCGGGCGATCAACTCATCTTCCAGACGGCGGGTGGCGGCGGTTGGGGAGATCCGCTCCAACGTCCCGTCGAGCAGGTGCAGACCGATGTGCTTCGCGAACTGGTCTCGCTGGAGAAAGCGCGGAGAGATTACGGCGTCGTGATCGACCCACAAACTCAGCAGGTGGATCAAGCCGCCACACTAGCTTTACGAGAAAAGATGACAAAACAACGCGGCCCACAAAAAACCTTTGACTTTGGTCCGCCGCTGCCGGAACTTTTGGCGCGGTGCAAGGAAGAAACCGGCCTCGAACCGCCGACGCCGCCCAAGCTTCCTCCAGGTTGGGTCACCGATGGGGTAAAGAAGGAAGCCGCCTAAATTCACCATCACAATGTTTGCGCAACGGTGTAGGGGAGCACGGCCGTGCGCCCCTACTGTCGTCCCACATGCTGCTCCGCCGTTTAGGTCTTTCGTGTTTCTGCTTCTTTTCTTCGTTTTTCTTGCCTGCCAATCCTTTCCTCTCCAAACCGGCCACCAGGAAATTGCGTCGGCGGTCCGTGCGTTGCTTGACCAATCCTACGCAGGCATCGACTACCCGACCTATCAGGGCGCGCTCAAAAAAGTAGAAACAACCAGCGCAACGCACCGGGAGGACATCCCGTACGGTCTCCGGGATCAAGTGCAACAGATCCTGGCATATCTGCGCACCGCTGAGGAAATCTTACGTTGGCAATCCCAGCGCCACCTAGAAAGCGAACGCCAAGCGAGCGATCCTACCGTACGCGCTTGGATCGAACGTTATCCATTCTTGCAAGCTGCGGTAGGCGCACGCAGCCAAGGTATTTTTGATGCGCCGACAGCAGCGACACTCCTGTGGGATAAGACAGATGAAGTGTTGCGCGAACTCCAGATAAAAAGCGCGCCATTGTAAAATGGCCTTCTGCACTCAACAGAAAGATTGGAACATGAAAGCGAGGAAATATAGCAAGAACAGCCCCCACGGTCGCTGTCGATCATGAAGGTGTGTAACCTTTTCCTGTTTTGTTGCAACGATAAGGAAGGGAACAGTACACAGTACGCGGGTATAAAGTGCCTGCACTGCATAGCTGCGCGAGATAAAATTCGACAGCAGAGTCTCGGTTACGGAGCGCTGTTACTGTCGCACGGCGACTTCATCGCCGTGCGAAGGCTACGGAGTTTTCTGCTCCGCCGGTTTCGCCGTCGACGCCGGAGTTACCAGCGCATCGTATTTTTCCTGAACTTTTAACGCGAGATCACGACGACCAGCCACCAAGTGTTTCCGCATGGATTTCTCGAAGGCTTGCTTTGCGTCATTTTGTTTTCCCTGATGGAAGTAGGCGATACCAAGCCCTTCGTAGGCTTCAGCCTTATCCGGATTGCTCGTCAGCACGGCGGTGAAAGCAGTCAGCGCCTGTTCATATTGATTCTGTGCGTTTAACGCTTGCCCCAGCCGTAATTGGGCGATGATGTTTTTCGCATCGGCATCTACCGCCGCTTGATATTCTTGTAGCGCTTCGGTGGTTCGTCCGCTCTCTTCGTACGTTTGGCCCAGTTCAAGATGCGCCGTACCCGACGAGGGGTCTGCCTTGATCGCTTCTTGTAAATCGCGCACGGCATCATCTAATCTGCCTTGCTGCCGAGCGGCAGCGCCACGGTTGATGTGGAACGCAGCCAGCGCTTTTCTCGCTTCCACATGGTTCGGGTTTGCTTGTAACGCCGCGCGAAATTCCCGCGCCGCCCCTTCGGTATTGCCGAGCGTGTTCGACAACATGCCGATGCGATAGTGCGCTTCCGCCGCATTTGCCGGATCTTCCTTTATCGCGCGTTGATACTCGGCCATCGCCGGTCCGTACAGCGTACGATCTTCCAGCTCACGGCCTTTAGCCATGTGATCTTCTTCGGCGAAGACCGGGCTCTGGCTGGCATGACCCAGCCAGCAACACAATAGCACAGCGCAGAAGCTGAAAGTTTTCATGGATGACATCACAGCTGGGAGCCCTCAGAGAGTCAAGCGTGCGTCAGTCGTCATCTCTCTTGAGTCATAGAAGTAATCCGGATAGGTTCTCGCGCAATGTCACAATCAGCTCCGGTGTTGTCCGCTCAACCAGACACGTCGTCACCCAATGTCGTCCCCGACCAACTTTTCTCACGTGATTTTTTGTTACTCTGCATGAGTAGTTTCCTCTTCTCGATGAGCATGTTCCTGCTCTTCGCCGTCTTGCCGGTTTTCGTGGTGCGGGAACTGCACGGAGCGGAATCGCAAGTTGGCCTGATTATGGGAGCCTTTGCGGTATCCGCAGTGCTCGCCAGACCCAGCTCTGGACGTATCGTTGATGTGTGGAGTCGCAAGATGGGTCTGAGCATCGGCGCATTTATCTATTGTGTCGCGCCGGCGCTTTACACTCAGGCCAGTTCGGTCGAGATGATGTTGTGGCTGCGTTTCTTCCACGGCATCGGCATTGCCATCTATACTACGGCTGGCAGCGTTATGGCCGCGGATCTCTGTCCTCCCGCCCGGCGAGCGGAAGGCATGGGGTACTACGGCATGTCAATGAACCTGGCAATGTCGATTGGCCCCGCGCTTGGGGCGTTTTTGACGGATTATATAGGGTTTTCCAGTTTGTTCTGGTTGTGTTCAGCTCTTGGGGTAACCAGTCTACTTCTTGTACAAATCATTCAAGAACGAGCCCCTGACCGCGTCCAACGTCATGAACGTCCACCAATCTTCAGCAAAGCCGCCTTGTTTCCAGGTTTCGTGGCGATGTGCATGACCATGACCTTTGGCGCAGTCGTCTCGTTTCTCCCTTTGCTGGTACAGGCGCATAACTTAGGCAATCCGGGTCTCTTTTTCACCATCTACTCGCTCGTGGTGGTCTTCTCGCGTCCGATTGCCGGAAGGTTGGCGGACCGTTTCAGTCGAGCAGCGGTCATTATTCCCGGCATGGGGTTTTTAGTGGTGGCGATGATCACGCTCGCCTATACCACCTCGATGTGGGGCCTCCTGTGGGCGGCGGTCTTACAAGGACTGGGATTTGGCACTGTTCACCCTGCAGTCATGGCGCTTGTTGTTGATCGCTCAACAATCCGAGATCGCGGGCCGGCGCTCGCTACGCTTATGGGCGCCTTTGACATTGGGGTTGGCCTCAGCTCAATCGGGCTGGGACAGGTGCTTGAATATACGGATTTCACCACCACCTACCTCTGCGCCGCCGGCATTGCCTTGATCGGCGGAGGCGCTTTCGCCCTTGTCACGCTTCGCCAACAGCTGAAACCCGGAACGGCAACGTAAAGCGCTTTCGTTAAAGGTCCGCCCCTCACTCGTCTCCCAATCAACTTGAGAGAGAATTGTGGCGTCGTGAATATTTGCGAGTTTCCTTTTTCCGTAATTGCTAGCCATTTCTACCTCAGTTACCCTTGCCACACGCCCTCATAACTGCGGAGGATCAGTGCACACGCAGCTTTTCACCCTTCCTTCTTTCTTTTTCTGGGTATCCTTTTTCTCACTACCCTTGTCGTTCGGGTTACCGCCTGCGCTAGGGCAATCGCTCCCAACCCGGGATGAAATTCAGCACTGGATCGAAACCAACCTGGAAACGCCGCCGAAGTTCAAAGACGGAGAGGTGCTGACGCAACCAGACATCGAGAAGCTACGCCCTTTCCTTCCACCTCGTTACATCGATGAGTTTAACTTCACAGGAGTGGAATTCCACGTTTCCCCGTCAGGCAACTACATGCCACATCCCGATTACCTGGCGGCAACGGAAAAATACTCCAGCCAAACGAAACTCACAGACGACGGCGCGCTCGAAGGGTATATTGCGGGGCGGCCCTTCGCTCGGGCGTTGATCAACCCAGGCGATCCGCAAGCCGGGTTGAAGGCGGCCTGGAACTTCAACTATCGGTGGCAGCACTACGGCATGCACGTGCAAAAATACCTCGGCGCCCTCATAGCCAAAGGCGGAACCGCTGCTCAGTTATCCGGCTTTCCACCGGATTTGATTCAAGGGGGCGGCCACGTGATCCGGCACCTTATCGCGCTTTATCAACGCGTGTACCATACGCATCTCGCCTCCTTGCCCCAGTCGAATCATTTGTTGCCAATTGATAGCGCGGGTGATTTCGAGTTCAAAGATTACGTCGAATTTCTGGAACCATACGACGTGCGAGGAGCACGTTTCCTAGTCTACCGCTACGACGACCCCCGGAAACAGGATGATGCGTGGGGGTTCCTGCCTCAACTTCGTAAAGTACGCCGACTCTCCGTTATCGAACGCGACGACTCCATCGGCGGCACGGAAATGACGCTGGATGATTTCACCGGTTTCTCCGGGCGTGTTCTCGATCACCAGTGGAAGTTTCTTGGATGGAAAGCCATTATGCATGTCATGAATTCACGGCATCCCTACGCACGGTTCTACGGTCCCAGCGGCTGGCTACCCAATGACCGGTGGGAGCTTCGTCCTTGCGCGGTTGTGGAACAAACTCCGGTTGGTGAGCGCGCCTACAGCAGTAAGATCTACTTCTGGGACGTGCAGACATACGAGACCACCATGGCGCTCGTATTCGACAAGGAAGGGAGACTGTGGAAAGTCATTGACCTCTTACATGGCTGGTCGGAAGACCCAGCCCAACCGGAACAAGATAGAGGGAAGAAAGTGCCTCGCCAGATCGGTTTCACCATTGTCGATGTTCAGAAAGAACAGGCCACTGTGTACTCCGCCTATGAGATCGTCTATCCGCAGCCCACGGTCACCGAAGTCAACGAGCGCTTCGATATGAACAAACTTAGTGAGGGAAGACGCTGAATTTCCCATCCCTCGAAGGTTATGGACGCGACGTCCCCATGGCCGACGCACATTTCACGGACGTGAAAAAAGTCCGCGAGAATTTCGACCGTCCACAGATCACGCGCAAACTTCAGCTTACCCGGGGCTCTCGGAAATAACAGTCAGCGACCGGTGAGCAATAGGTGAATGCGCTAACACCCTCAACCAAACAGGCTCGTTCTTCGTCTATCCTCAAGTAGGAGTTTGTATATTGAAGGCAGCGCACTCTTTAAGCTGGTTACAACTGGGAGAAGCTTTATGAAGATAAACGGTCGCATACCAGTGTTCTTTTTAATGTTGCTTATACTGGGGGTAACACACAGAGCCGGGGCGCAAGAACGGACAGGCGCTCCGGATGGGTGGCAAGGCCCCTGGCCCACTCCACAACAGCCTGCGTCGAAGCCGGCCCCGCAATCTCCCTATCCCTCGGGCAAGCAGGTCATGGAGATTCCACCGCAGGTCCAACAATCTCTTCCTCCTCCGGCGAGACAACAGCAGGAAATTCCCCCACGCGTGCAGTCGAACACGCCGCGGCCAACTCAGCTCCTCACTGTCACGGTCACCGATCCGCAAGGTCGTTATGTCCCTGGACTCCAACCCGAAGATTTTTTCGTCTACGAAGAAGACCTTCCACAGCGAATTACGTATTTTTCCACAGGGCAAGAAGAGCCGGTGAGTCTGGGATTTCTCGTGGACACCAGCGGCAGCATGTTAAGCAAGATTGAGCGCGCACGTCATGCGCTTCGTCGTTTTTTTGCAACAATCCGCCCCAACGATGAAGTATTTCTGGAAGCATTTAATGAACGACCGGCTATGCTGCAAGAGTTCACTGACAGTCGCGTTTTACTTGACCAGGGAGCCTCCTTGTTAGAACCGAATGGAGATACTGCCCTCTATGACGTGGTATTGGATGGGCTCCGGCGCGTGAAACGGGGACGCCAACAAAAACGCGCCTTGATTTTACTGACGGACGGCCTTGATACCGCAAGTATGGCCTCATTCCGTGAGGCGGTTGACGCTGTCCGACGTAGCGGCGTCACGGTGTATACTATTGGCATCGGTAACCCAGCTGGGGGCTTCCGCACCTCACGTAGGGGAGCGCGCCAGTTCCCCAGTGGAGGCATCCAGTTCCCTGGAGGTCGTTGGCCGGGAATCGGTTTGCCAGGGATAGGCCTACCCGGAAGAGGACCTGGAACCAGATTCCCCGCACCACCTGCTTCAGGCGGACGAGGCGGCGGTCTTGACGATTCCGTCGATGTACAGGTCTTGCAAACATTTAGTAGCGAGACCGGCGGCAAACATTTCTTATTGAATACGAAGGATGTCATTGGCAACGAGGCCGTGCTCGACCGAGCAGTCCAGGCCATCTCTGATGAACTTCGACAACAGTATACTATAGGCTATGCATCGCCACTCAGAGGCGACGTATATCGCAACATCCGCATCGAGATGCGCCACCCCGAATTATCCGCCCGTGCACAGAAGGGACTAGGATGAAGTGAACCTGAAGAATAACAACTCATGAATAATTACCGTATTCACCTGATCTGGATTTTCATCCTTTTTCTCGCTGCGGGCGTTACCTTTGGGTACGGACGTTTGTACCTAAGTAACAACTCTCCCACGCGTCGCTATGAAACCGTGCAGGTCGATAGCGGGCGCATCCAACAGATTTTTGTGGATTTCAACGCCCCGGTGCAAAAGGGACAACTCATAGCCAAGATCGATCCGCAATTGTTTGGAGCAGCGGTTGAGCAGGCGCGCGCCAATACCGTCGCGGCGCAAGGGAATCTCACCAAAGCCCAGGCGCAAGCCGTTGATGCTGAACGTCAATATCGTCGCGCCAGGGCTCTCGCGGAACGGCAGTTGATTGCACTGGCGGACGTCGATACGGCGGAGACAAATGCGCAAGCGGCCCAAGCGCAAATCGAAGCCGCTAAGGGCGGTGTGGCCCAAGCGCAAGCAGCGCTTCATCAAGCCCAAGTGAACCTTGCCTATACCAACATCGTTTCACCGACCAACGGCGTGGTCATCTCGCGCAATGTCGATGTGGGGCAAACTGTCGCCGCTTCATTACAGGCTCCCACCCTCTTTTTGATTGCCGAAGACCTTGCCAAGATGCAAGTAGATACCAGTGTGGCCGAAGCCGATGTTGGCAAACTGCAAGCTGGCATGTCGGCGATCTTTACCGTCGATGCCTACCCTAACGAACCTTTTACTGGGAAAGTCCGCCAGATTCGCAATGCCCCTCAGAATGTGCAGAATGTCGTGACCTACGATGCTGTGGTTGACGTTGAAAATGCGGAATTAAAGCTCAAACCGGGCATGACAGCCAACGTCACCTTCATCTACGCGGAAAAAGACCAGACGTTGCGCATCCCGAACGCAGCACTCCGTTTTCGCCCGTCTCCTGAATTTTTAACACAAATGTCACAGGGCGTCGCCGGAAAAGCCCGCGAAAGCGCCTCATTAGATCGGCGGACGGTATGGGTTCTGCGAGACAAAAAACCAGAGGTAATTTTGCTCAAAACAGGTATTTCCGATGGCACATTCACGGAAATGGTCGAAGGCGACGTGCACCTCGGCGATCTCTTGATCACTGATGTACTTGGAACGATGAACGCTGGTAGCGGTTTCGCTCCGACGGGCCAACGCGGCTTCCGACGCATCTTTTAGAAAGCCAGACATGCAGGAGAAAAACTCCCTCCTCGTGCTGCAACAGATAGGCAAGGTCTATCACATGGGCGCGGTAGAGGTCACAGCTCTTAACAATGTTTCCCTTTCAATCAACGAAGGAGAATTTGTCGCCATCATGGGGGCTTCGGGATCGGGGAAGTCAACTCTCATGAATATTCTTGGCTGTCTAGACCGCCCAACGTCCGGACAGTATTTCCTTACTGGACGAGATGTCTCTCAATTAAGCCGCAACGAACTCGCCGAGATCCGCAATCATCTCCTAGGCTTCATCTTTCAGAACTTCAATTTGCTGGCCCGCACCAGCGCTGTGGATAATGTGAGCTCCCTCTTCAGTATGCAGGCGTGCCGCCGCGGGAGCGTCGACCACGCGCAGAGAAGGCGTTGCGCCGAGTTGGTCTCGGCGATCGCTTGCACCATTACCCCAACCAAATGTCGGGGGGACAACAGCAACGTGTCGCGGTAGCGCGAGCGCTCGTGACACAACCAAAACTCATCCTGGCGGATGAACCGACGGGCAATCTAGACTCTCGGACGAGTATCGATCTCATGACGCTGTTCCAAGAACTCTGGCATTCTGGCATGACGATCCTCATGGTCACCCATGAATCGGACATCGCTGCTTACGCCTCCCGCGTAATCGTGATGAAGGACGGACAGGTGCAGTCGGATACTCAACATGAAGCACGCCTCGCTCCCCTCAACAGGGAAATGCAACCTATCGTGGAAGAGACGTTTTCATGACGTTCTTCGAAACGCTTCGGACAGCAGCGACCGCGCTGCTGCGCAATAAGATGCGCTCGTTTCTCACGACCTTAGGCGTCATCATTGGAGTCTCAGCCGTGATTGCTATGGTAGCGATCGGCGAAGGCGCGAAAGCGCAAGTTGAACAAGCATTCGCTTCGATGGGGTCGAACTTGCTCATCATCCTTCCTGGCGCCACTACGGCAGGAGGCGCACAAGGAGGTTTTGGGACGTTACCAACCCTGACATGGGACGATCTCAAAGCCATTCAGACCGAGATTCCCTACGTACGCTATGCGGCGCCATCTCTGCGCATAACGGCGCAAGTGTTAAGTGAAGACCAAAATTGGACCACAAGCGTTACCGGAACTACACCAGAGTTCTTCGAGATTCGTACTTGGCCAGTCGCTTATGGAATGCGCTTCAATCAATCGGATGTTGACGGCGGGGTCAAAGTTGTCCTCCTTGGCCAAACGGTGGTCGACAAACTGTATGGCTCTCGCATCGATCCCGTGGGGCAGATTGTGCGTATCAATAACGTGCCATTTCAGATTGGAGGCGTGCTAGCGAAGAAAGGCCAGTCTCCTATGGGTCAAGACTACGACGACGGAGTGTACGTGCCCTACACCACCTTTCAGACCAGAATCCAAGGCGGACTACAAAAATACATCTCTGGCATCATCCTTGTCAGCGCAACTTCCACTACAATTACGACGCACGCGCAGTCACAGATTACCGACCTCCTGCGAGACCGCCATCATATCCAACAAGGAATGGATGATGATTTCTCCATTCGCAATTTGAGTGAAATGGCCAACGCCCAGCAAGAGGGAACAGAAACGATGACCTCATTGCTGGCCAGCGTTGCGACAGTGTCCCTACTCGTGGGCGGCATCGGCATCATGAACATCATGTTAGTCAGTGTTACAGAGCGGACACGCGAGATCGGACTACGCATGGCGGTCGGCGCCAAGCCGCGAGACATCCTGGCGCAATTCCTTGTCGAAGCCCTCACTCTCCCTCTTGCTGGGGGACTCATCGGTGTTGGTCTAGGAATAGCAATCGCCTATCGTCTGGCGCTGCAGTTTGATTGGCCGACTCTACTCCGCCTAGACATTATCATGCTAGCGGTAGGGTTCAGCGCGCTGGTGGGCGTAGGCTTCGGTCTTTATCCCGCACTCAAAGCCTCTCGTCTTGATCCCATCACCGCGCTGCGCTTTGAGTCTTAAAGAGGAACTTTCTGCATCTCAAATTCAGCCTCCCTCCTAAACCACGCCCTCAGTCCGCAATCGCACAATGTCTGTAGTTGTATACCCGAGCAGACCGGTTAACACATCATCAGTGTGCTCGCCCAACAGAGGTGGATGGGAACGCAACGCCACTGGCGTGTCTGAGAGTTTTAGCGGAGAACCGACAAGACGCACCGCGTTGGCGGTCGGATGCGGAACGGTCCACATCATTTCCCTCTGCAACACTTGCGGGTCGGCAAATACTTGATCGATTGATTGCACTGGACCGCAAGGAATACCCGCCGCGGCAATCTCACGCAACCACTGCGCGATGTCCGCTGTGGCAAAAACCTCTTGCAACAAAGGAATCAATAGCTCCCGATTCTGGACGCGAGCGGGGTTTGTTGCAAATCGTGCATCCTCAGCAAGCTCTGAACGTCCTAGCATGGCACATAACCTACGCCACTGACTGTCATTGCCTACAGCCAAGCAAAAGAAGCCGTCGCGGGCGCGAAAGGACTGATAGGGCACAATAGTCGGATGTCCGTTGCCGAACCTTTCGGGTCGCTTACCGGAGACGAGATAATTGCTGGCGACATTGGCAAGCCAGGCGACTTGTGCGTCTAAAAGTGCAATGTCAATCGCTTGCCCTCGTCCCGTTCTGGCGCGCGCAAGCAAGGCAGCCTGAATCGCGTTAGCGGCGAACAATCCTGCCGTGACATCGACGACCGCCACGCCGACTTTCATCGGCTCGCCCTCCGCTTCGCCGGTAATGCTCATGATGCCGCCACGGCCCTGGATGATGAAATCATAGCCGGGTAAGTCTTTGTCTGGTCCGGTTTGCCCGTAGCCAGTAATCGAGCAGTATACCAAGCCCGGGTTCAACTCCTTGAGCTGGTCATAGTCAAGCCCTAATTCAGTCAGTTCTCCTACTTTAAAATTCTCGATCAGCACGTCACTGACGCGGGCGAGCTGACGGATAATCTCTTGGCCGTCTAACGATTTCAGATTAACCGTAATGCTTTTCTTATTGCGATTCGCGCATAGGTAGTATGCACTTTCACCGGCGGCGAACGGCGGGCCCCAGGCCTGCGTGTCATCGCCAACACCAGGACGTTCGACCTTGATGACCTCGGCGCCAAGGTCGCCCAGCAACATCGAGCAATACGGCCCAGCGAGAATACGCGAGAGATCGAGAATGCGGAAGCCTTCGAGTGGTTGTGACATAGGAGCAGTTTCCAGTTATCAGTTAGTTATCAGTTGCCATGTAATTCTTCGGAAAGGAAGAGTAGATGACCATATTTTCACAGAAAGTAGCAGTTGTGACCGGCGCTAGCCGCGGCCTTGGGAAAGCCATTGCTCTCGAACTCGCGGAGGCAGGCGCGCGGGTGGCGTGTGTGGCCACATGCGCAGAGAATGCAACGGAAATCGTCACCGAGATCAAAAGCAAGGATGGTGACGCCATTGCTCTGGGCTGCCGTGTTGAAATTGGCGCTGAGGTTACCAGCGCGTTCGCCCAGCTTGAGAAAGAATTCGGCGCGGTCGATATTCTCGTCAACAACGCTGGCGTTACCTATCCTGAGTTGACGCTTGAGATGACTGAGGAAAACTGGGACCTCCACATGGATGTGAACGCCAAATCCGTCTTTCTCTGCTCGCAAGCAGCAGCTCGACAAATGAAAGCGCACGGCGGTGGCTGCATCATTAACATCGGCTCAATTCTGGGACGCAATGCCTTTCCCGCAACGCTGGGCTATTGCGCCTCGAAAGCGGCGGTTGATCACATGACGCGAGTCATGGCGATCGAATGGGCAAGATACGGCATTCGCGTCAACTGCATCGCGCCGGGCTATGTCCGCACCGACTTAATCGACCGCTTGGCCGCAGAAGGAAAGCTCACGTTGAGAGATCTGGAAAAGCGTACCCCGCAACGCCGGTTAGGAACCGGCGCGGATATCGCCAAAGCAGTACGTTATGTCGCCAGCGACGATGCTGGTTTTATGACTGGGGAAGTGCTGGTCATCGACGGTGGGTGGAGCGCATTTGGGTATTATCAAGCGGGAAGTTGATCATTCTAAGTCGGAATCCAAACCATTCGCACCCTTTAGAGGCTCTGCAGCACCGCCATTGCGAGCACAGCGAAGTAATCTCTGCCCGAAAACAGAGATTGCTTCGCCGCTACCGCTCCTCGCAGTGACGTCCCCGGACCTTCCATCTCTTTTTTCGGGGCATGGCGCCTCTCTGAAACATCCGGCAAAACCCTGTCTCTAAGCAGAGAGATAAGGTAAAGGCCGAGAGTCCAACCGCTCCTATTTATACCGTGGCAATAGGTGTTTGCCGAAGGTTTCGATCTGCCGCTTGACTTCGTCGACCGGTAAAAATCCCTGGTCTCCTTGCCACACAAGCCACTCCGGATGCACATTCTCCACCATCGCATCCATGCTGCGCCGTACATCATCGACACTGCCCAGATACGTGAAGTCCGCGCGTTCCATGCGGGGAATGGTGCATTCTTCAGCGGGTAGCATGACTTTGCCACTAGGATATTTGGCTTCGTCCTCCGGCTCCCGCCAGGCTTCGAAGAAGCCGAAATGGTAGAAGAATTTGCGGAACGCCACTCCACAGATTCCGTTTTCCGCTAACGCGCGCGCCTTCTCTTTGTTCTCGGCAAAATACATTGCTCGCAGCACGCCCACGCTGTCACCCAGCTTCAGATCGCGTCCCACCTTCTGTGCTTCCTGCTGATACGCTTCGACAAGCTTACGCACTTGCGGCGGTTGCGAAATCAAGATCGTCGGGGTGATCCCTTCTCGGGCACACCAGCGCACGGTCTCTTCACTGACGGAGAAGGCTTGGAAGAGTGGCGGATGAGGCCGTTGATAAGGCTTGGGCACGACATTGATTTTCTGTATCCGTCCCTGCTCGTCCACCTCGCCAGGAAAGCCGAATTCGCGGGTCCACTCATGCGCCGGCCACGGCGTGCCTTCTTGCGGATAGGGATATTCGTAATGTTTGCCCTTGAAGCGAAACGGTTCATCACCCCACGCCAGCTTCAAAAATCGGAACACCTCTTCGAACGCTTCACGATTAACGCGGTCTCCTTCACTCTTGTCGCTAGCGGTGGCTTCCACATGGATCTTCTGGGCCATCTGGTTGAGCCAGCGGGTCTGATAGCCGCGCGCAAACCCAACAAAGGTGCGTCCTTTGGTCAGTTGATCGAGCCAGGCAATTTCCAGGGCGAGCCGCAGGGGGTTCCAACCGGGCAAGACATAGCCAATGGGACCGACTTTGATCCGTTTGGTGTTGTGAATGACATGCTGGGTGAGAACCGGCAAACTACCAATTTCGATCCCTTCGCTATGTAGGTGATGTTCAGGGAAACAGACGGCATCGAAGCCGACCTCTTCAGCAAGTTGGCTGACCTCCACGACCTCTTGGATCATGCGCTGCCAGCGTTCAGGATCATTAGCGATCGGGCGTAAAGCTCGTCGTTCTTCTATCGTCGCCGGTAGGGTCGGCAAAAAGAAATACATACACTTCATACAGGCTCCTTTCCTATTGCGAGAGCACGGTTCTAGCGCCCCTCGACTGAGGCGCATAAAGGTTCAGATGCTAGCATAATTTTTCTATTGTCAGAGCCTCCCCATAAGCCAGCGCTAAGACGCCGTTTCGTCTTCGACTCTGGCGCAGTGACATAAAAAATTGAACGACCATCTGAAGGGTGTTCACGGCTGCAAGTCTTACGACGCGCTTACTGATGCCTTGCGACGCAGCGCGGAATCTGTTCCGTCAAGGATTCTACCGCGAGCATCCCTGGAGAACGCGGGACCAGGTGATCGCCAAGGCGAAACGTTTGGCCGAGGCGTTCGGAACGTCCGAGATTATGTTCATTTTCAAGTATGGCGGGATGCCGATGGCTGCGGCTGAACAGAGCATGCGTCTCTTCGCCCGCGAGGTCCTGCCAGCGCTGAAGGAACTCCATCCGATGCTGATGCAACCCATGAGAGCCTGACCCCGGAGAGCTTTCCTGAACAATCCTTTTATTTCGTTATGCTCAGTCCAAATGGTCTGAAGAGAGGGTTCAAGCTGATTCCGCCAGCTAGGATCGATGCGGAATTTCCGCTCACCTTTGCGTACTTCGTGAAATTACGTAACCACGCAGCCTCCGCTCCTCATTGAGAGTCGTAGTTAGCGAAGCTTGCTTGCAACAGTACGAAAGGCGCTTTGCAGGCTCTTTTTGAAAGCGATTTAACGTCTCCACGTTCACGGTACGCCGCTCAACCGCAAGATTCCGCTTTAGGCGGAACCGTTACTGAGCGGCGTCCATACCATACTTTAGGGGCACGAACGGAGTGAGCATCATCCCTTGCAAGGGCGAGTTAGGTCTCGTAAGAACAGCAACCCAGTGCTCAATATGGACTCTGCCACTCTTGCACTCCCCAAGATTTCGCGAGCGAATCGCGGCAAGCGTGGGCCAGTTGAAGCGATAGCTGCTTGACTTCGTCTGGCGAAACCTTGTCCTGTAAGCCCTTTCCAAATTGAACCATCGTAGCTTCAACCTTTCTGTCTTCAACTAATGCGAGTTCTCCCCAATAGAGTGACCAGAATCGCTTGAGTGCACCCGTGCGCTCCGTTTCGTCGTTGGAGGTGGCAAGAGTTGCAGCGGCCTGAGTTGCCTCCGTATACAATTTCAACTGGCGTTCAAGAAAAGGTTTCGTTGCCTCAACTCTCCGGCTCTCAGCCTGTCGCTGCTCGTTTCGGATGTATTGAAAGACACCATAGCCAAACGTAATGACTGCCCCAAGCAGAGAAAAGACCTTCACCCAAGATTCAAAGTTCATGTGCTCTTCCATTGAGACCTAACGCATGTTGGTTGGCTCAGTACAGATGGACAATATTTGCTAATTCCGCAAGATAAGCCAGATACAAAACTTTTCCGATCATGCGCGATTCTTTCCTATTTTTCAAGAGTTCGCCGGTTAACCTTTGCAAGAATCACTGAACATGCTTTTACAGAATCCACAAAATAATACATTTTGGCCCGAGTAAGTTTTCTTGCATCGCCTCATTTTGCCAACTTGACAACACCACCCCTTAGGGGTACTGCTCACCGACTCGTTTCCTTGTTAAAGTTTGTGAAAAATCTAGGAGGACCTGAATGACCGAGCTACAGACTAATACGAATCAAGTTGACGTAAACAAGACAACAGATTTCGACGCCGTGGTTGTTGGCGCGGGCTTTGCCGGTATGTGCATGCTCCATAAGCTGAGAACGCTGGGGTTCACCGCGAAAGTGTATGAGGCTGGCGGCGACGTGGGAGGCACATGGTATTGGAACCGCTATCCGGGTGCGCGTTGCGATGTGCCGAGCTTGCAATATTCGTATCAATTCTCTGAAGAGCTGCAGCAAGAATGGCAATGGCCGGAGAAATACTCTACGCAACCCGAAATTCTGCGCTACGCTAACCACGTCGCCGACCGTTTTGATTTACGCAAGGACATCCAGTTCAACACGCGAGTCGAAAACATTATCCTCGATGAATCCGCAAACAGGTGGACGCTTGAGACGGACCGAGGGGACCGTGTGACCGCCAGGTTCTGTATTATGGCCACCGGTTGTTTATCCTCAAAGAACGTCCCCAAAATCCCGGGCCTCGAAGACTTCCAAGGGGAATGGTTTCACACCGGCAATTGGCCCCATGAAGGGGTTGATTTTGCGGGGAAACGCGTCGGGATTGTCGGAACCGGGTCGACCGGTATTCAAGCCATTCCCATGATCGCGCGAGAAGCGAAACACCTCTACGTGTTTCAGCGGACGCCACAATACTCCGTTCCGGCTCGCAACACACCTCTGGATACGGAAGAAGAGGCCAGGATCAAAGCCGACTACAAAGGCTACCGAGCCAAAAATAATTCTCAACCATTTGCTCAGGATCTGGACCTCCCCACAGTCAAGACCTTCGAAGTGAGTGAGGAGGAGCGCCGTCGCCGTTATGAGGAGTGTTGGGAAAAGGGAGGGCTGGGCATGATGCTCGCCTTTGCCGATTCTGGGACCAATCTCGAAGCTAATCTGACGATCTCCGACTTCGTAAAGGAAAAAATCCAG
>JBFWZL010000013.1:0-26317 GCA_050185455.1 Binatia bacterium | reverse complement strand
GCTCGCGTTCTGGCGTTCTTGCTGGAGTTGCGTAAACAAGGCGAGATCAGCTTTGCGCGTCTGCCGGAGCAGGAATTCACGTAATGGGTCCCACGCAACTGTCAATGCGTCTTGAGCGCTGAGTTGTTGTTGCAGATAAGGAGTCATAGCGGTGGTTTCAACACGCTTCCAGACCGGGGTCATGATATAAAAGGTCAGAAACAAAGCGAGCGCGATCACAATCTGGTTCGAGGGCGCTTGTTGCGTGCCCAGCGCCTGCCGTAGGAACGAAAGCACGACAACGATGCGCGTAAAGGAGGTCAATGTAATAAGAACAGCCGGGCCCAGCGCGAGAAACGTTAAGAGAAAAACGATCTCGATAGTCGAGGCAAGGCCATTCCCTTGAGCCGCTTGAGTCAACAATGGAAGTATTGGTTGATTCATAGTGTTGTTTCAGTCTCTCCAATGTTAAGGCATTGAGGTTTCGCGGTTTCACTTACCTGCCCCTTTGCCGTAGCCCCATTACGTTCTTCTGTAGCGCCGGAATCCTGAGCCTTCGTTAAAAGTGTGACCGTATGAGGAGTGAGCCCCAGCACCAGAATTTCCCCTTCAATCCGCACAAGCGCAACGGAACACTGGGGCGTCAAGGAAAGGGAACCAAGATGTTGTAGTCGACCCGCGCGCTGCAACCGTTGCCCTAGCTGTGGCGCAAACCGACGCACGATGGCGACGACGCCAAGGAAACCAACCAGCGCCAACGCCAACACTCCAATAATAGTTCCTGGTTCATTCATTAGGGGCATAGATCCGCAATGCTTGTGCCAACATGGGAAAAAAATGCCGACTGCAGGCTAAGGCGGCATTCTCACAAGAGGAAAAATTTTCCCCCTATTCAGGAAGGGAGGTTTGGTGTCCGCGACAACCGTCAACAAGTGAGAACGGACTGTCATTATCTCGACAGTCCCTGAGAGACATAACAGAACCTTGCTTGCGCTCCAGAGAAATGAGTTCAGGCAAAAATTCCGGAATTCAGTATTTCCAAGAAAAAGAGAGCGCCTGGTCGCTGGAATTTACTCTGAGCATAATCGAAGGGGCTCTTTGTAATAATAGAGACTTCCGCGTTTATCGCCACATTCTTAGTGGCACATCCATTGCTCCCCTTCCGGAGAAACTTTTTCTCCACTGAGGACAATTATGGCGCTACTCAAGAACAAACTCGTATTAATTATTGTTGTGGTTCTCCTACTTGGCGGCGGCGGAGCCTATTATTTCCTCGTTATGGGGAAACCGTCAGAGGCGGCAGCAAAGAAGAAAGGACATGGGGGGCACGACGGTCAAGACGTGCACGCCGAAGATGAAGAGCATGAAGACAGCGAAGCTCACGCGGGCGAGGGTGACGAGGGTGACGAAGATGAAGAGGATGACGAAGAAAGTGGCGGCGGACATGGTGGAGGACACGGTGCGGCCAAAAGCCCGGCTATAGATCCATTCGTCGTCAATCTCGCGGATCCGGGAAGCCGTCGGTATCTGCGCGTAAACCTTAAGCTAAAGCTCAAAAAACAAGAAGAGAGCGAACCGCTGTTAGAAGCGCGGATGCCGCAAGTGCGAGACGCAGTGCTCATGCTCCTAAGCGGCAAAACCACGGATCAACTCCTAAGCGTTGAAGGGAAAACTATGCTGCGAAAGGAATTGATCGACAAACTTAATGCCGTGCTTAAGAAAAAAGGGTTGAAAAAGGCGGTAAAAGATTTGTATTTCACTGAATTCTTAATTCAGTGAAATTTGTAGAGGGTTGTAGGATCCATAGAGTCTATAGGGCCTATAGAGTCGAAGACAAAACTCAACGAACTCAATAAACTCAATAGACTCAATGGACTTAAGAGCGTCGTTGTTCCTGGCGGCGCAAGCGTTTTTCGATTGCCACAATCCGTTCAAGCAGGTGTGGTAAATGAAACGGTTTTGGCAAATAATCGTCACACCCCAGCTCTTCCACTTTTTTCCGATCCGGTTCAGTTGTCAGAGCAGAAACCACTACCACATAAGGTAAAGTCTTGTCGGGCTTTTCCCGGAGACGCCTCAGCACCTCAAACCCATCTATCCCCGGCAGCATTAAATCCAGTAACAAGAGATCAATCTCTTCCGCCTCCAACACTTCCAGCGCGCTGCGGCCAGAACCAGCGGTGCGCACATGATAGCCCTGCCGCATCAAATAAACGCTAACAATATCTCGTAGCGAACTGTGGTCTTCCGCTAGAAGAATGGTCAATTTGCGAGGAGTTTGCTCTACCGTTGTACGCGCGGCGCGCTCCTCCTGCGAAGGAAATTTAATTACTTGACCCATATTCGTAATACTCCTCGTCTCCTATTCTGCTTTTCGGCCAAGACGCGTCTCTATTTAGCCCCTCTTAAAGTTTCCCCTTCAACAGACGATCCCTTTTTCAAGGGCTACTCTAGCCCTAGTGGGGTGTTTCCTCTCCGGGAAAAGCAAGAAGGCGGACGTTTTCATGGTTTTTACCATAATAGGCATTGTTGTACTCTTTGGGTGCGTTGTTGGCGGCTATATCCTCGAAGGTGGCGCCATCATGACGCTGTGGCAGCCGATTGAAGTGCTGATCATCTGTGGCGCTGCAGTCGGCAGTTTGATTTTGGGCACGCCAGGAAAACATTTAGGTCCCCTCTTCTCAAACATCCTTCATGCCCTCATGGGCAGCGGCTCCACCAAGGCCGAGTACCGTGAACTCTTCCAGCTTCTCTTTGAAGTCTTCACCGTCATGCGCAAAAATGGCGACATGGCCGTGGAAAAAGATGTAGAGGATCCTAAGAGTAGCGCGATTTTCTCGAAGTACAAAGGCTTTCTTCATAATCATCACGCCTGCAACATGCTGTGCGATACGCTCCGTCTCATTGTCAGCGGTTCCGCTAATCCACAAGAAATCGAACACCTACTCGACGAGGACATGGCGACGTTTGAGGAAGAACATCACCGTCCCGCCTCATTAGTTGCCAAAGTAGGCGACGCGATGCCGGCTCTAGGCATTGTTGCGGCCGTCCTTGGCATCATTATCGCCATGGGCTCGTTAGACGCCGGTCCTTCCGTTCTCGGCCATAAGATCGGCGCGGCGCTCGTCGGCACCTTCCTCGGGGTGCTTCTTTCCTATGGTATCATTCAACCCGTCGCCACCAAAATGGAGATGCTGGGCCAGGAAGAAAAAAAGTATCTGGAATGCATTAAAATCGCGATCCTCTCGTATCTGCATGGCGCGGCCCCCATTGTAGCCGTGGAATATGCTCGTCGCATCACTTTCAGCGCGGAACGACCCTCAGCGACCGAACTCGAACAAACCGTCAAGGGCGGATAAGTACGTATGCAGAAACAAAGGGAAAAGGGCGGCAAAGAACAACCGCCGATCATTATCAAGAAGATCAAAAAGGGACACGGCGGGCACCACGGCGGCGCCTGGAAAGTCGCCTATGCGGACTTTGTCACCGCCATGATGGCGTTGTTCCTGCTCCTGTGGATTCTGTCTTCGACAAATCCTTCCGAGAAAGCCGCGATCGCACAGTATTTCCGTGATCCGGGCGTATTCGAGACCTCGACTGGAGGCGGCGGGAATAATCCCGTGGCGCAATTTTTTGGCGAGGCTGGCATTTTGGACGCCAAACAAGGGCTCCTCCCGGAAATCGCAATTCAAGGGTTAAAAGAGGACATCGAAAAAAGCCTGACGCAACTGCAAGAATATCCGGAAATCAAAGATCAGATCATGATCCAAATCACAGCTGAGGGCTTGCTTATCGAGTTGATCGACAAAGACAATAAAGATAAGGCTTTTTTTGATCTCAGCAGCGCCGAGCTGAAACCTGCGCTACTCCACATTCTGGAGAAAATCGTCCAACAGATTCGCGAACTCCCCAATAAAATAGCGGTCAGCGGCCACACCGACGCCCGCCCCTTCCGTAATAAAAGTTTCTACTCGAACTGGGACCTCTCCACTGCGCGCGCCTTGAACGCACGGCGCTCCATGGAGGAAGCGGGGTTGCCCTCCAATCATGTCGACCGAGTCGTTGGGCATGCCGACAGCGCCCCTCTTGTGCCAAACGATCCCCTCGATCCTATGAATCGCCGCATCAGCCTCCTGATTCTGCACTCGCAATCCACTATGCCTGCGGTTGCAACGGCTACTACAAATGTTTCTCAACCCGCATCGCCTGCGCCGCCTCCTGTAGAAAAATCTTTGTCGGATAGTGTGTTGTAAGAAGCCAGACTATAGCCTACAGCCTGTAAGCTAAGTACACAGCGCAGGAATACGCAGCGACTTCCCTTTTTCGTCACTCCGGGCAAGGCCGCGACCCGGAATCCCTTTCTCCCTCCCCGGATTCCGGCCTTCGCCGGAATGTTCATTAGCTACGGCTCGCTCTTGACTATGAAAAGTCTGTAGCCCGGATGGAACGAAGTGGAATCCGGGATTCCTACTCCGTTTTTCGTTCGTTCCTGGATTGCGCTTTGCTTCATCCAGGCTACATTCTGGCTCTTTTTCGGGGAAATGACGGGTTTCTCCACCTATTTGACCTGGGAAAATCCCGGCGACAGAACCGGCCACGTAGTTACTGCGCACGGTACTACGTCCTCTCAAATCTGTGGCCTTACCCTCCTTACCTTAGCCCCTCAAGCCGTTTTTCCGGGTTCAACACATCAGTGATACGCACGCCAAATTTCTCTTTAATGACAACAGCCTCTCCCCGCGCCATCAGCTTGTTATTGACATAAATGTCCAGCGGTTCTCCAGCCACACGATTGAGTTCAACCACCGATCCTTGACTTAACCGCAACAAGCTTTCGACGGTCATGCGGGTGCGACCGAGTTCGACCGTCACTTGCAGAGGCACATCGAGCAAAAGCGACAGATCGAAGGCGTCTCGACTGGAAGCAAACCCCTGCGGCTTGGGTGTTGCTCTCTCTTGCTGTGCACGTTGCGCCTGTAATTGTTCAAAGGGGTCATCTTGCGGCGCCGCATCTTCGGACATGGTGTCCTCCGCCAACCCCCAGGCTTTCGGATCATCTAAATTAGCCATGTCGCCACGCCTCCACCGTTATTCCTGTTTTTCATCTTTTTTTGTAACGACAAATACTGCGTTTCCATGGTGTTG
Source organism: Binatia bacterium (assembly GCA_050185455.1). Classification (GTDB taxonomy): domain Bacteria; phylum Desulfobacterota; class Binatia; order Bin18; family Bin18; genus SYOC01. The sequence goes on along the minus strand of JBFWZL010000013.1, from coordinate 21,193 downwards.
AGCTCCCTTTCCGACAAACATAGGTTTTCCTTCTACTCGCAGAGACACTTGCTCCATCGCTCGCTTATTGAGCGGAATAAAATCGCCAGGTTGAAGATGCACAATCTCACGGACCGACAGATCAAGCGTATCCATGATTGCGCGCAGCTCCACCTCGGTATCGAGTAAATGATCGCGTAAACGTTTGGAAGCCTCGAAATTATCTTCCCCTTCTTGGACCAGAAGAAAAGAAGATTTCAAACGATCCCGCACTTCCTCGAGCGCCGAGAGAGGGATAGAAAAGATGATCTCGCCGCTGACCTGTGCGGTCATTTCAACGTTAAATGTCCCCATGACCATCACGTCGGCTACCGCGCTGGCGCCCAACAGGTAAGGATTCATTTCGGACCCAAGGTAGCGCCCGGTGATGGGGAGCAAGGGTTGCCAGGCATCCTCCATCCCCTTGAGCATTTTCGTGACAAATTTTCCAAGAAAATTGGTTTCAATCGGCGTAAATTCTCGCCCTTCGGCCTTCATGGGCCGCAACCCAGTGCCGCCAAAGAAGATCTCGATCATGGCGTAGGACAGCCTCGCTTCCAACACCACAATGCTCTGTCCTCGAAGGGGTTCAAGGCGCACCATGTGAATGCTGCTAGGAAGCGGTAAACGCTTAATCAGGTCTTCATAAGGAACCGCCTCAAGCGAATCGAGCCCTACATACACGGCTTTTCCGAGTTCAGAGGCAAAAATATTACGCAAGCGGCGGGCAAATTTATTGAAGATGCTTTCCAGGCCTGGCAGTTGTCCATGAACGGAAAGCTCACTGCGGCCGAAATCGTAGAGCGGAGGACCTTCTTGGGGCGCCCTCTTTACAGAAGAAGAGTCATCATCCGCATCTCCATCAAGGCCTTGCAAAAGGGCATCAACTTCATCTTGGGAAAGAACGCTCTTCGCCATGGTGTCTTAACCCGGTTCCTTTATTTCGTCGAGGATTCGTCTGGACCGTCATTTTTTTGCCCCCCCGGCGAACAACCGCACGAAAGGGAGTATTGCAAAGTCACGATCACGACCTTACTTTTCCTCAGCATTTTCCAGACATCGCGTCCTGGAGGGGGAATCCCATACTTGACGCGCTGCTGCATCACGCTTCGGGAATGACAGAAAAAGCAAAAGAAGGGCCAGAGATAAAATAGGAACGGACCGTGGTCCACCATTTGAGATTGCGGAGCGTGGAACAGGAGGATTGCTCACGTCGCAATCTACATTTTCCACTCCGCAATGGAGGGTAAGGAGAAGCTGGACGGGCTTTATCTATTCTATCCTCATCCCTAGGCGGGATGATCCTTTTCCAAGAGTGTCACCCACACCGGTTCTCCCCGGCAGGCAAACCTCGACTGTTGCACTGGAGAGGCTCCACGTACAAACAATGAGAAGTTCGCTCCTTCCACAACGGTGGGTAAAGAGAGCGTACAAACTTCAGGCAGCAGAGATTTCACTCCACCACCAATCATATTGGCCAGCTCGCCAAGCGAATCCAGCATCTCTCCAGAAGAAATGCTCTCCACTTCCGTGGCAAACATAGCGGCGGCGGCGTGACGCGCCAATTCGGACGAACAGCGTAAGACCACCGATCCCTCCCACGCGCCAGTGATTTGTATGCACGCGGCAAGGAGCGATGCGACCTGCGAATCAGCGCCATGCTCCAGAGCAGATTGGATATTCAGGCCAAGCATGGAGCTCCAAATTCCTTCGACAATTTGTGATAGATCAGTCTGTGTTACTTCCATGACTCCTCCTAACGATTCCGCAAGCGATAACAGCCGGCTTTATCGAACTGCACGCGCTCAAACCCATCATCAAGATTTAAGGTTGTTTCCGCTGCTCCGAGAAACAGATATCCGTCAGGGCGTAAGAGACGACGGACTTTCGCCAAAATAGCTTTCTTCGTCGGCACGTCGAAATAGATCAAGACATTACGCATAAAAATAACGTCCATCTCTGGGAGCGCCGCCCACGCATCCAGAAGATTCATCTGACGGAATTCGACCGTCTTGCGCAATTCTTCCTTAACCTGCCACTCGACGCCGTGTCGTTGAAAATATTTCACCAGTAGCGGAGCAGGCATGCCGCGATTGACTTCTAGCTGGCTATACCGTCCCGCACGCGCACGTTCGACCATCTCCACGGAGAGATCAGTCGCCATGAAACGAACGGTCCAGTTCGCCAACAAGGGAAAATGTTCCCGCAGCAGAAGCGCGATCGAGTATGGTTCTTGCCCGCTTGACGAAGCCGCACACCACAAATTGAGCCTGCGCTCACTTTCCCGTTTGGCGGCAAGTTCTGGTAGCAGAGTCTTTTTCAGCACCTCGAAAGGGTGCAGATCCCGAAAGAAGGAAGTTTCGTTGGTCGTCATGGCCTCGACCACTCTCTTGAGCAGCCCATTAGCCGACGGAGAGCGGAGGCGCACCACCAAATCCGCGAACGAAGTGCACCCTTCACTGCGAACGATCGGCAGTAATCGCGACTCTACGAGATATTCCTTGCCCGCTTCCAGCACGATGGCAGAGCGGTCGCGTACCAGTTTTGTGATATACTCAAAATCAGCGTTGTTGAGCGACACGGTTCACCTGCCATTCCATAAATTGCGCACCGGACGCGACACGCCCTTCTTCCGCCCGTCGCAAAATTTCCATTCCGAGTTGACTAAGCGGGAGAACCTTGTCTGCTAGCCCGGCCTTCGCCACAATGCCGGGCATTCCCCACACCACGCTGCTCGCTTCGTCTTGGACGAAGACCTGCCCTCCCGCAGCTTTAACCACCTCACACCCCCGTAACCCATCTTGCCCCATCCCTGTCAGCACGACGCTAAGCACACGCGGTCCGAACACCCGCGCCACGGACCGAAAAAGAACATCAACCGCGGGTCTACACGAATTTTCCGGCGGCTCTTGCTGTAAGTTCACCCGTACGTTAGCAGCGTCACGCTCCACGACCATATGAAAATCGCCCGGGGCGATAATAGCATGTCCGGGAAGGAGCGGCATACCCACGGTTCCCTCATCCACCCGAACGGCGGACTTTGCGCCTAGTCGCTCCGCCAATAACTTCGTGAACATCGGCGGCATGTGTTGCACAAGCACGATCGGGACGGGAAATGACGCCGGCCACTGCGGAAAAAGAGTCGCTAAGGCATTCGGGCCACCGGTCGACACCCCAATCACCACCACTTCAATCTTTCCACCGGTATGAAGTGGAAACCGACGAGGAGCCAAAGACGCCGGACCTGACGGCGGCTGAGTTGTGCCGGGGCTCGACGCTGGACCGACGCTTCCATGCCTGAGCGTCGCGTTCACGTCACTTTTGAGGAGGTGGCTACAAAACGCCTTCACCTTCGGGATCAACTCGTCGCGGATACGTTGCATGCCAGCCGTCACGCTGCCAACGTTTGCTGGTTTGGTGACATAATCACTGGCTCCCAGCGCCAAGGCGTCGAGAGTCGCCGTCGCACCACGCTGGGTCAGCGTGCTAAACATAATCACCGGGAGTTTGACATGCGTTTTGCGCAATGCCGCCAGAGTCTGGAGCCCATCCATCTCCGGCATTTCAACATCAAGCGTTATGAGATCAGGAGCGAGTTGCGGCAGCTTGGCTAACGCAATGCGACCATTGGGCGCCGTGCCGATTACTTCAATGTCAGGGTCGGCCCCCAGCACGTTCGTGACGATCTTACGGATCACAACTGAGTCGTCAACGACAAGAACACGGATTTTTCTCATAAAATTTCTCGATTGAGTCAGTGAATCATGAGGTCATTGAAGACAAAACACCTGCAAGCAATGACGCAATGAGACAATGGCTAAAAGAATTTTCCTACGGTTCAATCCCCATAAGCGCTAATTTTTCCAGGATGACATCTTTGGTGAATGGCTTCATCACGTACTCATTGGCGCCGGCCTCAAGCGCGGTTACCATCGCGCCCATTTCGGATTCTGTCGTGACCATCATCAGCCACATGTCGTCATACGCATGATCCGCACGAACGGCCTGAACAAACTCCAGGCCATTCATTTCCGGCATATTCCAGTCGACGAGCGCAAGGCGAGGTTTCCCATATTGTTGCAACCGTTCCAGCCCCTCACGACCGTGGCCGGCTTCGGTAACCTCAAACCCAAGCTCCTTCAAAATCTTCCTGAGGATAGCCCTCATGGCTCGAGAATCATCTATAACGAGGGCGCGCATAGTAATTGAGCCTCCTTCATCGCAACCTCAGTTCAGTGAGGTTATCGTTACATGTCATATTCTTACCCTATACAGTTCTTCTATCGGCGAATGTGTTCTCGGGCTTGAAGACAAAATCTTCCCGGTTCGCCGAAAAATTATCTGCGTGGTTCGTTCACTCGATTGTCATGGGTTCAATTGGCGAATTTAGAAAACCACATCCACCCGCACCGTCCCGACCAGCACATCATCGATGTCGCCGCCGCCAGAAGGGTTAATGATATATTGCACATCAGGCTTGAGCGCGAGCCACGGTGTAAGTTGCACTTTGTAAAACCACTCAAGCACGGTTTCATGTCCGTGGACGAAGTCGGCCTCATCACTCAGTCGCGCGTAGGTGACGCCGATGCCAAGAATGTCCTCGTCGCGTCCATCGAAAGCGCCGGTCCATATCAATCCAGTCCCGATGTGGTCCGCCACTTCACTCACCGCTTCGTCGGCATAGCCGTATTGGAAGAAGACGCCGATTCCCTGTGGATCATCTTCGACGTTGGCCTTCTCTCGCCACACCATCTGCTCAAGCGTCATGTAGGCCCCTGCAGTTCCGTCTTGGAAGGCGCCGGAGAAGCGCTCGAACCTGCCGTTGTGTCCCCAGCCGCCAAGTCCGATACGCCCTGGCAACGATTGCGGCCCAACTGCCCACTTGAAGTCGAGTTCCCCAATGAAAAACAAATCGCCTCCATCCAGAGTATCCGGCCCATGCACGCCGGTGTGGACGCCACGACTGGCGGCGCCATCGTAGAGGCCGAATCCGAAGGAAATATGTTCCGTAGGATAGAGAAAAAAGTTCGCACCGCTAGCCGGATCAGGATACGTCGGCAACACAAACGCCGTCGGCGTGATGCCAAACGACGAGTTAATGAAATCCGCGCCATTTTCGACAAAGGCAAACTCGCTGTTGGCGTCGACGCGACCGATCTTGAAGCGGAACGTCTTATTTCACAGCCATTGTTCATACCAAAATTCAGCCAACTGGCTCCGCCTGTTCGTATCGATGTTGGCGAACGCCTGGATATCGCCGATATCGCGCGAGCCATCGTAGCCGACGAATGCCTGGTAGTCTGTATAAAAAGTACCGTCCGCAAGTCCCACAAGTTTCTCCAAATCAACGGTCAGCTCGATATTGAGCAAACCGCGTGCCGCCCAACGACGGCGAATGCCTCCGATCCCGCCGCGCGAGTTGTCAAAAATGAAACCGCCGCCGAGGTCGAAACCGTGGTCTTCCAAGCGAGAGCGCAGCCCTCCCCAATCGCCGCTCATGCGTTCCCAACGCCACCACGAGTCGTTTTCCTGGTGAGAATCCGTCAGCGTACTAGAGAAGGCAGTGGCTTCGTTTTCGCCGTTAGCGCGCCACGGGAGAGCGATACCGTAAAAAATCAAGAAGACGAAAAGATAGCCCTATCTCCGAAAGCATGTCGGGACCTCCACCAAAAGTTTTGACATGGAACGTATCGGGCTGGGGAAGCAAAGATTTAGATGCAGATTGCGCTTGTGTAAAGAAAGCGCTCTATCGATGCGCCATGGCAAGGTGGGGAGAGGCAAAAAGGAACTTTTCCTTTCAGCCACCCTCATCCTGGCCCTCTCCCTAGTACTAGGGAGAGGGAAACACAGGACTCGACGAGGCCCCCCCAAGAAGTGAGGGAATAGAGTGGTGTTCGATTGAGTATTACAACATGGCTTCGGTGGTGTGGCCGTTGCTCAACCGCCCACTGTACTGCGACTCTTCCCACGTCGCTTCAGACGTCTGTATGCCTACGGTGTCATCATATTTGAACTGTCCGACTAGTTGCTGCAGTTGCGCGGCCATGCTGGCCAGCTCTCCCGCCGCGCCTTGCATCTGCGATACACCCGAAGCAGTATTGTGCGCCACCTGCGCCACCTGGTTAACGTTTTGCGAAATTTCAACACTGCCTTTGTAAGCATCTTCGACATTGCGCCCAATTTCGTTCACCGTAGCGCTTTGTTCCTCTACCGCACCGGCAATAGTTGTAGAAATGTCGCTGATATGCGCAATGATCTGCGACACCTGGGCAATTGCCTCAACCGCGCCCTTGGTATCGCCTTGGATCGTCGAGATTTTTCGGCTGATGTCTTCCGTCGCCTCGGCCGTCTGTTTAGCGAGTTCCTTTACCTCGTTGGCCACCACCGCAAACCCTTTCCCCGCCTCTCCCGCTCGCGCGGCCTCAATGGTCGCGTTGAGCGCCAACAGATTGGTCTGCTCGGCGATGGAAGTGATCACCTTCACAACGTTACCGATCTCCTGACTGCTCTCACCCAATTTACGAATCGTGCTATTAGCCGAGTCAGCCACTGTTACGGCTTTCGTGGCGATCTGCGCCGCTTCGGAAGCATGTTTGGCAATCTCTCGCACGGAAGCGCTTAGTTCCTCGGTCGCTGCCGTAACGCCTTGCACGTTCTTCGTGACTTCTTCCGTCGCGGAGGAAACGACCTGCGCCTGCGCCGAGGTTTCATCCGCGTTCATGGCCATTTGTCTATTCGTGGCAGTCAATTCTTCAGAAGCATTCGCAAGCGAGTGGGTAGTGTTGCCAATCACCGCCACCGTCCGCTGAATCTTTTCGACGAACGTGTTGAACCAATGCCCAAGTTCACCAATCTCGTCCCGTCTGGCGATTGCCACACGTTGCGTGAGATCACCCTCTCCTTCCGCGATATCGCGAAGCGCTTGCACGGTATGTCCTAACGGTTTCGCGATGGACCGGTTCACCACGAAGGGGAGGATCAGTCCGATAATACAGGCTACCAGCAACGCGGACACCACTAACCATTGTCCTTGTTTCGTGCTCGCCGAAATCTCCTTGCTCATTCCCTGCATCGTTTGCCAACTGCGTGTGCTCATGGAGCGCGCGAGCTCCAACATCTCACCTGGCAAAGAGAACAGCGTTCCCCGGACTTCCTTACGAATGGTTTGGGCGTCAATATTGCACTGTTCCATAGCCTTGACGAAAACACCCACCCGCTTAGCCGCTTCTCGCCATTCTTCAGCTTCCGCCGCCTCCCAACGGTCCGCCCCGTTATCCAACATCTTCTTCACGTTCTCCAGGCTGCTGATCATCTCGTGATAATCCTGATCGTCGAACGTATGGAAGTAGGTGTTCAAGTGCAGCTTGGCCGTCATGAAGAAGAGGAACGGACGCGAAGCTTCTATGACGTCCCGGTGCCGCGAGAAAAAAGTCATCATCGTGGTCTCGATCTCTTCGACATCGCGCAGGCGATCCATCTGTATGACAACCCGGTCTTCAAATTTAGTGGCGACCCCCTCGAATTTTTCGCGATAGGTCGCAAGCATTTGACCAAGTTTCTGCAGCGCCGCGCTATTGGCGTCATTCCCATTCGCCCTGACGGATTCGGTAATTTCCTTCGTCAATTCATCAAGGTGTTTCAAGGCTTCCTTGCGATCATCGGGCGCTCCAACATCCAGAAATCGATTCCCGTAGTAACGTATCGTGCCGATCTTATCGACAACTCCCTGAACGACTTCCACTTCGTCAATGGTAGACGAGGTCGTAGCCTGAATCGTGCGGCCCGTAAGAGCAAACTGATAAATGGCAATGCCGCCAATCGCCGCCATTAACACGTTAAGACTGAGAAATCCGCTCAACAATTTTCGTTTAAGTGTAAAGACCATACCTCCCCCTGGAGAAAAAGGTTGAGCGTCCCGGCTGTTGCGCGCGACGCTGAGTTATTGATTCATAAGGTCCCACCACGGCAAATCGCTCTCTCACAACCACAGGCAGATCCGCGAGTCATGCAAGTGATGCTCCTCGGCTGTTCACCCAGCCTGCCCCTCCTTAGAAATTGTGAACCACTTCCACCACTTCCCTCTTATCGGCGAGCTTTATTATTTTCATAAAATGTCGAACGAAACGGCTGTCTTGTCGGACTAGATGTGCGCTTCCTTGGCGTGGCCGTTGGCGTGGGGATGCACCCCCACCAACACCGACTGGGCCTGCGACGAACGCCCGGCAGAAACAGCGTCAAAACGAAACTGCTGCACCAACTCCTGTAACTCTACCGCCAAACGCGATAACTCCTGGGACGCCGCTTGGGTCTGCATAGCCCCACTCGCCGTGCTCTGCGCCGCCTGCGCTACCCCCGTGATGTTCTGCGCAATCTCCGCACTCCCCGTGCTCGCCTCCTCCACATTGCGCGCCATCTCCGCCGTCGTCACACTCTGCTCCTCCACCGCGCTGGCGATCGTATTGGCAATGTCATTGATCTGATTGATGATCCCACTGATCTCCTCCACCGCCGTCACTGCTCCTTGCGTGTCGCTCTGAATCGTCCCAATCTTACGGCTGATGTCTTCGGTCGCCTCCGCCGTTTGCTTGGCGAGTTCCTTCACTTCGTTGGCCACCACCGCAAATCCCTTCCCGGCTTCCCCGGCGCGGGCGGCTTCAATGGTCGCATTCAACGCTAAAAGATTGGTCTGCTCGGCAATCGAAGTAATAACCTTGATCACATTACCGATCTCCACGCTCGACGCCCCCAGCTTGGCGATAGTCGTATTGGTCGTCTCCGCCACCTGTACAGCTTGGGCCGCCACACGGGCTGCGTCACTGGCGTTTTTAGCAATTTCCTTGATCGAAGCGCTCATCTCCTCCGTGCCTGCCGCCACCGTCTGCACATTCTTGCTCACCTGTTCACCGGCAGCGGACACCATCCCCGCCTGGCCCGAGGTCTCCTCGGCATTGAGGCTCATTTGCTGACTCACCGTGGTTAACTCCTCTGAGGACGCCGCCACAGTCTGGGCGTTGTGCGCCAATGACTGCATGGTCGTGCGCAGGCTCTGCAAGGCTCGGTTGAGCGCTTGGGCCATGTGACCTACCTCGTCATGAGAAGTCACATCTACGTGCCGGGTGAAATCACCCATCGCCATGACTTCTAAAACCTCACCCATCTGCTTTAGCGGCGCCGCAATCACCCGAGCGATAAAAAACCCCATCCCTATGGCCAGCGAAATCCCAGCAAGACTGGTGGCTACAATGCTGCCGGCTCCTACCCCTTGAATGCCCATGTAACCAACCGCACAGATCGACGCCGCCATTAACCCAAAGCCCATCATGAGCTTGGTCATAACCTTTTGATTCTTAAACCATTGCATTGTTCGCCTCCTCTATAATGTGTCTATTTTTGATAATTTTTCGCCTGAAGACATGCCGCACTCGCCGATGACCGGCGAACGCTGCCCACCCTGCGTCGTTACATTGCCAATTGCACTGCCTTCTCCGTATCCAACACCAGAAGCAGACGGTCTTTGAGTTTGTAGGCGCCGCGAATAAGCTCACGCGCAATGCCTTTTAACGTTTCCGGCGGCCGCTCAAAGGCGTCTTCGTCTACTTCTCGGACGTCACCGATCTCATCGACCAGCAAGCTCACCGCCTCGTCATCCGTGCGGATGACAACGTTCATCGGAGGTTGGTCGGGGAGACGTTCACTCAACTCCAGGCGGCGCCGTAAATCGATCGCCGTCACAATCTGCCCCCGAAGATTAATCAGTCCACGCACGACAGACGGCGCCAGCGGCACACGAGTCATTTCCTGAAAACGAATGACTTCTTGCACCTTCAAGACCTCGACTCCGAACAGCATCCCGTCCAGCGTAAACGTGCAAAATTTTCGATCGTCGGACATGGTATTTACCCCCTAATTTTTCGGTGCGTAGAGCGCACCCTACTCAACGTTCGCTTAGGCTGCTTCCTCATGTTCGAAAAACATCGGATCGGCCAGGCGAAGGATCCCAGGTACATCAATCAGGTCCATGACCTGCTGCTGAATCACAGCCGACCCCAAGACGCCTTCACGATTGGATCGTCTTTGCACGGTCACAGTTTCTTCGACAATGTCAAGAATGCGACCGACCACCAACCCCACGCTACATCCCTGGTGGGAATACACCACGACCTGCAAGGGATCACGATCCTCCTCAGCCGACATACCAAGCGCTGTAGCAAGACGGATAAGCGGCATGATCTGCCCACGGTACTGCACTACTTCTTGCGATCCGGTACGTTCGACTTTGGCCAACGGAAATTCCTCCAGGCGCGCCACTTGGGAGAGCGGCACCGCCATGCGGTCGGTCTCACCGACACGGAAGAGTAAGAGCGTTTGTTTCTCCACGTCCTGTTCCTCCACCTGTAGGTTTTTGTCCCCCCCTAAGCGATCCTGGGTCTCCGCGATCACGCTTGCATGCTGGGCGATGCCCAGAACATCAAGAATCAAGGCGACGTTGCCATCACCCATGATGGTGGCTCCGGCGAACACGGACAATCCTTTCAATTGCTTGCCGAGCGGTTTCACGACGATTTCTTGCGTATCGTTGATGTCGTCAACCACCAAGCCGAACTGGCGATCGTCGGCATGCAATACCACGATGTTGAGCACCGCATCGTTTTCTTCCGCATCTCCTGCGACCGCATGAGATGCGCCGCCAACGCCAAACTCGCGATTGAGATAGACGATGGGCAAGAGATTCCCACGCAAGCGATAAACCGGCGCTCCGTGAATCAGCTCAATACCTTTACACGCTTCTTCTCCTTCGAGACGTACAAGCTCAACAAGACTGACTTGCGGAATGGCGTAACGGTCGCCGTCGCTAGTCACTGTCAAAGCGGGAATGATCGCCAGAGTCAGCGGAATCTTGATCTTGAACACCGAACCTTGACCAACTTTACTCTGCAGGTCAATTGTGCCGCCGATCTTCTCGATGTTGGTCTTCACCACGTCCATACCCACGCCACGGCCGGACACGTTGGTGACTTTTTCGGCGGTGGAAAAACCAGGAAGGAAAATCAGGCTCGCGGCTTCCCGGTCGCTCATCCGTATGGCTTGTTCTTGCGTAATCAGGCTGCGTTCGAGCGCCTTCTGTTTTACTTTCTCGAAATTGATGCCGCCGCCGTCGTCGCTAATTTCAATGTTGACTTGACCACCTTCATGATACGCTTTCAGCAAGAGGACGCCTTCAGCGGATTTACCTGCCGCGATACGCTTCTCTGGGGATTCGATGCCATGATCGACGGAGTTGCGCACCATGTGAGTCAGTGGGTCCTTGATCGCTTCGATCAACGTTTTATCTAGTTCGGTTTCTTTTCCTTCCATCTCCACCCGGACTTGTTTGTTACAAGCGAGGGCCAGGTCGCGCACGACACGGGGCAACTTGCTCCACAGATTGCCGATAGGCTGCATGCGCGTTTTCATCACGCCCTCTTGCAATTCGCTGGTGATCAGATTGAGCCGTTGCGATGTCGCAGAAAAACCCGTGTCTTTCTGATTCAAGGTGAATTGAAGGACTTGATTACGCGCCAAGACCAACTCGCCGACCAGGTTCATCAGTTTGTCAAGCAAGTCCACATCGACACGAATGGTGCTGTCCGCCGCCACCGACGAGGCGCGAATTTCGGTTTGCCCTTGTACGGGCTCGGTGTTTATCCCTCGCGCGTCCTTTTGAATTTGTAACGCTGCCCCGAGATCCCGTTCCTACATAACCCCATGATTGACCAGAATCTCACCTAGCTTCCGTGTGTCCCCCTTCTCCTGCTGTTCTAATGCGCGTTCAATATCCGTAGAGTCCGCGAGCCCTTCCTTCACTAACAGCTCACCAAGAGCTGGTGCTGACGGAGCAGGAATAGGTAAAGCCTCAGAGTCCAGAACTTGACCCTGAGGTTCCGAAGTTTGGAATTGGGAAACAGAAGAGAGGTGAGGATCTTCCAACTCAGGGCTTTTGTTCTCCGCCGTGAGCTTCTGTGCCCCGGCTTTCCCTTCTTGCAATCGAGTTAACGTTGTAATTAGCTCAGAATAGTCGCCATCACCATCCTGACCAGTGGCTTCGATCGATGCCAACATTTGTCGGATTGCATCCACCATGGCGAGTAAGGCGGTCGTGAGCTCAGGATTGAGCTGCAAATGGCCGTCGCGCAAGCGACTCAACAGGCTCTCCCCCACGTGCGCCACCGATTCCAACTTGCCGAAACCAAGAAAGCCACAGGTTCCTTTAATCGTGTGAATCGTGCGAAAGATGGCGGAAAGAAGTTCGCGAGAAGTCGGCTCTTTTTCCAGCGCTACCAAATGCCGATCCAACTGATCGAGGTTTTCATAACTCTCGATCAGAAAGTCTTTGACAATATCATCCATGTCGCCCATCTGAGCACCTCCGTCCCAATTTTGCGCGGTCACATGAGGTATCGGCGCCTGCAGTCAAAGTTGTAGGGACACGCGACGGCGCGTCTCTCTCCAATCCCGGCCGCGTGTCATGTACTGCCACTTGCCTCGAAAAGTGCGGACCTTATACGGATTTTCCGTGATGACTATCCATTCCCGTCTGCTTCGACTCCGCCGCGATTGCGGCCACGCTCAGCATGAACGGGGCGTTTCCGCTCGCCCTGAGCGTAGCGCAGCGAAGTCGAAGGGTTACCCCTAATGGATAATGCTCATCGAGAAACCGTATTAGGCTGGCAAGCGTCCGCGCAAGTGAATCATCACCGACTCTTGAGCACCAATCATGCCAGTCTTTCAGGAACCAACCGTCCTTACTTTCGACAAAAATACAGGAAAAATTGACACTTCAGGGGAAAAATCTGGCGCTTTGACAAGGAGAAATTTGCCAGGGGCATGCTCATGTCAAAAAAAGCAAAAAGAGCGGAAAAAATTGTCAGGAATTTGACGATGGGGAAAAAGGGAGCGAGAGCGATTCTGCATTGAACGACGAAACATTGGGATAGTGCTCACCGTGTTGCGTAGGGGTGAAGCATTTGCGATGAGGTCGCCCGACCTGTGTACACTCGGTTGGCAAATGCTTTGTCCCTAATGAATTTTGATGATCAAAATCGATAACCATGAGAGAGTGTGCCACTGGCGACTTATTCGCCAGTGCGACCATTAGCACGGGCAGCAAGCTGCCCGTGGCACACTGCGACTGATCGCCGTGCAAGCTTTTCTATCCCGCCCCTAACATCCGCATCATAACGTTCGGAATTTTGCTCAAAGACACCACTTCCTCTGCGCCTCCGAGACCAATCGCTTCCTTCGGCATACCAAAGACGACGCAGCTGGCTTCATCTTGCGCAATGGTGTGCGCCCCAACTTGCCGCATGGCGAGTAAGCCGTGTGCGCCGTCATTCCCCATACCGGTCAAAATGATCCCCACGGCGTTCGCGCCAAGATAACGCGCACACGATTGAAAAAGCACGTCAACCGACGGTCGATGACGATTAACCGGGTCTCCCGTCAAAATACGGACACTATAATTTGCCCCACTTCTTGTCACTTCCATATGATAATTGCCTGGAGCAATTAACACATGGCCAGGGAGAATCCGGTCGCCATCTTTGGCCTCTTGCACCTGCACCTGGCAGAGACTGTTGAGGCGATCGGCAAAAGAGCGCGTAAATTTTTCCGGCATGTGCTGCACGATAACCGTCCCCGGCGCATCAGGAGGAAAGGCGCTTAATACATCGCGCAACGCCTCGGTCCCGCCGGTAGACGCGCCGATGGCGATCACCTTATGGGTAGTCTTTAGCAAAGCAGAGCTTTTGGAGATCAGCGTAGGTCGTTGCTCCTTGCTGGGTTGCGGTTGTCGGGGGCGCACGCGCACACGGGCGGCGATCTTTACTTTCTCAATGATCTCCCGAGCCAACTCCACCGTTCCCTGCCGCACGTCGATAGCGGGTTTCGTCACGAAATCCGTAGCGCCCAGCTCAAGCGCGCGTAGGGTGGTTTCACAGCCTTTTTCGGTCAGCGATGACACCATAACAATTGGGAGAGGATGCAAACGCATGAGCTTTTCCAGGAAGGTGAGGCCATCCATACGTGGCATTTCCACATCGAGCGTTAGTACGTCCGGTTGCAGTTTTTTAATCTTGTCCCATGCGACATACGGATCGGGGGCGGCGCCGACAACCTCTATCCCTTGATCTCGTGAGAGTAACTCCGTGAGCAACTGCCGCATCAACGCCGAGTCGTCTACGATTAACACTTTTGTTTTTTGCATAGTTCTCTATCCTTTATGGAAACCTGCTCCGTCATCCCGGCCTTTCGGTTCCGCTCAGCTGGAGGGGCTACTAAAAGAGCGTCACATCGCCGCTCTGTGGCTTGGTCGCTTCCCGCGAGATCTTAGCCCGATAACTGCCTTCCTGATCAATGAGCTGATCGACATTCTCACGACGTAATGGCCTCACCAACACTTTCGCAGTATGGGTAAAAAAATAGACCTGTAACGGATCTACTCCGCCTACCCGATGCGCTACCATCCGGATGCCTTCCGTCTCCAGGAACTCCTGGATGAAGTGGCGATTCTTTTCCGCCACGCGCAGATAATTACCTTGCATCTTCAAGACATCTGCTCCCCCGAATACTTTGGCTTGCAGTCGCCGTCGCTCCCCCCCCAGTTGCATGATGTTGTTGATCAACACTTCCATGGCCTGTACGCCATAGCGAGTCGGCAACTCCCCATCCTCGAGTCCACTGGGCAACATAAAGTGATTCATACCGCCCACTAAAGACAGTGGGTCAAATAAACACGCGGCAATGCATGAGCCCAAAACGGTTCTGACAACTGCGGGTTCGCTACTAACGAAAACACCTCCGATATGAATGTTCGCTTTCTTGATGTCCGGAGGAAGAAATTTCATTGATCCCTCTTTGCTGCCCGCGGTTGATAAATAGTGCCTCGCAGCGGGACAAATAAGTGGCCCAGCCAATGGAGGCTTTCTGAATGACCAACCATCATGTACCCATCTTCATCCAGGTAGCCCGCTAGACGTTCAAAAAGGCGGCGCTGAGTCTCGCGATCAAAATAAATGATAACGTTCCGGCAAAATATAACGTCGAAACAGGTATGGATCGGCCACACAGGATCGATGAAATTGATGCGGCGAAATGTAATGAGTTCACGGAGCTCGGGACGCACGCGCACCGATCCTTCCCATTGCCCTTTGCCTCGCAAGAAGTACTTGCGTTGCAGGTTTTCAGGGACGCCGGCGAGCCGCTCCTGATCATAAATGCCGCGTTCGGCCCGTCGCAGAATGTCAGTATCGATATCAGACGCCAAGATGCGAATGTCCCATCCGCTGCTAGCAGGAAACATCTCTCGTACGGTCATCGCAATGGTGTAAGGCTCCTCTCCACTTGAACATGCCGCGCTCCAGATGCGTAATCGTCGTGGCGCGCCGCGCAACGTTTTTTCTCGCAGCGCCGGCAAAACACGCTCTCGTAAGAAGTCAAAGTGATGCCCTTCCCGAAAGAAATCGGTTTTATTGGTGGTCAAACAGTTGACCATCACCAAACGCTCGTCACCAGACGGATCTTCGGTCATCAAGTAGTGGTAGTATTGCTTATACGAAGTGAAGCCAAAATAACGCAGGCGTTTAGCGAGCCGCGACGCTACCAGGTGTCGTTTTCCTTCCCCTAGTGAGATGCCGGCTTCTTGCATCAATAAGGTGCGAAAGAAGCGGAATTCTTCGTCAGTAATAACGAAGCCACCCGCCACGACTTGTGACTCTTCACCAGAGGACGCAGCAAAAGAGGATAAACAATTTATGTTTTGTGACATCAGCACTTTACTATATCGTTAGATAACAGTCCTGGTTTCTCGGGAATCGATGCAATTCTCGCTACAGATTCACCAGGATTGTCCCCCCAATGTTGAATGATTGTTCTTCGTTGTGCTGGGATATCCCCACAGCCCAAGCGAGACCGCCATCCAATCAACGGTCAGGGTCAGGTGAGTGAGAAAGAAAAAGAGGTCAGATTGGAGTCGTCGCATTGCATCGGTCCTTTCAAAGAATCCCCCCGCGCTCCGCACCGTCTTTTCTGGCACAGGAAGCGTTCAGAATTTCCTCCTGCCAGTTTGAGCCGACGGTGCTGAGGGCGGGGGCGTCAATCTCTTGTGTCTTGGTTAGAATTCTTCAAAACCTTCAGCTTCTTTGACAAAACCATTCGTCGTTTTAGGCGCCACTGGAGCTTTCACCCGTGTAGGCGCCGGAACTGGCTGAGACCGCCTTCCTGGTTCCGGACGGCTGCCGCCTGCCGCCTTCTGTGCAAGCTGCTGGAGCTGTTTTTCCCGCGCTTGTACGGAAGCTTTTTCACCAATACGCCGTTCCGTCTCCTCATCCAGCTTCAGACGCATGACCATCGTTTTCAGCCCTTGCGACTGTTCGTTCATGGATTGTGATGCAGCCGAGGTTTCTTCGACTAACGCGGCATTCTGCTGAGTAATCTGGTCAAGCTGCATCACCGCTTTATTCACTTGCTCAATACCGGCTGATTGCTCCTGCGAAGCGGCGCTGATCTCGGCGATGATATCGGAAACACGTTTAACACTGGAGACAATCTCCTCCAGGGATGCGCCGGATTGATTCACCAGTTTGCTGCCCTCTTGTACTTTCTGTCCGCTGTCTTGAATCAGGTTTTTGATTTCCTTGGCCGCCCCCGCACTGCGTTGCGCCAGGTTCCGCACCTCCGCCGCCACCACCGCGAATCCCCGACCTTGTTCACCGGCGCGCGCCGCCTCAACCGCCGCATTCAACGCGAGCAGGTTTGTTTGGAAGGCAATCTCGTCAATCACACCGATGATGTCGGCGATTTTCTTTGACGAATTGTTGATCTCTTCCATCGACATCACGGCTTTTTCCACGACGCTACCGCCTTTTTCCGCCACTTCACGAGCCTGTAGCGAGAGCTGGTTGGCTTGCTTGGCGTTATCCGCGTTCTGCTTGACCGTGGAGGTCATCTCTTCCATCGACGCCGCGGTTTCTTCCAGCGACGACGCTTGTTCTTCCATGCGCTGTGAAAGGTCCTCATTCCCCGCCGAAATATCGCCGGAGCCCTGCGCGATATTGTCAGAAGCCAGACGGATCTGCTCGACCATACGCGCTAAGTTTTCAATAGAGTTGTTGATGCTTGTCTTCATCAACTCATGATCCCCTTGATACGCGCCGCTCACACGCTTGGTGAGATCGTTGCTCGCCAAAGCGTCCAACACTTGCACGCCTTCCTGCACCGGCGCCACAATGGCGTCGAGCATCTGATTAATGCCGTTGAGCAACTCGCGGAAGGACCCGGTGAAACGCTCAATATTGGCTCGTTCAGTAAGGCGTCCTTCGATTCCCGCCTTCACCAATCGTTTCACTTCCTCGTCAGCCGTGATTTTTTCCGTCACCACATCCCACGTCACCATCGCGCCCAGATAGTTTTGGTTATGGTCATAGATAGCGCTGACCAACAGATCGAGTTTTTCCGGCCCCACCTGAATAATCGCCTTGTGCGGCAGATTTTTGGGGTCGGCGAGAATGCCGCGCTGATGGGCCGGGTTCTTATGGAAGATATCAATCGACTGCCCAATCATCTGATCGGCTTTGACCGGCAGGAACTGTTCGAGGGTTCTCAGCGTACGCGTAGACGCCGGGTTCATATACTGGATCTTGAAGTCGCGGTCGGCGAACATGATGTTGATGGGTGAGTTTTCGTTCATCGACATCATTCGCGCCATTTCGGTCTCAGTCTTGAGCTTCTGCGTCACGACTTCCCATGTCACCATCGCGCCGAGGTAGTTTTGGTTGTGGTCATAGATAGCGCTGACCAACAGATCAAGCTTCTCCGGCCCCACCTGAATGACTGCTCTATGTGGCAAGTTCTTTGGGTCGGCGAGGATACCACGTTGATGGGCCGGGTTCTTATGGAAAATGTCGATCGTCTGTCCGATCATCTGCTCGGCCTTGATCGGCAGGAACTGTTCGAGGGTTTTCAAGGTGCGCGTAGATGCCGGGTTCATATATTGGATCTTGAAGTCACGGTCGGCGAACATGATGTTGATGGGCGAATTCTCGTTCATCGACTTCATCCCCACCATTTCAGCTCTCATCTTCACTTGCGCCGTGACGTCAGTGGCGTACTTCACCACTTTGAACGGCTTTCCATTAGAGTCCGTGATGGGGTTGTAGGAGGCCTGAATCCAGACCTCCTTGCCGCCTTTGCCGCACCGCTTATATTCTCCGGCATCGTACTCGCCTCGATTCAGCTTTGCCCAAAATTCTTTATACTCGGCGCTATGTTTGTACGTCTCGTCGGCGAACATGCTGTGGTGTTTGCCTTTGATTTCATCCAGCGAATACCCTACGGTCCGGAGAAAATTCTCGTTCGCAGTGATGATCGTGCCATCCAATTCAAACTCGATCACCGCTTGCGATTTGTTGATTGCCGCTATTTGCCCCATGTAATCCGCGAGCTGTAGATTGTTCTGTGGGGTTGATCCCTTCCTTGCCATAGCTTTAGCCATTGAAGTGCCTCCTCTTTCTGGGCAATGTTTCTTTTGACACCATTGACGGTTTATTGACAATATCTTCCTTGAGCGGGCCTACTGCACTGACCACTTCATCGATAAGCGACTGCGCCACCCCCAACGATTGCAGCGTCGCCACGAGATGCCCGGCCACGCGATCGAAGTGTCGCGCCTCGATGGGCAAATGCGCGTGCGCTTCTTTCATTGGCCGGCCTTTGTACACCGCAGGACCACCGAGAGCCTGAGTAAAAAATTGCACCTGCCGGATTTTCAGCCACGGCATTTTGGTTTTCACAAAAAACGGACTAAGTTCGGGGTCCGCCAGCACCCGCTCGTAGAATTGCTCCACTGTTGCAGTAATCGCTGGAGTTCCGCCGATACGTTCAAAGAGCGAAGCTTGAAACGAAGAGCCTTTTTCCTTGTGCACCATAGTTTTTCGTATCCTTTTTACAATGAGCGAATTCCTCAAGAGTCGGGACTTCTTATGTAGCCGCTTCCAGCGCCCGCAGCTCTTCAACGCCTAGCACCTTATGAACATCCAGGAGAATAATGAGCTTGTCGCCAGCCTTTCCCATGCCCGCGATGAAGTTCGTATCCATATCGCTGCTCAACTCCGGCGTGGGTTGCACGTCGCTCGCGGGGATATTAAGCACGTCCGAAACGGTATCCACGATCAGCCCCATAGCGCGGCCTTGCACAACCACCACGATGATCACGGTAAATTGATCATAGGCGGTCGGCTCGAGTCCAAATTTCGTGCGCAAGTCGATCACGGGCACGATCGTTCCCCGGAGATTCATCACGCCTTTGACGTACGCGGGTGAACGCGGAATGCGGGTGACAGCAGAATAGCCTTTGATCTCCTGCACCTTGAGAATGTCTATCCCATACTCCTCCTCTCCTAAAGTAAACGTGAGATACTGATTGTCGTCCGCGGCAAGGTTTGTAATACTGTTGACTGTCATGGTTTCTTCCATAGCGTTCCTCTTCCTAATAAGTGATGACATTTTTGGAGATGGTCTCAAAAGCCGAGGAGGCAAGTCATTGCAAGCCTTGCGACACGTTCAGGGTAAATTCCGCACAATAATCATTGTCTGAAAACGAGAGCGCTTCGTCGCTTACCATTTCTCGCAATAACAATTCTTGTTCACCGTTAAGACACACTCTCAGCGTTATGATTTAGACAGACGCCTCTGACATTTCCGCATTCATGAGCGAAACTCTGGCTCCCTCTTCCAGCATTGGCTCCTCTTCGAAGAGTGCAAGAGACATGCCGCCGCTCCCCTGCACGGCAAGGTGAATCAGCCCTTGCACGTCAAGGATCAGAGCCACACGTCCGTCGCCCAGGATCGTGGCGCCAACCACCCCTTCCACCTTTTGATAGTTCGCCTCTAAATTCTTAATGACGACCTGCGCTTGTCCCAGCAGTTCATCGACGAGGATTCCAGATTTCTTCCCCTCGGTTTCCACGATCACGACCAGACCCTTACTAGGATCAATGATATGCGTCGGAGTATTAAAGAGGTGATACAATCGGATCAGCGGCAAAAATTCGCCGCGCACGGCGATAACTTCACCACGCCCGAACAAGCGTTTCACCTGTTCCGGGCGTGGACGGATGGATTCGACTATGGAAACCAACGGAAGGATGTAGATGTCGTCTCCTACCTTCACGGAGAGGCCATCGATAATGGCGAGGGTGAGAGGCAACTTGATGCGTAAACAACTCCCCTTGCCTAGCTCGCTGACGACGGTCACGGAGCCGTTGAGCGCTTCGATGTTCTTCTTGACCACATCCATCCCCACCCCGCGCCCCGACACATCACTCACCACCGCCGCCGTGGAAAACCCCGGATGAAAGATCAAGGCGTGCAGCTGCTCTTCACTCAGATTGTCCTCCGGCCCGATCAGTCCCTGGGCCAGCGCTTTCTGTTTGATGCGCTCAACATTCAACCCCCGCCCGTCATCTCCCACCTCGATAATGACGTTCCCCCCCTGGTGATACGCCTGCAGCCGAATCGTGCCCTGCTCCGGTTTGCCAACGGCGCGCCGCTCCTCAGGCGACTCGATGCCATGATCGGCGGCATTGCGCACCAGGTGCGTCAACGGGTCGCTGATGCGCTCAATGACCCCCTTGTCCAGTTCCGTCTCCTCCCCGATCATCTGGACGGCGATCTTCTTATTCAACTGTGTCGCTAAATCCCGCACCAACCGGGGAAAACGACTGAAACTGTTGCCAATCGGCATCATCCGCACCGCCATCACCCGTTCTTGCAGCTCGCGAGTATTGCGTTCGAGTTCCGTGATCGATTCCCGCAGTTGGTTCAGCTTCGCGAGAGAAAAGTGTTCCAGCGTCTGACTAATCATCGACTGCGTAATCACCAGCTCCCCCACCAGATTGATGAGCTTATCCACCTTCTCCGTCGGCACCCGGATCGACGCCGATTCTGCATGGGCGACAGACGCCTTGGCGCTCGCAGACTGAGGAGTGGAGGCTAAAGATTGGGAAGGAGCGGTTACGCCGTCTTCGAGCTGCGGATTCACTGCCGCCGCCTGCGCTTCAGGCGTGGCGTCCGCACTGAGAGCCAGGGCCTCGGCACTGCCAACCGCTTCAATGCTGATCTCACTGCGATCTTCCACAAAGGC
>JBFWZL010000012.1:0-27946 GCA_050185455.1 Binatia bacterium | reverse complement strand
AATGAGCGAAAGCCCATCGCGTTTAGGTAGCATAAGATCCACCACTGCAGCATCATATGGCTCGATTGCCGCCAGACAGAGCCCTTCTTCACCATCAGCTGTGTGATCCACAGCAAACCCCGCCTGTTTCAAGCCCATAGTGATGAAGGAAGCAATCTTCTGGTCGTCTTCCACAACTAAAACACGCATTTATCTCTCCTTCATAGAGTCTTATCGACTCTTCTTTTGAAAGTCACTCTCAGGAAGAGTGCTTCTAGTTCGTTCGATACCGCACGCTACTGCGAAGCAAGTGTTTCTCCCTTCATCTCTTTTCTTTCTTCGCTGTCTCGTTACAATAGCGAACCATGACAAAAACAGCTGATGTTGTGGTCATTGGCGGCGGGGTTATTGGCTCGGCTATTGCCTGGCATCTCTCCGCCCAACAGCAACAGGTCATTCTTGTAGAAAAGAACCAACCCGGCCAAGAAGCCTCGGCCGCCGCAGCGGGAATTCTCGCGGTCGCCAGCGGGCGTTCGAAGCGCGGCCCCATGTATCAACTCAAACGCGCCGGGCAAGAAATGTACCCCACCCTTGTTCGAGAACTGGAAGAACGCACGGGCATCGATATTGAATATCAAACTACTGGCGTGCTTGATCTGATTCGCACTGACGCCGACGAGAAAAAATATCGTCAACTCTACGAACTCCGGCGAGAGCAAGGGTACGCGGCGACATGGCTGACAGCCGAGGAAGTGCGACGACTTGAGCCCACGCTCACAGCCGAGCTGAGAGGCGCCGTGCATTTTTCTGGCGACCATCATCTCCATAACGGCAAGCTCGCGGAAGCCTGGGCGAAAGCGGTGGAACAACGCGGCGGCGTTGTCCAAACAGGCGTCATTGTCAATGAGACGCGGATCGAGGGGAGTAAAGTCACGGCGGTGCGCATCGGTGATGAGTGGGTGAGCATCAATACCGTCGTCATTGCAGCGGGGTCATGGTCGCGTCAGGTTGGAAATCTCTTCGGACTGACCATTCCCATTGAACCAGCCAAAGGACAGATGATCACGGTGCGTTCGACAGAGTTGCGCCACGTCATTTCTTGGAACGAACACTATCTAGTCCCGCGCAAGAACGGTGAAGTCGTCATCGGCTCTACTGTCGAGTTCGTCGGTCATAACAAGGACGTGACCTTGGAAACCGTACAATCTCTGATTAGCCGCTCGATAGACCTGGCGCCTGGCATTGGCAAAGCGCCCTTAAATCGCTTCTGGGCTGGTCTGCGCCCCTACTCCCCTACTCGTCGCCCCATTCTTTGTCGCGCGCCAGGTTTGGAAAATGTGATCCTCGCCACCGGTCATCACCGAAACGGCATCGTGGCGGCGCCGATCACCGGCAAACTGATCTGTGAACTCATTACGACAGGACAGACCTCAATGTCTGTGGAACCGTTTGCGTTTCCCCATGAGCCGTTGCCTCCACCGCCAGCGGACGAGTCGCCGGATGAAGCGGACTGAAGAATCTCTTCGCTGTCAGCCATTAGCTTTTAGCTAGATAGAACTCTGAGCAAATGTTACTGACTTCGGCTAAAAGCTAAGAACTGAAAGCTCACAGCTAGAAGAAGGAGGAACTATGACCGGACCATTGACTGGGATGCGTGTGATGGACTTCACTCGCGCACTCGCGGGACCACACTGCACCTTGCTGCTCGGCGACATGGGCGCAGAGGTCATTAAGATCGAACGTGTTGAAAGCGGCGATGAGGTAAGGCGCATGGGGCCGCCATTCATCAATGGCGAAAGCGCCGCGTTCATGGCAAGTAATCGCAACAAGAAAAGTCTGACCGTTAATTTGAAAGATCCCCGTGGACAAGAAATCTGCAAGCGTCTAGCCACACAGGTTGATATCCTGGTAGAAAATTTTCGTCCGACGGTCATGAAAGGGTTAGGACTCGACTATTCTACCCTAGCGCAACTCAATCCCCGTCTTATCTACTGCTCGATTTCCGGTTTCGGCCAGACTGGCCCCATGTCCGACCAAGGCGGCTACGATACGGTTGCCCAAGGCATGAGCGGCATCATGATGGCAACCGGAGTGCCCGGAGGACCGCCAGTCAAGGCGGGAGTGCCAGTAGTTGACCTTGGCACAGGCATGTTTGGCGCACTGGGTGTGCTTGCCGCCTATATTGCTCGGGAAAAGACGGGAAAAGGGCAACACATTGACACATCTTTACTTGACTGCTCCGTGGCGCTCGGCCTTATTGACGGCAGTGACTACCTTGCCAGTGGAGAAACGCCGCTCCCGCTCGCCTCAGCTCATCGTCGCATTGCCCCGCACGGCGCCTTCAAAACCAAAGATGGGTACATCACGATTGCCGCGGATTCCGCTCCGCGCACCTGGAAAACACTTTGTCAACTCCTTGGCAAAGAAGAAATGGAGCATCACCCACAGCTCGCCGACAATACCCTTCGCCGCAGGAACCTCTCATTCTTGATCGCACAGATCGAGGACGCAACGACACAGCGAGAAAGCACGTTTTGGCTGGAAAAGCTCAACGCCGCGGGCATTCCGTGCGGGCCGGTGCAGAATTACGATCAAGTCTTTCGGCATCCCCAAGTCCTTGCTCGTCAGCTTCTCGTAGAAAACCAACATCCGGTTGCAGGGACGGTGCGGATGGTTGGTAAACCGCTCAAATTTTCCGCCACGCCCGCCGAAGACTTGGCTCCTTCCCCGAGCTTGGGACAACATTCACAAGCAATTTTACAGAGATTAGGATACACTTCCGGTGAAATTGAACAATTGCAACGTGACCGGGTGGTATGAAGCAGTCTCACGTTGCGCCGCCTCTTTCTGTGTGGCATACTCCCGAACGCAGAGCAGTTAAACGAGAATTTTCATAGGAAAGGGGGACAATATGGCTGATGTCACAATTCGTGCGCTGAAAAATGGGCCGTTGGAGGTAACGGGAGGAGCAAAAGTCACCGACCAAAAGCGTAACGAATATCAGGGACAGGGCGACCCGGTTTACCTCTGCCGTTGTGGACAGTCCTCGAACAAGCCGTTCTGTGACGGTACGCATACCAAGGTTGGGTTCAAAGCCGAAGAAACCGCGGGATGATTGTTCGAATCCGATCAATCCACGGAAGCCTCGGAACTTCATTCCGGGGCTTTTTTTTGCCCGCTCATCCCTAATTGCTCGCTCAGCACTTGTACGGCCCGCACTCCAGCACCGTAACGATACACGAGCTCACCGCCAAGATAACCCTGAATCACCAGACCAACCAACCCAAGCATTCCCAACAGGACAAAAGCCACAGGCAAGCGATCATGAATGCGCAGTCGGACAACGGCCAGCACAAGAAAGAGCGCGAAGAGTCCATAGCCGATATATTCATGCCAGAAGAAGACGTTTTGCATCTGTTCGTCAAACGCACTTACTGGACGGGGCAGCGTATGCTCGACCCATCCACTTATTACTGCCAAACCGAGAGCGACGACGCCCGCCAAGAAGCACGCACGGCCAATCTGTTGCGTATGTATCTGTCGACGCAGACTTCCCAGCCAATCCACTGCGAATCCGAAGAGCGTCAGGGCAATGGCAAAATGAACAACAACAGGATGGAATACGAGCAGGAATCCCTCTTCAAGAGACATCAGCCCCTCAACATACAGTCCAACGTCGTCAGGTCAAGAAGTGATTAGATCGAGAGACGCCTTTGTCGCGTGTAAGGCTTAAGGACCCCAAGACTTGCTGACTTTCGACTTCCCATCGTTCCCATGCTACAAGAGCGACAGCCCGTAAGGAAACAGGAGGCTGATGTGTTCCAAGTTCCCCCAGCCGAAATCGCACGCGTTGGCGAGATCCCGCCAGGTCAGACCAAAAAGTTCTTCTTGCAAGTCGATGGTAGAGAAGTAGAGTGCTTTGCCGTCAACTACGACGGACAGCTCTTCGCCTATGTGAATCGCTGTCGCCATGTGCCCATGACGATGGACTGGGTGGAAAATCAATTTTTGACGGAAGATGGACGCTACATCTTATGCGCCACCCATGGGGCCGCTTATGAGCCAGACACTGGAGAGTGTGTGTTCGGCCCTCCCTGCGGAAAGTTCCTCGACCGAGTTCCTTTAACCGTAGAAGACGACCGAGTGATCGCGCACCATCCAATCGAAGAAGAAGATTAAGGCTTGAGAAAAGGGTATATTGAAAAGAAAAACGCGGGCGAGACCTTTATTCCCATTCATCGCCGAAGTGAGCGCGAATAAGGCGCTGCTTGAGATAGTCAAGCGTGCCGAGGTCTTCAATGATATCGCCGCCGGTATCGTAGAAGAAAATTTCTCCCTTTTTATTCCGTCCAATAGCGACCAGCCATTCTAGTTCGTTGCGATCTTCAAGTAAGTAGTTGATTGTCTGCGAAACGCCTTTCGCTGGGATGAGAGTCACTTTCGGGCGTTTAGCTTTTTCTTGCGTCGTCGTCGACATGTTTGGTCTCCAGAGAGCGCAGTTTTCCGCTTTTGGAGTGTATTGCAGGCAGCATAGGAGTTAGGCGTTAGCAAGTCAATACAGAAACGGCGACAACCTCCACGTGATACGTCTGCGGAAACATGTCGAGTGGTTGCACAGCTTGCAACTGATAGCCACGCTGATGCAAGCGACGCAGATCACGCGCCAAGGTCGCAGGGTCGCACGAGACATAGGTAATTACACGGGCTCCAAATCGAGGGAGGTCGTCAATAATATCCGCCGCTCCGCTACGCGGCGGGTCAAGTACGACCACATCGCCGCGCGCTCCACCTACTAGCAACTCGCGGACGCCGACGGACGCGGAAGCATGAAGAAACCGCATATTCGCCACACCAGCACGAGCAGCATTTACCCGCGCGTCTGTAATCGCTCTTCCATCTTGCTCAATGCCGATAAACTCGCGTGCACGGCGCGCAAACGACACGCTAAAGTTTCCGGAACCACAATACAGCTCAATCACCGTATCCGTGCTCCGCACTGCACTGTGCCGAAGCACGGCTTCCACCAGCAGTTGGTTCGCGGCGTTGTTCACTTGCGTAAACGCGCCATCGTGAATAGTCAGAGTCTTGTCTTTACCGATAAACGTACGCGACGTATCACCCCACACGTGCCGCCAGTCTTTTCCCCGCAACATCACTCCAGCAACAAGAGGGTGCGTCTCCAGCAACCGGCACGCCTGTTCGTCTTTTTGCTGAAACGGTCCCTGCGCTTGACCGAGCACCATGACTCGTTGTTCCTCTGGACGCGCAACGGGATCCTCCACCGCTAGCTCTACCTGTGGAACAATGGTGCGAAGCGAAGCAATCCACTCTCGCACTACTCGCAAATGCGACGGCAGCGCTTCCCAAGCCACCGAGCAGGAATCAATTGTCACTACCTTATGTGAGCGCGGAGCCAAGAGCCCCACGCGTCCCTTGCGGTCAATATGAAGACGCAGACGTTGGCGATAACGCCACTCCTCAGGTGAGGAAATAATAGGCAACAATGGAATGTCGGTCAGGCCGCCAATGCGTCGCAGTTGCTCACGCACCAGCGTTTCCTTTGCTCGCAGTTGTTCCTGGTATGCGATGTGTTGCCAGGGACATCCGCCACATTGGGAAACATACGAACACGGAGGCTGTCGGCGAAAGGGAGATGGTGAACGAATTTTCATGACTCGTGCGGTTGCATAATTTTTCTTCTGTGACTCGATCTCAACGACCACTTCATCACCAGGAACTGTTCCGGGAATAAACACAACCTGCCCATCAACATGTGCAATCCCGGCAGAGCCGTATGCAAGACGCTCAACGGTCACGCTATGAAGAGGTAAAGCCATAAGCACAGCATATAGCAGCCTTCTTACCGGAACCAGCACGAAGCGCTCGTCTGAGCTGCCTCACACAACGTCTCTACTTGCCTCCTTGGATCTTGGACTTTTCCTACAGGAATGGTAGACATGCTCACCATGCATGAGGAGGCCGTAAAAATTCGTCGTGGTAGACGTACTGATCTGCCCGCGCTGGCGGCGCTGCTCAAACCAGAAGCGCCAGCGTTTATAGATAAAGTTCAGACGCGTCACTGGCGCCGCCTCGCCAGCGATCCTGGGCTTGATTTCTATATTGCAGAGCACGATGGGGCGATCTTGGGAGCGCTTCTCGTGTGCTACATCCGCACCCTCAGGAAACAAGGCTGGGAAGCTATCTTTGATGTCGCCCTCACTGTCACTTCTCCCTGCGACTTGGGGCTCGCGCTGGTGAGCTTCGCCAAAATGCGAGCGCGGAAACGCGGTTGCCGACAGTTAATCGCTTGGCGTGGCAAGATGGAAACCAATGGTCACCTCGCGGTGCTCCAGCAGGGCGGGTTCCGCCCTGCTGGGGACATGTTATCTTGCGAGCTGTAACAACCTATAAGAAAAGGAGGGGCCTGTGTTTAGATTTCTTTTTGGGTTCTTGATGGGCCTCATCGTAGGCGCGGGAGGAACTGCCTATTTTTTCTCCACGGCGGGAGGGGGCGATTATCTCCTCTTATCAAGCCAACGAGTGCAGAAGCTAGAGCAAGACCTCCAACGTGTTAGTCAAGAAAGAGATTCCGTTACAAAGAAGCTTGAAGATACCACGAATCGTATCCAGACTATGGCTGGCAAGTTTGATGAGCTTGAACGCCGCTTTCGCTCCGTAGAGGAATCCATCGCCCACGTACCCAAAGAAGAATCCCAAGAAGAACCGAAGGAAGAACCGGCAGAAGAATCCAAGGAACAAAATTTAACTACACCGCCGGAAGCGTAGTGTCTTCACCATAGGGCTTGACCCGCTTATCTGGCAAAAGCTATTAAATGCAAATCACTTATCCCTGGAACGTATGGTATCGGGGTGTGGCTCAGCCTGGTAGAGCACACGGTTCGGGACCGTGGGGTCGCTGGTTCGAATCCAGTCACCCCGACCATTCCTTTCAGTTTTCACCTCTTTCTTTCTTACTCAGCTTCATTCTCTTCCTGTTGTAAGATTACGGAGCAGCACCTATGACGCTCCTTCTCGTTATCGCCCTCGCCTATCTCTGTGGATCTATCCCGACAGGCGTCATCATTGCCAATCGTCTAGGAATTAATGTTCGCAAAGTCGGCAGCGGCAATATTGGAGCGACGAATGTCGCTCGTAGCGTTGGCAAAAAAGCTGGATTACTAACTCTCCTTGGGGATGCGCTCAAGGGGCTTTTTCCGGTCTTAGTTGTTCGCCTCCTTGATCTTGGAGAGGCGCCGCTTGCCTGCACGGCAGTTGCCGCTCTTTTGGGACATCTCTTTTCCCCGTTCCTGGGATTCTCTGGTGGAAAAGGGGTAGCAACTGGCCTCGGCGTTTTTCTTGGATTGTCCCCACAGGCGATCTTGCTTGCCGTGGGATTGTTCGCCTTCACCTTTGCTGTAAGTCGCATTGTTTCATTAGCGTCCTTGGTTGCCACTGGGGTGACGCCCATTCTCCTCTTTCTGCTCTCATATCCTAAGGGACACTTGTGGGCGGGAATTGTCATCGCAAGCTTGGTCATCATTCGACACCATGAAAACGTTGCTCGACTACTCAAGGGACAAGAACAAAAATTTAGTCTGAACAAATCGTCATCCTCTGCTGCTTAAAGTGCTTAAAAAGACAGCGTTGCTTGAAAACTAGGCAGCAAAAACAGTCCGAAATTCGCGAAGATGTCAACTTGTATTAGAGAAATCCGGTAAATCGCTAAGAGGGCTTGTGGCATTAGTCTTGCTTTTTGCTATTAATCTCGCTCCCCATACAACGAGGAGGCGAAATTTACTAGGCGAACGACCCGAAGGGCAGAGTCATACGGCTCGGTAAGGAAATCCGCTTTACAGGAGCGGAGTTTTGCTCTACAGAGGCCTGGGAGGTCATCACCATGAAGGGCGTCATGAAAAAAGTCGAAGCAATCATAAAACCGTTCAAGCTTGATGAGGTCAAGGAAAATCTCAACGCCATCGGTGTACGCGGCCTAACGGTCAGCGAGGTGAAAGGCTTCGGACGCCAAAAAGGACATACTGAGTTGTACCGTGGGGCGGAATATGTGGTTGACTTCCTTCCCAAAGTCAAACTCGAGATCATTGTCGGCGAGGACCTTGTCGCCAAAGTGGTCGAAACCATCGAAAAAGCGGCGCGCACGGGTCGCATTGGCGATGGCAAGATCTTCGTCACGCCGGTCGAAGAAGTTGTGCGTATTCGCACGGGCGAACGCGGTGAGGACGCAATCTAACAAAACAACCAGTATCTCAAGAGTCGCATTTCAGCGAAGGAGGACAGTAGGGTATGACCCCAAAAGATGCGGTGCACCTGGCGCGTGAACAACAGGCCGAGGCAGTAGACTTCAAATTTATGGACCTGATCGGCACCTGGCAACACTTCACTATCCCGTTAAGTGAATATGAAGAGGAAATCTTTGAAGCAGGGTTAGGCTTTGACGGCTCGTCAATCCGTGGGTGGCAAGCAATCAACGCATCAGACATGCTCGTCATGCCCGATCCAACTACGGCAGTCATGGACCCGTTTTGCGCTGCGCCAACCCTAAGTCTGGTCTGCAATATCGTCGATCCCATCACGAAAGAAGACTACACTCGCGACCCACGCAATATCGCCCGTAAGGCTGAGGCGTACCTAAAGTCCACTGGTGTTGGCGATATTGCCTATTTCGGTCCGGAGCCGGAATTCTTTGTTTTTGATGACGTCCGTTTCGATCAGAATCAACACGAAGGGTACTACCACATTGATTCTGTCGAAGGCGTGTGGAATAGCGGCAAAAAGGAAGGACCCAATCTCGGCTACAAACCACGCTACAAAGAAGGGTACTTCCCGGTTCCGCCGATTGACTCTCAGCAAGACCTTCGTCAAGAGATGGTGCAGTACATGGAGAAGGTGGGTATCCGCGTGGAGCGGCAGCATCATGAAGTCGCAACCGCCGGTCAAGCGGAAATCGACATGCGCTTTTCTCCGTTGGTGAAGATGGCGGATATGCTCCAGTGGTACAAATATGTAGTAAAGAATGTCGCAAAGAAACATGGAAAGACGGCAACGTTCATGCCCAAGCCTATCTTTGGCGACAACGGCTCTGGCATGCATGTTCATCAGTCGATCTGGAAAGGCGAGAAGCCGTTATTCGCGGGTGACGGCTATGGCGGTCTGAGTGAGTTGGCGATGCATTATATCGCTGGTATTCTTGCCCACGCATCCGCGCTCTGCGCGATCGTGGCGCCGACGGCAAACTCATACCGTCGTCTGGTTCCGGGGTTCGAAGCTCCAGTAAACTTGGCCTACTCTGCCCGAAACCGCTCAGCTGCGGTTCGCATCCCGATGTATTCCCCCAGCCCGAAAGCGAAACGCATTGAGGTGCGCTTCCCGGATCCAAGTAGTAATGGATACCTTGCTTTCTCCGCCATGCTCATGGCGGGACTCGATGGGATCGAACGCAAATTGAACCCTGGAGATCCACTGGACAAAGACATCTATTCATTGACCCCCGAGGAACTCTCTAATGTACCGTCCGTTCCCGGTTCGCTGGAAGGCTCCTTACTGGCGTTGGAAAAAGATCATGCCTTTCTACTGAAGGGAGATGTGTTTACTGAAGATGTGATTCAGACCTGGATCGAATACAAACGCGCCAAGGAACTCGATCCCCTGCGCTTGCGTCCGCATCCGCACGAATTCGCACTCTACTTCGACGCGTAAACTCGTCTCTTAGAGAAAGGTCCTCAAGGAAGGGGGGAAGGGTAAACTCTTCCCCCCTTTTCTTTTGCGAAAGAGGGGGCTATACCACCACTGGTTCTTCTTTAGTAGGGGGGAACAAGCAATCAAATCTCGAAGGTGAGAACAGCTGAATCGTCTCGCCTGACCACGATAAGGAGAATGCAGTATGTTGCTCGATGGGAAAGTTGCTATCGTCACAGGCGCTGGTCGTGGGATCGGTCGTGAAGAGGCGCTTTTATTGGCAAAGCACGGCGCGAAAGTCGTGGTCAATGATCTTGGCGGCCATTTCGACGGCACCGGCGCTGATACGCGTCCGGCGCAACAAGTTGTTGATGAAATCAAAGCTGCGGGAGGCGAAGCCGTCGCCAACTACGAAAACGTTGCAGACTTTAAAGCCGCAAAACGCATCATCCAGTGTGCAATCGATACCTTTGGAAAACTGAATATTCTCGTCAATAACGCGGGCATTTTGCGCGACCGTATGATCTTCAACATGGCGGAAGAAGAATGGGACGCCGTGATCGCTGTACACATGAAAGGCACGTTCAACTGCACGCGACACGCGTGTGAGTACTGGCGCGAACAGCATAAGCTGGGAAACGTACTCAATGGCCGCGTGGTCAACACTTCCTCGGATTCCGGTTTGCTCGGCAACGTCGGCCAACCGAATTACGGCCCGGCGAAAGCCGCAGTGGCGACGCTCGCCATCGTTGTTGATGCGGAAATGCAGAAATACGGCGTTACGGCCAATGCCATCGCTCCAGTCGCACGCACTCGCCTTACCGTTGATGCGACGCCGCAGACAGCCGCAGTGATGACCGTCAAAGAAGGAGAATTTGATATTTTTGATCCGAAACACGTCGCTCCGCTAGTGGTGTGGCTCTCCAGCGATGACGCCGCCAAGGTGCACGGCGAAGTGTTCCGGGTCGGCGGCGGCTGTGTGTGGCTCATGCAAGGGTGGCATACCGCTGCGACCGTCAGCAAAAAAGGCGACTGGGACCCTGCCGACCTCGGTTCGAAGATTAGAGTAGAACTTGACAAAGGCGTCACCAAGAAAGAAACCTTGGCGGAGGTCTTCCGCGCACTGAAGTCTTAGCCCCATATACGGCGGGCAGTACGCCCGCCGCCTCATGGGTGGGGGGACGGCATTGTGCGTGGGGCCAGAGTAGGGGGAGGTGGGAGTAAAACCTCTCTCCACCCGCCCATAGAGCATTCTGTAGAAAATCCGAGTGATTCCTCAAGATCTTTTTTACATTTTGATCGTCTGTCACGCGAACACAAGCCGCAGCATCATGGCGCATGTCCTCTTACGAAAGATGCTTGCTGAACATGGGGCGGACCATATTCGCGTCCGCTCGGGCGGCGTTGCTATTTATGCGCGCGACAATATGATCCCGTCTCTCGATGCACGCCTCGTCCTCCGAGAACTCGACGTTCACCTCCCAGATCATGAATTGTCATCAATTGACCTCAAACGTCACCGGCATCTGGTTGAGCAAGCCGATCTCATCTTGACGATGACTCAAGAGCAGAAGCAAATGCTCGACGCGTACCCCGAGGCGGAAGGAAAGCGTGTCTTCACCCTCAAAGAATTCGCCGGTGAAGAGGGCGATATCGACGATCCCGCCATGCAGGGCGAAGATATTTTCCGCGCTCGTTTAGTTGAAATTCGGCGCTGTCTAGAAAAGTCCTTTGAAGATCTGCTAAGACTGTCGCATGGACGCATTTGAGAACCCTTCAGACGACATTATTCGTGACATTCTCGCCACCCCGAAAACTATCGCTGTCGTTGGTTGTTCACCTGACCCAGACCGCGATAGCAATCGCATTGCCGCCCTCCTGAAAGCTAAAGGGCACCGGATTATCCCAGTAAATCCTACGAACAAAGAAATTCTCGGCGAGCATTGCTACACTTCGGTCCGAGAGATCCCCGAGAAAGTCGACATGGTCGATGTCTTTCGTCGACCAGAATTTGTGGACACGATCGCTGACGACGCTATTGCCGTTGGCGCAAAAATTCTCTGGCTACAACTCGACGTCATCAACGAATTTGCGGCTCAGAAAGCTCAGAAGGCAGGCATGACGGTGGTCATGGACCGCTGTCCCGCGATCGAGTATCGGCGGTTGTTTTAGTCTTTGGTTTTAAGTCTTTGGTTTTAAGTCTTTCGTTCTTACTTTCAGCCCTTTGACTAATCACTAAAACCTCGCTACTAAAAACCAATTACTAATGCCTAAAAACTCCCCTAAAAACATCCAGTCTTGGCAACGCCTCGATTCAGAAACGGTCTACTCCTGCCGTATTTTTTCGCTACGGAAAGATCGTAACCGTTCCCCGCGGAATGGGCGGGAGCACGACTTTTTCGTGCTTGATAGCGGCGATTGGGTGAACATCATTCCCGTTACTCCCAACAACGAGGTTGTGCTTATTCATCAGTATCGGCATGGTGTTGACGAAATCACCCTGGAAATTCCCGGCGGCATGGTTGATCCACATGACCCCTCCCCGCTTCACGCCGCCCGGCGTGAGATGCAGGAAGAAACGGGTTACGACTCAGATGATGTGATTGAACTCGGCTCCATCCACCCTAACCCCGCGATTCAAAATAATCGCTGCCACACATTCCTCGCACGCAATGTAGAGAAGCACTTCGAGCCGCAGTTTGACTCGACCGAAGAGACTGAAGTCATCCTTGTCCCTGCCATAGAGCTTCCAACCCTTGTGCAGCAAGGGAAAATTACCCACGCTCTCGTCGTCACGGCGTTTTATTGGTTTCATTTGTTTCAAAAACGCTAGACCAGTCATGGGTCAAAGAAAATCTGAGCGCGCTATCTCAGGACCAAAGAACTGAACCATGTTACGGCTCTACGATTATCTTGATTCAGGCAATGGTTACAAAGTTCGTTTGTTGCTCACTCAGCTCGGCATCCCTTTCACCCGTATCGAGATAGATATTCTGAAGGGAGAATCGCGCACGCTAGAGTTTCTCCGGAAAAACCCGAACGGTCGCATCCCCGTACTCGAATTGGAAAACGGTCAGTTTCTCGCGGAGTCTAATGCGATTTTATGCTATCTCGCAGACGGTTCTCACCTCCTGCCAACGGCTCGTTACGAACGGGCGCAGATTTTACAATGGATGTTTTTTGAACAGTATAGCCATGAGCCAAATATCGCTACCTCTCGATTTTGGCTCAAGCATCTCGAACCCACAGGTGAACGCAAGATTACATTGGAACAAAAACGGGCTTTGGGATACGCGGCTCTCGACGTGATGGAAAAGCATCTTGCAGATCGCTCTTTTTTTGTCGGGAGCCGCTACACGGTCGCAGATATCGCCCTCTACGCCTACACGCACGTTGCGTACGAAGGCGGATTTGAGCTGAACAATTACCTTTACATTCGCGCCTGGCTGGAACGGGTCCGTATGCAGCCGGGACATATTTCTATTACACAAAGTCCTAGCGTATTTCGACAGCGGACTTCCTAATCCGCTGCGGCGTATTCTGCTACTGGAAGCGAACGCTGCCCGCGCAGGACTCGAAACCATTCGCGCGCCGACTCCACAACAACGACAATGACCAGCACCATGAACAAGGCGGTAATCGCGGCGTCTAGACGATCATTGAAAATCAACCTTTGCGTTTCCGCAATCTTCTCGACTGGAACCTGACCTGCGGCGAGTTTTTCCGAGAGATCAGCCGCGTGAGCAAGGAATCCGATTCGCACCTGAGAATGAAAGAGCTTCTGATAGCCCGCAGTCATTGTAATTGCCAGCAACCACACCAACGGCCCCAGAGAAATCCAGGCATACCGGGTGCGACTAGTCTTCAACAGGATCGTCGTAACAACACAGAGCGCAATAGCGGCTAAGAGTTGATTAGCGATGCCGAACAGCGGCCAGAGGCTGTTGATGCCGCCAAGCGGATCGATTACCCCTTGATAGAGAAAATACCCCCATGCACCCACCATCATCGCGCTAGTGAGGATAACGCCCGGATACCAACTGGTCCGTCCGAGCGGCCGCCAAATATGACTCAGTAAATCTTGCAGGAGAAACCGTCCCACGCGCGTTCCCGCGTCAAGCGTCGTCAAAATAAACAACGCCTCAAACATGATGGCGAAGTGATACCACAACGCCAGCAACGCTCGTCCGCCAAGAGAATTGGCGAAAATGTGCGCCATACCAACCGCAAGACTCGGGGCGCCGCCGGTACGCGCGAAGAGCGTCTTTTCCCCAATATCTTGCGCTAGGGTTTGCATCTGCATCACGGTTACTGGAAATCCCCAGCCAGTAATCGTTGTGGTTGCAGCCTCTGCCGTAGCACCAACTACACCCGCTGGACTATTGATGGCGAAGTATACACCGGGCTCTAAGGCGGCGGCGGCGATCATCGCCATAATAGCGACGAATGACTCCATCAACATGGCGCCGTAGCCGATCATTTGCGCGTCGGTTTCATTCATCATCAATTTGGGCGTCGTCCCGGAAGAGATCAGCGAATGGAAACCGGAAATGGCGCCACAGGCAATGGTGATAAAAGCAAACGGGAACACATTACCGGCAAAAATCGGTCCCGTGCCATCCACGAATCGTGTCAACGCCGGCAAATGAATTTCGGGCATGGTGACGAGAATCCCCACCGCCAAGGCTACCACCGTGCCGATCTTAATGAACGTGCTCAGATAATCACGCGGAGCGAGCAATAACCACACCGGCAGCACAGAGGCGGCAAAGCCGTACACAATGACCATGATTGCGACTTGTGGGCCACTGAACGTAAACCATGCGGCCAACATGGGGTGCTCATCGACCCATCTCCCACCCAATAACGCAAAGGCAAGCAAGACCAGCCCAATGATCGTGGTCTCCAACACTTTATCTGGACGCATAAAGCGCATGTACCAGCCCATCAATAACGCGATGGGAATCGTGGCGCCGACGGTGAACGTTCCCCACGGGCTGCTCTTCAGGGCATTCGTCACCACCAAACCGAGCACGGCGATCAAGATAATAATGATCATGATGATGCTGATCATCGCGACGAAACCGCCGAGTGGACTAATCTCCTCTTTCGCCATCTGGCCAAGCGACTTTCCTTCTCGTCGCACGGAGCCGCAAAGCACACAAAAATCTTGTACGGCGCCGCCAAGCACAACTCCGGCAAGAATCCACAGCGTGCCCGGCAAGTAGCCAAACTGAGCGGCCAGCGTTGGACCAATTAGCGGTCCAGGACCGGCAATAGCGGCGAAGTGATGACCGAACACCACCCAACGGTTGGTCGGCACGAAGTCACGCCCATCATTACGACGCACGGCGGGTGTTTCATGTTGATCACTCAGCGCGAAGACTTTCGCGGCAATAAAGCTACTGTAGAAACGATAGCCAATGGCATAGACGCACAAGGCGGCAACAATAAACCAGATCGCATTGATGCTTTCTCCCCTGTGCAGCGCGATCATGCCTACTGCCCAGGCCCCAACGCAACTCAACGCAATCCATGACAAGCGAGTCAGCCATTGCATCGAACTTCCTCCCTCCAAGTGAATGAATGCTTTTTCTTGCTACATTCTTTCAGCCGCCAATACAGCGATGGGATAGGCAAAGCGGATCTTGTCGCCCTCTTGCCGCACCTCCATTCCTAACCCATCGTTATCGAGCGCTGTTAAGAACATGCGCCGGATTTCGTCGGCATCACCTGGGTTCGGAAACGACCGGCGCAACGTATCCTCCAGTTCACTCTCCACACGATAGAATGTTTTTCGCGGGCTCGAAAATCCGCTCAACATGAAAAGCTCTTCTAATTCGGCCAGCGACAACCCACGCACATGAGAGGGATCGCGTAACTTTTCCATGTGATTGTACGCCGCCGCCTTCTCAGGGTCAGGGGAAGCCACAACATCAATAACCGCGACCTTCCCTTCCGGTGTACAGACGCGTTTCATTTCCGCCAGCACGGCTTGCGGATCTAAAAAGTGATGAAAAGCGTAGCGAGAAGTAACGATTGAAAAGGCTGCATCTGCGTACGGCAACGGAAGGACATCGCCAACCCGCCATGTCACATTGGTTAGTCCCTTTGCCTGTTGTACAGACTGGGCGTGTGTAATCATGGCTGGCGTCAGATCAACGCCTGTCGCATGTTTCACAACCTGTGAAAACGCACAGACCACCAGTCCAGGGCCGCACGCGACATCAAGCACCGTGTCGTTCGGCCCAGCGGCGGTGAATTCAACGATGA
Source organism: Binatia bacterium (assembly GCA_050185455.1). Lineage (GTDB taxonomy): Bacteria > Desulfobacterota > Binatia > Bin18 > Bin18 > SYOC01. Next base: position 12,001 of record JBFWZL010000012.1, on the reverse strand, counting down.
GCTTCAACGCCTCTTCATCTTGGATGCCTGGCGCGGTGGCAAATGGAACTGCCTGTTTGGTAAATTGGTCGAGAATGAGGTCTTGGTGAGTGGACATAGAAAGCCCTCTTTTGAGATGATCACTTACTTCATTGATCGCTCTACTATCCAAGCAACACCACCGATGAGCGCGAAGGTAATAGGGTGAAGTCGAAGCATGAATAGCTTTGCCACAAATGATTGAGGAGAACTGTAGTAACCAATGGTGCTAGTTTGTATCTCAAGAAAATCAATGACTTAGCCGCAGGGGCAATTCCTCACTGTAGCAAAAATCCCAGGAAATTGTGCGAAAAGCGATTTTTTCTGTGTTTGCCCGTTTCCGTAAATCCTTGATTTTATTAGGGGTGGACTAGCACCAATAGTTAGTAATGGATTCGCTCCTTTGTTTGACACAACTGACGATTCACAACCACCGCTCATGACTGTTGCAGTTTCTCCCGCACTAACTTTCCCATCTCCGTGCAATTGACAAGGCGGCACTCGGGTTGAGCAATATCAGCAGTGCGATAGCCGCTGGCCAATACGTCATCAACAGCTTTCTCGATCGTGCCAGCAGCCTCTTCTTGATCAAACGACAGGCGGAGCATCAAAGCAGTCGAGAGAATCATCGCCAGCGGATTAGCCTTATTTTGTCCAGCAATATCGGGAGCGGTCCCGTGAATTGGCTCATATAGTCCACGCTTTCCTTCACCCAGCGAAGCCGATGGCAATAGTCCCATCGAACCGACTAGCATCGAGGCTTCATCGGTCAGGATATCGCCGAACATGTTCTCGGCGGCAATAACATCGAAGTCTTTTGGACGACGAATCAGGTGCATAGACATGGCGTCCACCAGAACATCCTCGTACTGTATATCTGGATATTCCTTTGCCACCTCATGGGCGACTTCTCGCCACATGCGTGAGGTCGCCATAATGTTTGCCTTATCAACTGAAGTCAACTTTTTGCGTCGTTTGCGGGCCAGCTCGAACGACGCGCGCATGAGGCGCGCCACTTCGCCTTCGGTGTAGAAAATCGTGTCGACCGCTTCGCGTCCCGCCGCGCCAGTGCGGCGTTCGCTCGGCTTGCCATAATACACACCACCTGTCAGCTCGCGCACGACAATCAGATCAACTCCGTCTAGCACTTCCGGCTTGAGCGTGGAAGAGTTCAGTAAGTGGCGATTGACCTGAATAGGCCGCAGATTCGCAAACAGTCCCAATTCTTTCCGTAACCCGAGAATGGCTTGTTCCGGACGCACGGTGGATTTGGGATCATCCCATTTCGGTCCGCCGACGGCGCCAAGCAAGACGGCGTCGCTTTCCTGTGCAACGCGCAGGGCGGAATCCGTCAAGGCAGCCCCATGCGTATCAATCGAACAGCCGCCGGCCAGCGCCTGCTCACACGTAAAACTCAAGCCAAAACGTTTCTCCACAACTGCGAGGGCTTCAAGCGCCTCTTTCATCACCTCAGGTCCGATGCCGTCACCGGCAAAGACCGCGACTTTGTACGCCATCTGTCATTCCTTTCTGTTCTTGCGAGTCACTATGCTGCTGGTTATCAAAAACACGTAAGGGCGACCAGCTGGTCGCCCTTACTCAGTCCTCAGTACTCCTTACTGAGTTACGGTCCTTCCCGATGCAACCCAGCTTGATGACCATAGCGTTCTCGGTGAGCTAATTTATTGAGGGCGTTAATGAACGCAAGCGCACTGGCCATGATAATATCCGTATGTGACCCCTGGCCATTCACGGACATGCCGTTTTCCTGGAGCATGCAGATGACTTCCCCCTGGGCATCCGTCCCACCGGTAATAGACTTCACGGCGTAACGTTCTAGCTTCGGCTCAACGCCGGCAATCTTCGCAATGGCTTTGTAACAGGCATCCACCATACCGTCACCGGAAGCGCTATCCATCAACTCTTGCCCATCGATCCGCATCTTCACCGTTGCATACGGCATCCCCATGCTGGATGATGTGACGTTCAGGTACGCCAGTTCATACTTGTCCGGGGTGCGCACGGTTTCTTCAGTCATAATGGCGATCAAATCCTCGTCGTACACATTTTTCTTTTTATCCGCGAGGGTTTTGAAGCGCTCAAACGCCTTGTTCATATCGACGCCAGTAAAGTCGATGCCGAGATGTTTTAAGCGGTCAACGAACGCATGACGGCCGGAATGCTTGCCAAGCACGAGCTTGTTACTATCAATCCCAACATCCTGCGGCTTCATGATTTCATAGGTCAATTTATGCTTGAGCACGCCATCCTGATGGATACCGGCTTCATGAGCAAAGGCGTTGGCGCCCACGACCGGTTTGTTCTGCGGCACGGTCAACCCGGTCACCTGCGCCAGCAACTGGCTCGACGGATAGATTTGCTCGGAGACGATATTAGTCTTCACATTGGCAAAGATATCTTCACGTGTCCGCAACGCCATGACCACTTCTTCCATTGAAGTATTGCCGGCTCGTTCCCCAATACCGTTGATCGTACACTCGACTTGACGTGCGCCGTTCTCAATCGCCGCCAAGGAATTCGCCACTGCCAAACCGAGGTCGTTGTGACAATGGGCGCTCCAGGTTACTTTGTCACCGCCAGGAACATTCTCCCGAAGAAACTGAAAGAGCGCGCCGTACTGATGGGGGATGGCGTAGCCAACCGTGTCCGGCGCGTTGATGGTAACGGCGCCGGCTTTGATCGCCTCGCCGAAAATTTGGACGAGATAGTGGAGGTCCGTGCGTGAGGCGTCTTCGGCGGAAAATTCTATGTAATCAAGATACTTCTTCGCATAGCTGATCGCCCATACGGAAGCGTCCAACGCCTCTTGACGGCTCATCATCAGTTTGTGTTTGAGATGGATATCTGAAGTCGCGATAAAAATATGAATGCCTGGCTTTTTGGCCTTTTCGACCGCTTTAATGGAGCGCATGACATCCGCCTCTTTCGTACGCGAGAGGCTTAGAACAATGGGAGTGGAGACGAGTTCAGACACCCGTCGCACTGACTCAAAATCTCCATCCGAGGACGCAGCAAACCCCGCCTCGATAACGTCCACCTGGAGTTTTTCCAATTGATGAGCGACCAATAATTTTTCCTCGACGTTCATTGTCGCGCCAGGCGATTGCTCGCCGTCACGCAACGTGGTGTCGAATATCTTTACGACTTCCCGTTCCATAACAATCCTCCTTCGAATCAGAAAATAAAAAGGGCTGCGAGGTCGCCCGCAGCCCTTAGAAAAAAGAAGGGCCACGAGCGAATATCCCGCCCGTGGCCCTTGAGAGTTATTGCGTTTTTACGCGTCTCCCCCGGACTCACCAGGCGGGGTGGTAAGTAATAGGCCCAGAAGGAGCCCCAGATTCCCCAGCAAGAGTCCGAAAGAAACCGTGTACGTCATTGGCAGCTCTTATAGCGAACTTTCTTCCTCGGTGTCAAGTGAGCGGACCGTACGCTGAGTTTTGCCTAGACGAAACTCAGATTCTTCTTGAGACCGTTCTTTTCGAAAAAACCTCACTATCATCCACAAAGGGCCGGAAATCGCATACAAGGAAAAAGCACTAAACAACATGATCTGCGGCTCGGCGATCGTCAATTGCAAAATAATAATTCCCAGCAACAAGGTCCAAAACGGTTGACGATTGCCAAGGTGTAAGTCCTTAAAACTATAATAGGGGGTAGTGCTCACCATGAGACCCGCAAGAATATAGATAAGCAGCAGCAAAGTAATGTGCTTATTCGTGGCGCCTTCGCCGCCGAGGAAAAAATACATGAGAATTGTCGTCGCCACGACAGCCGCCGCGGCGGGAATCGGCAAGCCTACGAAGTTTTTCTTATCAGCAGTATCGACCTGGACATTGAATCGAGCAAGGCGCAACGCCCCACAAATCACATACAGCGAAGCCGCCAGCCAACCCCACACGCCCCACGGCTCAAGCGCCCAACGATAGGCAAGCACGCCAGGGGCGACTCCAAAGGCAATAACATCGGCAAGCGAATCATACTCCACGCCAAACTGACTGGAGGTTTTCGTTAGCCGCGCGATCCGACCGTCCAGCGCATCAAATACCAACGCCACCAGGACTGCGATGGCGGCCACAAGATAGTCGCCTTTAATCGTCGCCACCACGGAGAAAAATCCACAAAATAGCCCACCAGAGGTAAAAAGGTTAGGAAGAATATACACGCCTTTCCGCATCTGGATAGGCGTCGTGATTTTTTTCCGTCCAGGTAGAACTTGGAATCTTCTACGTAATGGTGTCATTGATATTCGCCAATCACTGTCTCACCAGCTTTTACCCGCTGACCAACATCGACTTTCAGTTCAATTTCCAGAGGACAATACAAATCCACCCGAGAGCCTAACATAATCATACCGTAACGCTCACCACGATGCACTCGTTCGCCGCCTTTCAACGAGCAGACAATACGACGCGCTACTATGCCCGCGACTTGCACCATCGCTACCCGCCGTCCTTTTTCATCTTGAATCGTTACCGCATTTTGCTCATTAACCTCCGTTGCATCAGCGGCAAAAGCGGGGCGAAATTGGCCGGAGTGATAATGCACCTTGGTTACTTGTCCGGAAACAGGAATACGGTTGACATGGACATCAAGCGGGGACATGAAAATCCCAACGCGTGTCGCGGGAGCCGCCAGGAAACGAGAGTCGTAACAGTTTGTCTCCACGGTCACGACACGCCCATCGGCAGGGGCGATGATGTACCGATCGTCTTCAGGAGTATGTCGTTCTGGGTCACGGAAAAAGTACGCGACAAAAAGTGTGAGGAAAAGAAAGATGACGCCAAGCCAAGGAAAGCCAAGAAGGTTGAACAGCAGGGAGACGACGCCAAGCCCAAAGATGCGGGGATAACCTTCACGAGCAAAATGTATCATGTGCTAGGGGTTAGGGGCCAGGGACTGGAGATTTGTTCCCCTTCCCTTCAAGCCCCAAGTCTCATGACCCAAGACCCTAATTTTTTGTTTTATCAACGAGTTTACCCTGTTGCAGCCAGGGCATCATCGATCGCAATTCAGCGCCAACCTGCTCAACGGGATGGCGTTCACCCTCTTTGCGCAGTTCACGGAAGTGCGGCAGGCCGGCGCGGTATTCATTAATCCACTCATCAGCGAATTTTCCAGCCTGGATGTCGGCCAGGATTTTCTTCATGGCCGCACGGCTCTCTTGACCAATGATCTTTTTGCCGCGCGTCATATCGCCATATTCGGCCGTGTTGCTGATCGAATAGCGCATGTTGGAGATGCCGCCTTCATACACCAAGTCGACAATCAGTTTCATTTCATGAATACATTCGAAGTAGGCCATTTCCGGCGCATAGCCTGCTTCGACCAAAGTTTCAAAACCAGCACGCATCAACTCGGTCAAGCCGCCACACAGAACGGATTGCTCACCAAAGAGATCCGTTTCAGTTTCTTCCCTAAAATTGGTTTCTAGCAACGCCGCGCGACCGCCGCCGATCGCGGAGCCATAGGACAATGCAAGTTGTTTGGTATTGCCGGACGGATCCTGCGCCACGGCGATCAAGCAGGGCACGCCCTTTCCTTTTTCAAATTCGCTGCGCACCAGATGTCCAGGACCTTTGGGGGCCACCATGAATACGTTGACGTCGGCCGGAGGCACGATCTTTTTGAAGTGAATATTGAAGCCATGAGCGCAGGCAAGATATTTCCCTGGCTTGAGTTGCATACGAATGTCCGATTCATACATCTCGCTCGCCACTTCGTCGGGCGTGACGATCATGATCACATCGGCTTCGGCGGTCGCTTGCCCAACCTCCCGCACGGGGAAACCGGCATGCTCTGCTTTCGGCCACGACGCGCTACCTTTTTTCAATCCAATACGGACATCTACGCCACTATCGCGTAGGTTCAGGGCATGAGCATGGCCCTGACTGCCATAACCGATCACGGCGACTTTCTTTCCACGGATAAGTGACAGATCAGTATCTTTATCGTAGTAGAGATTCATGTTCATGCGGCTTTCTCCTTTTGCGTTTTCCTCTTGTTCAATTCAACCGCCTCGCCGCGAGAGGGCGCAGAAAGAATTTGCCCCCCACGGTGGAGGGCGACTTTCCCAGTGCGGACGATTTCTTTGATACCAAGAGGTTTGAGCAGATTGAGGATCGCTTCAATCTTTCCTTCATCACCAGTTACTTCGACGATGAAAGAACGCGGATCGACATCAATCACCTTCGCCCGGAAAATGTTAACGATATTAAGGATTTCGTTACGTGTGCGCTCGTCAACTGCGACTTTGATGAGAGCCATTTCACGTTCGACATGAACGGCCTCTTGAAAGTCGATCACTTTAATAACACAGATGAGCTTGTTTAACTGTTTGGTAATCTGCTCAACGATCTGATCATCCCCTTCTGTCATCAGCGTGATGCGAGAGACAGTCGGGTCGAGCGTCTCCGCTACAGAGAGGCTTTTGATATTGAAGCCGCGGCCGCTGAACAAACCAACGACTCGCGCCAGGACGCCGAATTCATTTTCGACCAGGATCGAGATGGTGTGACGCATGAGCCCTCAAGCGATAATGATGCGGGGTGGGCCGCAGAAAGAAAGAGAGGACGCCGCACCACCGCACGACCCCCGCCCGGCCTTACTTATTATTTAGGAAGCGTGAGGTTCCTCACGCCGCATCCTGGCGATGGCGGGCTAGAATCTCCATGATGCGATCCTTTCCCGCCAATTTTTGCTTCTGGATACGCTTTTGTTCGATTTCTTCTTCTTCAGTCAGGAACGGCTTTTGTCGTAAATCTTCTAAGAGTCTTTTCAGCTCAACATGTTCTTCGTAGTACCGGCGTAACTCAGGGTCGGTATCGACCAGCGAACGAATCAAGGCTTCTTCTTTTGCTTCCATGGCAACCTCCCTGACAGAAGAGCGACTTACAGAATCTACCAAGCTTACAGACCTTGTCAATGTCAGTGAGCGGCGCCTATCGAACAATCACGCCCGGAGCATCCAGGAAAAATTACGCGCCAACTCCGCCATACTGCAGGCTCGAGACAACCCCCGATTCTCTCTTTATTCTTCAGCGCCTTGCCAGATTTCTCACGCTACTAGTGCTCGGCCTGTGCCTGCTTCGACTCTTGTATAATTTTTTCCACTAAATGATGCGGCACTTCCTCATAGTGGGAGAACTCCATATGGAACGTCCCCCGTCCACTAGTCATAGAGCGCAAATCCGGGGCATAGGATAACACTTCCGACATGGGAACGGCAGCCTTAATAATCTGATTGTGTCCCTTTGCTTCGACGCTGAGCAGCCGACCGCGCCGCCGGTTGAGATCTCCTGTAATATCGCCAATGTGTTCCTCTGGAACAGTCACTTCAAGTGTCATGACCGGTTCTAGTAAGACCGGACGTGCTTTTTCGATCGCGTTCTGCACGCCGTATGAACCGGCAATCTGAAACGCCAGATCAGAAGAGTCTACCTCATGGTACGAGCCATCGTAAAGCGCTACCCGCATATCGACCAGCGGATACCCTGCCAGAAATCCTTTAGCCAAAGCGTTCACTACCCCTTTCTCTACAGAAGGGATGTACTGTCGTGGGATAGCTCCCCCTTTAATTTCGTCGGCGAACTCAAAACCTTTGCCACGCGGTAAAGGTTCAATCCGAATCCAAGTGTCACCAAACTGTCCACGACCGCCGGTTTGTTTCTTAAGACGTCCTTGAGCCTCAGCTCTTGCGGTAATGGTTTCACGATATGGCACTTTGGGAGCTTTCAGATCCACATCAACGCCGTATTTTCTCTTGAGTTTCTCGACAACGACCTCGACATGGAGCTGACCAGCGCCCGCAAGAAGGATGTCATTGTTCTGCGAATCACGATCCACCTTCATTGCTGGATCTTCTTCCGATAAACGATGGAGAGAGGACATAATCTTTTCTTCGTCTCCACGGGACTTCAAACCGAGAGCAAAGGAAATGACAGGAGAGAACTCCGCCATTGGCGGAAGCACAATGGGGGCTTTTTCATCGCAAAGAGTGTCTCCAGTATGGGTGTCTTTCAGTTTAGCGACCGCGATAATTTCCCCTGGAAGCGCTGAAGCGACTGGTTGTTGTTTTTTACCATCGAGATGGAAAAGCTGGCCTAGTCGTTCTTTGGCGTCTCGGGTGGCGTTGTAGACTACGGAATCACTGTCAACTTTTCCGGAATACACAACGAAGACAGAGAGCTTTCCAGTTGGTGACTCCAGAGTCTTGAAAACCCGCGCGGAAAACGGCGCTCCTGGGTCGGGTTGTCGTTCCACGGTTTCGTGCGTTTTGGGATTTGTCCCTGTGATAGCGGGACGTTCCGCTGGAGAAGGAAGATAGTCGATCACAGCGTCCAAGAGCGGCTGAATCCCTACTCCATGGAGACCGGAAACATAAAGAACAGGAAAAAGCTTGCCGGACACCACGCCGTCACGTAATCCTTGCTTCAATTCCTGAGCAGTAATTTCTCCGCCTTCCAGATACCGAGATAGCAACTCGTCATTCATCTCGGCCACGGACTCGACGAGCTTCTCGCGATACTCATCAACCTCCCCTTGCACCTCATCCGGGATGTCTTGTTCCTGCACAGCCCCGTTGTCTCCCTGAAACATCAATGCTTTCATGGACAGCAGATCCACAACCCCACGAAAGTTCGCTTGACTACCAATAGGCACCTGAATAGGAACAAGCTTGGCGTCTAACACCTTTATCATTTCGGCCAGCGCACTTTCGAGGGAACCCTCTTCTCGGTCGGCGCGAGAAATACACACTAACCGGGCCAGCCCAAGATCATTCGCCCATCCCCAAACCCGTTCACTTTCGACCTTGAGATGCCCATTTGGGCCAGCCACGAAGATTGCACTATTCATAGCCTCCATGGCATAGCGGGTATCGAGAAGAAAATTTGCGTATCCAGGAGGATCAACCAGGAAAACGTGATGCCGTTTCCACGATAGCGAGTGAAAAGCGGTAGACAGCGTGATCTTGCGCCGAACTTCTTCGGGTTCAAAGTCAAACACTGAGGTGCCGTCTTCCACTCGGCCTTGTCGGGTTGTTGCCCCTGCTGCGTAGAGCAACGCTTCCCCGAGAGACGTTTTTCCCGCTCCACCTTCAGCCAACAGTCCCACCGTTCTAATACGGCGGATGTCGTCAACAGCCATATTGCCCTCCTTCAACAGTTCTCAGTGACCAGTCACCAATTGTCAGTTCTTAAAACCGAACTCAGTTTGTCGCGTCGTTCTTGACTGACAACTGCCGTCTAATCACCGCTAACTTTCTATTGATTTCGCTCGTATAAGATTCGCAACCCTTCTAAAGTCAGATATTCGTCGACCTCCTCAATTTTGGAGGACTCCGAGGCAATCAATTTCGCAAAACCTCCAGTCGCAATGACCCGCGCTTTCACTCTATTTTCCTTCTGAATGCGATCAATCATCCCATCTACTAAGGCGGTGTATCCGAAAAAGATGCCCGACTGGATGGCGTGCACGGTGTTTCGACCAATCGCCTTTGGCGGCTTGACTAGCTCGACCCGGTAGAGTTTCGCGGTCTTGTGAAATAAGGCATCAAGCGAGATCCCAACCCCAGGAACGATCGCGCCGCCAAGATATTCCCCAGCCGCAGTCACATAATCAAAGGTCGTTGCCGTCCCAAAATCAACTACGATTGTCACGTCATGGTAACGCTCATACGCCGCTACTGCGTTGACAATCCTATCGGCGCCAACTTCACGCGGATTGTCATAAAGAATCGGCATTCCGGTTTTGATGCCCGGACCGACAATGAGCGGCTGCATGCGAAAATATTTCTGCGAGAGTTCCGTCATGACGTTCGTCATTGGTGGAACCACACAGGAGACGGTAATTCCCTCAACCGAGGAAAAATTCAACTCGGAGGCGGAAAAGAGGCTGCGGAGCAGGACACCGTATTCGTCGGCTGTCCGTTCAGCTTCAGTCAGAAGGCGCCAATGCCGGGTCAGCTTCTTGCCCTGATAGAGCCCGATCACGGTATGTGTATTGCCGACATCAACGACGAGGATCATGATTCTTCTCCGCGCGTATAACCTCCGATAACAGTCACGTCACCTGCCAGAACGCGACGCGGCGTTCCACCGTCGTCACATTGAAGTAAGAGTGCGCCATCACTATCCAACCCCAACACGGTTCCCACGATCGTCCCTTCTGGAGCCGCCACGGTAATTTGCTTACCCATCAACCCAGAAGCATAGTGCTCCCACGCAGGCCGTAGAGCTAGGAAACCCTTTTCTATCCACAGAATGTACAATTTCTCAAGGTGGGTAAGCAGCGCCGCCGTTAACGCAGCGCGATCAAGCATTCGCCCTCCGACAAGAAAGAGCGAGGAGGCTTTGTCCTGTAATTCGGGCGGAAACGCACTCAGCGGCGCATTCACATTGACGCCGATACCGAGAACGAGGGACTGTAACGTTCCAGCTTCGGTCTGCATTTCGGCAAGGATACCACAGACCTTTTTTCCCTCGACCAACACATCATTGGGCCATTTAATAGCGGGAGTAAGTCCGCAGATTTGTAGGATTGCCTCCGCAACGGCTACAGCCGCAAGCAAATTGACTTGGGGCGCAGTCCCTGTCGAAACTGGCGGGCGGAGGATTAGAGATAAATACAGATTGACGCCGGGAGGAGACACCCACGTCCGGCCAAGACGGCCTTTTCCCCCAATCTGCTCGTCAGCAATGACGATAGTTCCTTCAAGGGCCCCCTCATGGGCAAGTTTGACGGCGTACGTGTTCGTCGAATCAATGGTAGGAAAGAAATGAAGAGGTTTTCCGAACGATTGCGTTGTTAGTAACCGAGACAAAGAAACCGAGAATGCTTGTCCGTCAGGATCCGATCGATCACTCATGACTACGGACTCCCTATTCTGAACTTTGAACTTTGAACTTTGAACTTTGAACTTCCGTAGTAATCGCCATACTCAAATCCGCCGCTGGCGCCGAGTGCGTCAACGCCCCGACAGAAATAAAATCCACGCCAGTCTCTGCTACCTCACGCACTCGCTCCACACTCATATTGCCGGACGCTTCGAGCAGCGCTCGCCCATTCACGAATTGCACGGCTTCTCGCATCTGTATGGTCGACATATTGTCTAATAAGATAATATCAGCGTGGGCTTCCACGGCCTCCTGTATCTCCGCGAGCGTTGTACATTCGACTTCAATGCGAAGAAGCGCGGATACGCGGGCGCGTGCTTGTCGCACGGCGACTCCCACACCGCCGCAGACCGCAATGTGATTATCTTTGATCAGCACCCCGTCGTCTAATCCCATACGGTGGTTCGTTCCACCTCCCCGGGTCACCGCGTATTTATCCAGCAGACGAAATCCAGGCAAGGTCTTACGTGTGTCGACGATCTTGCACTGCGTCCCGACTACTGCGGCGACAAACTGTCGCGTAAGCGTCGCCACCCCAGAAAGGTGTTGCAGGAAATTCAACAGCGTCCGTTCTGCGGTCAGGAGACTCGCAGCATTTCCCCACAATTCCGCAACGACCTCCCCTTTCTCTACCGCACTTCCCTCGGATTTCAGCAATTGTGCGCCGGCACGAGAATCAACCTCTTTCAGAACCATCTCCACGAGTGGTAACCCAGCAACCGTAAGGTCAGCCTTTGCCGTAATCTTGCCCCGTGCAGTTTGCTCGGGAGGAATCGTCCCCAGCGTGGTGACATCACCACGCCCCAGATCTTCTTCAAGGGCAGTCACAATAAGACGAGCGACGAAAGGGTGATTAAAAGGGTACATAGACTTCACAGGAATCGGGGCTCCGGAAAATCGGGGAATCAGAGAAAGAGCGCGACACTCTTTCCGTCTCCGTTTCTCCCCGTCTTCGTTTCTCCGATTCTCTCTGCATAAGGTTCAGACTAACAATTGACGCCTACGCCTCTATCTGTCGTAACCGTTCCAGACTCCGCTCCAGGCTCTGGCGTTTTTCTTCAAGCTGCGCG
>JBFWZL010000011.1:0-29403 GCA_050185455.1 Binatia bacterium | reverse complement strand
CGGCCCCAACATCATGCCGAGACCCCAGATGGCCATCGCCATCGGTTGCTCCTTGGCGGAAAAGGTTTCCATGAGAATGGCCTGCGAGAGGGGCATCATGACGCCGCCGCTCAATCCCTGCACCACACGAAAGAACACCAACGCCGTCAGGTTGGGCGCCGCGCCGCAGAAGAGCGAACTGATCGTAAACACCGCGATGCAGAAGAGAAAAAACCGTTTGCGGCCAAACATACCGCTCAACCAACCGGTAAGAGGAATCACGACGGCATTGCCGATGATATAGGAGGTCATGACCCAGGCCGCTTCATCAACCCCAGCCGAGAGCGTACCGCGGATATGGTCCAGCGCCACGTTGGCGATCGTCATATCCAGTACTTCGAGGATGGTCGCCAGCATCACCGCCACGGCGATTAGCCATTTATTGGCGGCTGGCGCATGGGAGGCGGGAGGAGCTGACGGTGTCTGTTCCATCGGCGTACTTTTCGTGTCGATGCAGATTATTACTTGTCGTAGGAAGGCGCACCAGATGCCTGGATACTCACCGGCCGCCACGCCGAGATTGCAGCGGAGGGAGTGTGTTGAGTCCCTGTCTGGTCTTGTGAGAGCGCCTGTAGTCGTGCGCCCTCGCGGTCGCTAGTATTGATAGACACCTCGACCGAAAGACCGACTCGCAAGGGCAACTCGGGGGGTGGAGGTTCTTCCAATACGATCTTCACAGGCAACCGTTGCACTACTTTGACCCAGTTGCCAGTGGCGTTCTCCGGCGGCAGGAGTGAGAAGGCCGCGCCCGTGCCGCCGCTCAAGCTTTCCACTTTTCCACGATACATATGCCCTGGATAGATGTCGGCGCGGATCTCCGCACGCTGGCCTACTCGCACTTCGGTGAGTTGCGTCTCTTTGTAGTTCGCTTCAATATATACTTTGTGGAGTGGGACAACCGCCATCAAAGGTTGTCCAGCTTGAACCCGTTGACCGACCTCTATGGCCTTGCGACTGACAATCCCTTCGATAGGAGCAACCAGGGTGCAATAGCTCAGATTCAATTCCGCCTCATGCACGGCAGCTGCGGCTTGCTTGACCAGTGAGTGGTCAGACCGTTCGTTGGCGGCGGCGCGACCCAGGGCCGCGCGCGCCTGCTCCAGTTCTTTCCCGCGCGTGGATTCCGCTTTTTTCGTCTCTTCGAGTTGCTGTTGCTTGGCGTGTACGCGCGACAGCGCGGCGTCATAGAACGTCTTAGCGCGATCAAAACGCTGCAGTGGCACGACCTTTTCTTCCACTAACTGTTTCGCGCGCTGGAAATCCAGTTCCGCCCAACGGAACTCGGCCTGAGTAGCGGCAACCTCGGCTTGCGCGGCCTGGATTTGGGACTGCACGGCTTTTTTTCGCTCTTCCGCCACGGCGACCGCGGCAAAAAGTTGATCAACGGTCTCCTCGGCGTGCATCAGTGTGGCTTGTGCTTCCGCCAACTGGACTTCAGAGTCGCGGGGATCTAGGCGGACCAGCACCTGCCCAGGTTTCACCCACCAATTTTCACCTACTGGGACATCCGTCACCGTGCCTTGAAGGCGAGGCGTGATTTGCGCCACGTCCGCCTGGACATAGGCATTATCTGTCGAGACGTGAAGAGAATAATGTTGCCAAGTCTTGAATCCGTAGTATCCGCCGAGAGGAACGGCGATAATCAGGAGCAGAATGAAAACAAGCTTCTTTCTAGAGAAGCGTGACTGCTCGTCCATCAGATTTTCCTCCTGCACCCGTACGGGAAGTATGAGTGTCTTGCGGTTCAACAGAGGTGCGGAAGCCATCGAGAAACAGGCGCACCACCATGCGGGCAAGCGTCGCGGGGGTATCACGGCTGCCGCGGTGCAATATGATGGAACGCAACATGCCGAGAAACATCTCCGTGATCAGTCGGCATTGCCCGGCGGACAGCGCGTTGGACCCAAGCCTTCGTTTCAACACCCCCTCGACGAGCCGGACGATGCCTTCACGTCGGGAGCGCCACTCGGCCTGTTCCTCCCCGTTCGGCGTGTGCTCCAATCGGTGAACGAGCGTGACGAATTGGCGACGCTGCCAGAAGTACGACAGAATCTGACGCGTAGCTTTTTCGAGCGTATCTTTCAGCAATCCTTCTTCTTGTAAAACTTCTTCCAGTTCCTCGCGCAGTCGATCCCACCCGTCAAAGATGGTCGCGAAATAGAGGTCCTCTTTCGTGGGAAAATAGCGGTACAGCGTGCCTTTCCCCACTTTCGCGCGCGCCGCAACCTCATCCATCAACACCAGATGAAAATCCTTTTCGGCGAACAACTCCGCCGCTGCCTGTAAGATCACCGTGCGCTTCTCCGCGCTCTTACTCTGCGCGTGCATGTCATCGTCCTTGTCGTCGTTCAGAATGGAACTGACGGGTCAGTTCTGTATGTGGGATTTGTGTAAACGTCAAGCAGGCTGAAGTAATGGGGACGAACGCCTTTGACAGCACCATGCACAAGTGGGTAAAAAGACGCGACGCCCGCAGAGGGGACGAAAATAATGGGGCGTTGGGCATCACAAGGGGCGTTAGTTCATGGTGAATAAAATGGGGGAAAGAGGTTTTCTGTCTCTTTCTCAGCTCGCGCTTTTACGACGTTCTCATGAGCGTTTCTACTTTTCCCTCACTGTGCTTATGCTGGTATCCTTACTGGGATGCTGTCTACACCTGAGGAATGCGCTCGCTGAGACACGGACCTGGAAATATCTCCACGAGCTGTCCGAAGACGAGCGCCGGGAGATCGATCCGCGCACGGAGACGCCGCGTGATGCGCAGCTCCCGTATTTCCCAGCTGAAACGTATCCGTTTACGCCGCCGTATACGGCTGAAGAGCTGGGCATCCGCTCGATGGAATTCCCGCACATGCCGCGCTGGAACTTTGTGCAGATTGAAGATTTCGGCTCGCTTATGCCGACGGGCTATATTTCAACTGCAAAGACCATCGTGCTCGGCATCCATGAACAGCCTGAAGGGCTAGAGGGCTATTTGAGAACCAAACCGGGTGAGATCTATTCTCGCTGGCTTTCGCAGGACACCGCGCCCCCGGAGAATCTTGGCAATCAACTGCTCATGGTCCATCACCGCACCGACCAGCAGTTTACCACGAAGACCGACATGTTTGGCTACTCGCCCGTGCTGCGGCGCGTACGCCGGTTTCCCCAGCCTCGTAGGCAAGATAGATTTCCTGATCAACCCGTGACGTTTGATGACTTCCTGGGACGCGATGCCTGGGAATTTACCTGGCGGATCATTGGCTCCGATGTCTTGACGCAAACCGTGCGCTTTCCACCTTCACGTCAGTCTATCATTCTTGCCAAGAGTGATGGGTCGCTTGTCGACACTCCAGTCGCCAGTCTGAAATTGATGGGCGACGACTATCCCTACTACACGCCGGAGGGCGGCGTACGTTGCTATGTGGTGGAGGCGAAAGTCAAACCTGACTGGTTGAATGATTATTACGCGCCCCGAATTCTTTACTGGCTCGACCAGCACTATTTTTATCCTTTGCGTACTGAACAGTACGGACCAGACGGCGCGCTGGTTTTTCTCGAAGATCGTATCGGTGTGCTTTACAATCTTGCTTTGAAAGAGCGGGGGTATCATAACCTCATTACCGTCTGGTGGAATGCGCAACTCGATTTTCTCTCCTACGCCGTGCACGATAGTCATCAACCGCGACAGTGGACGGAGAAGGATAGTGATGTCTACTTTAACCCGGACTTCATGCGGCGCGTGTGGTTTCCCGTGCCTCTGAAAACTCAGGCTACTATCAAAGTGCCTGAAGATTTTTTCTTGCGTCCGCATTTATATCGAGACAAATTTCCCGAGGAGCGTCAGCTCATCATCGCGCCAGAAGTTGAAGCCCGCATTCAAGCCCAAGAAGCGGCTGGCCACGTCGTTTTTCAGGAAAGCCCTGACGACGCGCGGTGAGAGCTGCTATTGAGCCGTTCCTGAGCGGTAATGTCATTTTTGGAGAGAGGCGACGCCTCATGTCTCTCCAGTGTCACGATTGCAGGGTTTGCTTAGCAGAATTCAGCAGCAGCATTTTTCGTGCAGCCCGTCCTTTTTCTTAAAAAAGGGAGAAAGAAAGGAAAGTCAGGATGAGGGGGGATCGTGTCTGTCGGAGCAAGAAGGGGAGAAATAGGCGGGTGCATTGGATTCCCGCTTTCGCGGGAATAACGTCACGCTCGCGCAGGCGGGCTTCCAGAATTTGGGCTGTCAGTGCTCAAATAACAAGAGGGCAAATCAACGGACTCGGGGCGACAATCTTTCTGTTAGCGTTCTTGTGCCCCGTACTCTGCCATAGCAGTATGCTGAATGATACCTGGTCACGCTTTGACCGCGCCGTGTCGATTTTTGATCCCATTGGCGACTCCGTCAGTCAGCCGCTGGAGAAGGCTATCCCCGCGCTTACCTTCAAAGGCTTTTTGCGCCAATGGTCGGATATCAATCTGCATCGGAATCAGAAAGTCGGTTTCCGCAATAAAGACTTTCGCTTTCTCCAACTGCAAAATTTGCTGGAAATCGAACTCCACTACCAATTTACGGAAAACTTGGAGCTGACTAGCGTCAATCATTTTCTTTATGACGGCGTCTACAATTGGCAGGATTCGGGCGGCTTGTTTGCGCCGCGCCTGAGTGAAACGGCGCGACACTATCATAACCTTGAACGCATTGCGCGGGAATTTTTCCTGAGCTACCGCACCCACAGCTTTGATATTGTGCTTGGCAAGCAACAGATCGCCTGGGGTAAGATGGACGGCCGTTTTATTGACATGATCAACCCCATGGACGTTCGCGAATCGGTGCAGTTGGAGGCCAGCGACTACGAATACCGGCGACTGCCGACCTGGATGGCGAATGCAACCTATTTCTTCGGCGGCAATTCTTTTCAAGTGCTTTACATTCCTAACTTCGAGCAAGAACGTCTGCCGATGCTAGGATCCCCCTGGTTTCCTCCCTCCGTGCCCGCCCTCGACGCAGTACTCAAGAAACGGAAACGTCCCAGTGCGGGAGACTTTGGCGATCATGAATACGGCGCACGCCTTGATATCTCGATGGACCCGCTGACGTGGGGACTCATTTACTTCTATGCGTGGAATGACAATCCCAATTTTTTCATTACCGGCGTCGATCAGACAGGCGAGACCGTCAGACCCATTGTGACGCCTCGACATACCCGACTCCACCATATCGGTGTAACCGCTGATTACGCCGCTTCTCTTTCTGGCGTGCCTTTGGTCGGGGATTTGCCATTCGTCTTTCGTGTGGAAGGCTTACTCACAACGAATGTCAAATTTGCCGACGCGCAGCGTCAAGTCAGCGCATTATCCGGTGGTGAGACAAATGGGTTTGTAAATAGAGATACCCTGAGAGCGGCAATCGCTCTGGAATTCGCCTTGCCGGAGAATACCACTTTCATTGTGCAGCCGTCATTGTTCACGACGTTTGGTTGGCGGAAAAGTTTGGTGAGCAGCGGCTTTGGCGGAGCGACAGCCGGTAATGAATGGAATCTGTTGCCGGTGGTGCATATCGAGCGCCCATTTCGCTTCACCCGGGATCGGCTGCGCGCTAGTGTGACCGTGTTTCCGTTTCTCGGTTCACCAGGGCAGCATTATGAAGGAACCAAAAGCAAACTTGTAGTGTCGTACAAGTTCTCTCGCTTCATTACTGGTCGGTTGATCTACACGAGTTACGACGGTGGTGGACGTAACGGTTCGTTCGGGCAGTACGAAAAATGGGATAATATCGGATGGGAGTTGAGCTACGAATTTTAAGACTCTGCTTGTCTTTCCGCTTGCCTCTACAGTAGAGTGAGCCGCTCCAAGGGAATTTGAATTCCTCAGTAGGAGGGGGAAGATGAGAATACTGTGGGTCCTCTTTGTTCTTCTCGGGGTGTGGCGACAGACTTCCCAGGCGGAGCTTTCCGACGCCGTTATGCAACGAGTGTTTCATCCTTATGCGAACGGTAAGCCCATAGCCGTGGGTCCTGCTCCGGGAACGACGGTTTCTCAAGAGTCTTGGGAAACGGCAAAAGAATACCTCCCGCTGGAGATTCTTGAGCGTGTTAAGGCCGGAGAATTCTCCTTTACCGTGCAAGAGACAACTGATCTGCCGGTCAGCGAGGCGTATATGCGGGCAACTAAGCAATATGCCGCGCAAGTGAAAATCGGAGCCGACGGTGAACTAGAAGGCTATGTCGCTGGCCTGCCGTTTCCCGTGCTTGATCCGTCTGATCCTCACGCTGGTGTGAAGGCGGCGTGGAACGTGCGCCATCGTGACTTCGGCGATATCATGCAGGTATGGAATACCTTCCGTCTTGTCACTGAATCCGGCGCCGTCGAGCGAGAAATCGAGAACTATTATGTGGTCGCTTACGGCATGCATCGTCCACAAAGAGATGGCATCAACCCCAATATGTGGGAGAGTGATGGGGTCTTGTATAAAGAATTCTATCATATCCTTGCTCCGTTCGATCTTAAAAATTCTATGAGTTTAAAACTGCGCTACATGCGTGATGGTTATAATGACGATAACTGGCTCTACAGTCCCGCCGGCCGCAAGATTCGCAAGATCATTCTCAAACAAGACGAGGCCTCGTACGACTCTGGATTTTTAAACGAAGATTTTCTTGGCTACTGGGGATACATTCGCGCCTGTCAGTGGCAGTTGCTGGGGTTCCGCCGCTTGCTCGCGCCGATCGGCGCCAGAACCGCGAGCACAACCTTTGGCGGGCGGGGCGACTGGTATCCCGTGGATCCGTGGGAGTTGCGCGACATGGCTGTGCTGGAGTGCGCGCCAACGGCTAGGGGACACCTCTACAGCAAGCGCGTGTTGTATATCGATACACAAACCTTCGTGCCTGTGTATGTGTTGTTCTATGATCAAGACGGGGAACATCAAAAGACCTTGTTCGAATTGTACGGAAACCCGCAATATAATCCGGGGAACGAGCAGGTGCGCTCTCCTCTCTGGATCGGTGAATCAATGGTTGATTATGAAGAGCAGCTCGGTTCGATGACGATCGTGACAAAAGCGCTATACAATGTTCCTCTACCGGATGATTTTTTCAACCCTGATCGCATCATGGCCCGGGGGCAGTAAACGGTAACGAGTAATGAGTGCTGAGGGAGGAGGACGGAAAAATGAGGAAATGGAGATTCCGGTGGGCGCTTGTCGGGTTTCTCCTCTCTGTTTCTATGGCTGTCTCTGTCTCTATCGCTGACTTCACCCTTGGTCCGCTTTCTTTTTCCGGCAATGTGCAAACTCAACAACTCTTCCGCCATCCTGACGTGGATAAGTGGTCAATTATTCAGCAGCGCAATGTTGTCCGCGTACGGCTGGAATATGACTGGATCGACGAGGGACAAGCGTTCGAAACTCTGGCTGTTCCGTGGATTCGTCGCGCACATTTCGTGGCGCTGTATCGCGGCGTCTACGACAGCGTGTACGATTTTCAGCCTGGTCCGCGGCAAGAAGTCTTTCCGTATCGTGGCCGCGCCGGACGCGACGGGAAATTGTCGGACCTGACTCAAGGCGCGGCTCATGCTTTGCGGTTTGAAAGTATTTTTCGCGAAGTCTACAGCGATATCGAATTTGCCGAGATTCCTCTCACCTTACGATTAGGGAGACAGATGATCGTCTGGGGTGAATCGGACAACCTGCGCATGCTTGATCGTGCTAATGCGCTTGATACGACCTGGCATAGTGGCGGGCTCGGGATGGAGACATGGGATGAGCTGCGCATTCCGTATTGGACAGTCAAAGGGCTCTATAGTTTTGGTAAAGTCGGTCCGTTGATTGATACTTTTCTGGAGACCTATTGGGTCCCTGGGCACTGGGTCCCCGCCAAAATCGGGTTTTCTCCTGGGCGACCTTGGGGCTTTCCTTCTACAAACCCATTTGTCGGTAGTCCTACCGGAGGCAATTTCAAATTGCTCAATGATACGGTGCTGGGCCGAAAAGGAGATTACGACAAAGATCCTGGTGACAACAGTCAAGTCGGCGTACGCCTCGGCTCTACGACCCCTCAGGGGTTGACCTTCACGTTGAACTATTTGTACCAGCGTATCGCCCAGGATGACGGTATGAACACCACGAGTCTGCGCGGACGTAATCAATGCGGGCCCGTCTGGGGGGTCGCTTGCCATTCGCCTATTGAGCAAGCGTTCCACAATACGCGCTTGCTCGCGCGTGGGGTCTTGCCCGCCGAGGCGTATTATCCCTATGTGCATACTCTTGGCATCTCCGCCAGCTACGCGGATAGCAACTATACCGAAGGTGTCTGGCGCATGGAGACGATCTATGAGTTTGGCAAGCCGTTTGCCGATAAACGGAAACCGATTTTGTTGCTTGACGAAGGCGGCAACCTTACGCCTAGCGGCTTGCTAGGCGTAAAGAAAAGTGACGCCTGGCAGGCGTTTGTTGGATTCGATCGCCCTACCTGGATTCGGTGGCTGAATCGTCGCACGACGTTTTTCCTCACCACGCAATTATTCTGGCAGTATATTCCGGAAGGGACTTCCCGCTTTCAGGGGCAGATTTCCCCGACAGACAAAGTACGGAACTGGGAGGTGGTCGGCACCTTCGCGGCCAGCACCGTCTATTGGAAAGGTACACTCTTGCCATTGGCGTTCATCGTAGTTGATCCTATTAACCACTACAGCTCGCAATTCGGTTGGCTGGTGGATTACTATGTCACTCCTCGTTTGATCGTCCGGCTGGCGCAGAGTTATTTCTTCACCCCCGGCTTTGGTGGTCGGGTGGATGAAACCTGGGGATTGGGCGGCCTGTTCCGGCGGCGGGACGAATCGCTGGTGCGGGTGACGTACCAATTTTAACATTGAGCCATTGAATCATTGAGGGATTGAGTCGTTTATGCAATGAATCAATGACCCGATGACTCGATGAAGCAATTGTCGGGAATTGGCTGCCGAGGAGGGGAGAGTAATGCTATATGACCTGTTATTAAAGGGGGGCGAAATAATTGATCCTGGCTGGCCGTTGCGCGGCAAAGCTGATGTGGCAATCAAGAAGGGGAAGATTGCGACGGTGGCGTCGGACATTGCCGCTACTGAAGCGGCAAAGGTGATCGATGTAAGCGGAAAAATCGTCTGCCCCGGTCTTATTGATATCCACGCCCATACGTTTATTAACGCGCATGACATGGGTGACGAAACTGATCAGCGTTGCGCCGCGAGCGGCGTAACGACCCTGGTCGATGCCGGCAGTTCCGGCTCGGCGACGTTTCCCGGCCTGCGGTGTTATGTGGCGGACAAGTGCCAGGTACGGCTTCGTTGCTTCATCCATCTCTCGGCGCTTGGGCTGATTCACCTCCAGGTCGGTGAACTCATGCATCTGGCGTATGCCGATCCGGAAGGATGCGCACGCACGATCCAGAACAATCGCGACCTGGCGATCGGCGTCAAGCTGCGGTTCAGTAATAACGTCGTGCCTGACTCCTCCGGGACCGAACCGTTGCGTCTCGCGCGTCAGGCGGCGGATATGGCCGACGTTCCACTCATGGTCCATATCACCGATGCGTTGTTGCCCGTACCCAAAATTCTAGAGTTCCTGAAACCTGGCGACATCGTTACTCACTGCTTCCATCGCTATCAGTATGGGATCATGGGGCCGGAGAAGAAAGAGATTCTACGTGAAGTACAGGACGCGCAGAAAGCCGGCATTCTCTTTGATTGCGCGCATGGTCGCATGCACTTTACTTTTCCCTTCGTGCGCATGGCGTTGGAGAAAGGATTCATGCCCGACACTATTGCGACGGATCTCTCCATTCCCAGCGCGACTCATGGTCCGGTGTTCGACTTGCCTACGACCATGTCAAAACTGCTCAACCTGGGGATGAGTTTGGAGGATGTCATCCTGCGCGTGACTACCAACCCAGCGCGTGCGATTGGTGAAGCCGGAAACATCGGTACGCTCAAGCCTGGTTCGATTGCCGATGTCGCCGTGTTCAGCCTGGAACGGGGGCAGTTCGATTTCGTGGATACCGATCAAGACCATATGATTGGCGAGCAGAAGCTGGTGACTCAGCTGACGCTCAAAGACGGGCGGGTTTGGTATCGGGCTCCAAGAGTGTAAAATCTTCATCTTATCTTTGTCATAAAAAGAGAACCGACAAGTGGCTGATTGCTTGACCTAGCGAGCTTGCCGCGGAAGTGATAAGCACTCCTCCATCAGCAAGTGCTGAAGGAGGCGCGTATGGCCGGTAAATATTTCGATGAACTAGAAGTTGGACAGGTATATAAGCACCAACCCGGACGCACGGTTACCGAAACGGATAATCTGCTCTTCTCTACGTTGACGTTGAACATGCAACCACTCCATCTAGACGCTGAGTTTTCCAAAAACGCCGAATTTGGACAGCGTCTTGTGAATAGCATCTTTACGCTTGGCTTAGCGGTAGGAGTGTCTGTCGCTGATACGACCCTCGGCACGACCGTTGGCAACCTTGGGTTCGAGAAAGTTGAGTTTCCCAAACCGGTATTTATTGGCGACACGATCTATGCGGAAACTGAAGTGGTTGAGAAACGTGAATCAAAATCCCGCCCGCAATGGGGCATTATTGTTTTTGAGCATCGCGCCACGAACCAACGCGGGGAAGTGGTGATGCGGTGTCGGCGAGCGGGGATGATGCGGAGAAAGAGTGAACAGTAAAAAGTGGTGAGTGAAAAGTGATGAGTTGAAAGCTAAAAGCCCAATTTTACGCCTTTCACTCTGCTTTTTGTCTTTTCCACGCTGTCTTTCCCACTTTTTGCTTTGGAGGTGCCCATGTCACGCTTACGCCGCGCCGTGCATTTCGTACCCGGCGCCAACGAAAAAATGTTGCAAAAATCTTTGGCGTTACCGGCGGATTCTCTCGTGCTTGATTTGGAAGACGCCGTCACTCCTGAAAATAAAGATTCCGCTCGGGAGGTGGTGACGCGCTGGCTGAAAGAAGTTGATTTTGGCCGGCAAGAACGCATGGTGCGGATGAATCCACTGGATACTCCTTGGGGCATGAAAGATTTGGAAGTGACCATGCAAGGGAAGCCTGACTCCTATCTTGTGCCCAAGGTGCGGACGGAGGAGGATTTATTCAAAATCGATGAGATGATCAGCCTCATGGAACGCGAATATGGCCACACCCCTGGTGAGGTGAAGTTAATCGTCTTGGCGACGGAAACCCCTCAGGGGCTTCTGAACATCCGTGACTTTGGGACGTGTCCGCGTGTGGATGCGTTGTCCTGGGGCGCTGAAGATTTATCCGCCGCCATTGGCGCGCGAAGAAATCGCGACGAAAGCGGCCAATTTCTCGAAGTGTTCCGCTATGCCCGTGTCATGACTCTCCTGGCCGCGACGGCGACGGGTGTGCAGCCGTTAGATACTGTCTTTGTCGATATCAAGGATACTAAAGGATTGCGGCGCGACTGTCTCGAAGGCGCATGGATGGGATTTACCGGAAAAATTACGATTCATCCCAGTCAGATTGAGGTCGTCAATGAAATTTTTACGCCCTCGCCCGAAGAAATTGCTGAGAGCAAAGCCTTGCTAGAGGCCTTTGAGGAAAACCAAAAGGCGGGGAAGATGGCGTTCAGTTTCAAAGGGCAAATGGTGGACGTCCCGCATCTGACAAGAGCGCGGACCATCCTGGAGCGGGCGCGGCTTGCGGGAGTGGCATGATTGATTCAATAGCTCAACTTTCAATCTCTCGCTGGCGTAAGGATTCAATTCCTCAATGGAGAAATTCCATATTATTGGCATTACCAGTTGTGGTTACCATGTTCCTTTCTGCCGTCTTGAACGGGAAAAGATAGGCCAAGCCTGGGCGCGGCGCGTGGGGAAAGGCGAGCGTGCGGCAATCTATTTTGACGAAGATGCGTTGACGCTCGGCTTGGAAGCCGCGCTGCGTTGCACGGAAGAAAAAGGCAAGGCGGGGATTGATGCGCTCTACTTTGCCTCTACCTCCGCGCCGTTCTGGCAACGCTCTTCGGCGAGCTTTATGGCGGCGGCGTGTGACCTCTCCCTGGAATGCGAGACGATGGATTTTGCCGGCAGTATTCGCTCCGCTACTTCAGCTTTACGAGCCGGGGTGGATGCCCTAAATAGCGGTCGTCTTTCGCGTGTCCTGATTGCCGCGGGAGACGTGCGCGACGGGCAACCGGGCGAAGGGGAGGAAGACTGGTTCGGCGATGCCGGGAGTGCGGTCATGCTCGGTCGCGAGGGCGTGATTGCCGAGATTCTCGACATGGCGTCGCGCTCTGATGATTTTCTCGATGAATGGCGTCGCGACACGGATACTTTCATCCAAACCCAAGCATCCCGTTTTGCGACTGAACGCGGGTATCAAGCGAGCGTAGTGGCCGTGGGGAAAGCGTTGCTGCAAAAAAACAACCTCCAACCACAAGATTGTGCGAAGATCATTCTTCCTTCGCCCGATGGCCGCGCCCATGTGAACGCCGCGAAGAAGCTGGGCTTCCAGGATGCGCAGCTCCAGAATTCACTCTTTCAGGAAATTGGCGCGTGTGGCAGCGCCGCGCCGTTTTTATTGCTCGCCGCCGCGTTGGAAACGGCGAAGCCCGGCGAACGTTTGCTGCTGTTGGCGTATGGTGAAGGGGCTGATGGATGTGTGTTGCGAGTGACTGACGAGATCAAGAAACGCTCGCTGCAGCGCTCGCTTTCCGATCATCTGAGCGAGAAGCGTCTTTATCCTTCGTATCAAATCTTCAAAAAGATGCGGGAATACCATGCAGAAAACGAAGAAGGCCCAGAGCTGTCCAACGTTTTTTTGGCCAAAGAAGAAAAGCAAAACGTCCGGCTCTACGGCACACAATGTCTGCGGTGTGGAACTCGCCAATATCCAATCACCCGCGTTTGTCTCGCGTGCCAGAATCACGATTCTCTACAGGAAGTGCCATTAGAGCGGACGGGCCACGTATTTACCTTCACGCGTGACCATCTGTACGTAGCGGCGGATTCGCCGACGATCATGTCGGTAGTTGATCTCGATCAAGGGGGAAGGCTCTATATACAGATGACCGATGTTGATCCTGAGGATGTTCGTATCGAGGATGAAATAGTGCTCACCTTACGCCGTCGGAAAGAAGGGCCGACGATGCACCATTATTATTGGAAGTGTAGACCGGCCCGTTGAACTTCGCCTCTCTTTTGTCTGGATCTGTCAACTCGATTTTGCAGTATTGCTAAATTTGACATGGAGACGAGGAAGAGGAGGGGAATGACGAATTGGATTTCTCAGGCTTTTTGCCGTCTCGCTAGATAACCAAGGGGGGAAGCTTGCTGGCCAGCATCTTGCTCTTCCGATCAGTGGGGGAGATGCGAAACATGGGTAACCCAGTGGTTGTGTTAGCTGAGCGGAATAAAGAACTCCGGGGCCGTTTGTTGTGCCAGTTGCTTTGCCAAGGATTCGAGGTGATCGAGTCATCGAGTATGAGCGAAGTCTTGCGCGCCCTCCGCTGTCGGCGCGACATCGGTCTTTTCATCATGAGCGCATCCTTGGATGAACCGGGAGATGGGGCTGAGTTTGCGCGCCTCATCTTCCATTCAGGAGCAGCTCTTCGCGTGATCCTGACGTCAACATTGCATCAACAAAGCTGGACAGATACGGATGGCGAAGGGGCGCCTTCGGCCTCTGCTGAACACCCCCTTCCTTACGACGATATCCTCGCGAGCGTGTACCGCTCTTGTTAAAGCAAGCGTTTGTACGGGCTTGATCCTTCCCGGAACAACGGCGTATAAGCTAGAGGCAAAACAACAGTAAGCTGAAAACTGCTAGCATAATATTGACCGGGAAGGAGGCTTCCATGGCTCGCTCGATTAAGGATCAGGTTGCGGTCATCGGCGTCGGGTGCATCAAGTTTGGCGATAATTTCGATCAGGGTTACGAAGAAATGGCCGTTGAAGCGGCGTTCGCTGCTTTTAACGACGCCAAAATTACACCGGAAGAAATCGACGCGGCTTGGCTTGGGACCTATTCTCCGGCGCAAGGGCATGGCAAAGCCGCCGTTTCATTGGGAGACGCCCTCCGTCTCTACAACAAACCCATCTCTCGGGTAGAGAATTTCTGCGCAACGGGAACTGATGCCTTCCGGCATGCGGTCTTAGCCGTCGCTTCCGGCGTCTACGACATTGCTCTCGTTCTTGGCGTGGAAAAATATAAAGACCGCCCAGGCCGGGGCTTGGCGCGGGAGGGCGTCCATCCTTATCACAATGACGGTTCCACCGCGCCAGGGTTGTTTGCGTTAGCGGCGACTCGGTACATGCACACTTACGGTCTGACGCGAGAAACGCTGGCCAAAGTAGCCGTCAAAAATCATTACAATGGTTCGTTAAACCCGAAAGCGCATCTCCAGAAAAAGGTCACGCCGGAGGAAGTGTTGACCGCGCCTATCGTGGCCTATCCCTTTGGTCTGTACGACTGTTGCCCAACGACAGACGGCGCCGCGGCGGCGATTGTATGTCGCGCCGATCTGGCGAAGAAGTATCGTGACGACTACATCCTAGTCAAAGGTGTGGGGTTATCAGTGACCAGTGGGCGACCTTTTATGGACCCCACCTACGACTACCTTGGTTTTCGCGCCACGCAAAACGCGGCGGCGCAAGCGTATGCGATGGCGGGGATCAAAGATCCTTTGAAAGAAATCGATGTGGCCGAGGTGCATGACTGTTTCACTTGGACCGAGATTACCAATTATGAAGATCTCGGCTTTGCGAAAAAAGGTGAAGGCGCCAAACTCATTGAGGAGGGGCGCACCGCGCTCACCGGCGATATGCCAATTAATCCGAGCGGTGGACTCAAATCGTTCGGTCATCCCATCGGCGCCAGCGGCGTACGCATGGTGTATGAAATCGTTACCCAGTTACGCGGCCAAGGCGGTTCTCGCCAAGTCAAAGACCCGAAACTTGGTCTCGTCCACAATGTTGGCGGACCAGGGGCGGTGTCCTGTGTGGCGGTATTGGGACAACCATAGATTAGCAATTGACCTTCAGCTTTCAGCAAAAATCTTGTTGTTTGGCTGCTCGCTGACTGCTGGTTGCTTATGAGAGGGGAGAATCATGCAGGAATACCAAAACGACAAGATCACCGTTCGTTATGATGAGAAGATCTGCATTCACGCCGGGAAGTGCGTACAAGGGCTCCCCACAGTGTTCGATGTGAACAAGGACCCGTGGATCAATGTTGAGGGGGCGAGCATCGAAGCGATTAGGCAGACGATCCGGCAATGTCCGTCCGGGGCGTTGCGCATGGCGGAGAAAACCTGACGATATTCAGCTCTAGAAAGTATGTTGCGTAATGGGTTCCCTCCTCCCTTGTGGAAGAGGGACCGGGTGAGGGGAGTCAGTTTCCTGGGTGCGCTCCGCGCACTCTACTGCTACCTGAGGAGGAACAACTCTAATGATGCTCAAAGATAAAGTCGCCGTAGTAACCGGCGCTGGCGGCGGGATCGGCCGCGGCGTTGCCCTGCTCCTCGCGAAAGAAGGAGCAAAAGTGGTGGTGAATGACATAGGCGGTAGTTCGGCTGGTGAAGGACGTGACGCTGCTCCTGCGGATAAAGTTGTCACTGAGATTATGGCGGCGGGAGGGGTCGCGGTTGCAAACTATGATTCCGTTGCCAGCCTGGCTAGTGGAGAAAAAATTATCGGGACCGCGCTGGAAAAATTCGGCCGCATCGACATTGTGGTGAATAACGCCGGCATTCTCCGTGACCGCATGATTTTCAATATGAGCGAAGAAGAGTGGGATGCCGTTATCAATGTCCACTTGAAAGGCTCTTTTGCTTGCACTCGCGCCGCCTCACCGCACATGCGGCAGCAGAAAAGCGGTCGTATTATCAACATCACTTCGACCTCCGGGCTGATTGGCAACTATGGCCAAGCGAACTATGCGGCGGCGAAAATGGGCATCGTCGGTTTGACGAAAGCGACAGCGCTCGACATGGGGCGCTACGGGGCCACGGCGAACTGTATCGCCCCGTTTGCCTGGACACGTATGATTGGCACGATCCCAACGGAAACCGAAGCGCAGAAGCGACGGGTTGAGAAACTCAAGAAGATGGACCCGGGGATGATTGCGCCCCTTGTGACCTTTTTGGCCAGCGACGCGGCGCAGGAAGTGAACGGGCAAATCTTCGGCGTGCGCGCGAAGGAAATCATTCTCTTCTCACAACCGCGACCGATCCGTCAGGTGGCGGATATGGAAGGGTGGACGCCGGAGAAAGTGGCGGAGGTGATTCCTGACGCTTTTAAGAATTCGTTCTACAAGCTTGATGTGACGACGGATGTGTTTCCGTATGATCCGATCGTATGAGAAAGAAACGAAGAACCGGGGAGACGGAGAACTGGAGAAGAACTTTGACTCACCGATTCGCCGATTCCCTTGTGTCTAAGTGAGCTGTCCGTTGTTGATGATTGAGCATTTTTTGGTAGGTCAAACCCTATGGCAGACAATCCCCCCTCCGTTATTGAGGAAATTTGTGACTACGCGCTGCAGGTGGCGGCGGAGATTCCGTGGCTGAGTGAACCGCTGACACGCGGGCGTGGCCGTGCGTATCTGTTGCAACATATTCCACGAAACCGGCTCTTGAGTTCAGTGATGCGCCCGGCCTGGATGAGCCGCTGCACGGACCTGGCGGTGGTGCGCAAAACCATTGGGCAGATGCGAGAAGAGCTGGTGTACGATGACCAGATTGCCCAACCACATACGTCCATTTTATGGCAGATGGGGCGCAACGTTGGTTTGACCGATGAGCAAATGAATACGGTCAAGCCCGTCCCCTTGGTCGAAGTGGCGTTCAACGTGTGGGAAAATATTGCGCGGACTCGCCACTGGATTGCCGGTTGGCTGGCGACTTCGGTGGACGAGTTTATTATTACCAATCTATCGAACCATAACTTTCAAGCCGAGGCGTGGAAGAAAGCCTTTGATCTCAATGACGAGCAAGTGTTCTTCTTTACGTACCACACCAAGGCGGATGACGATCATGCCGGGCGCCGCGTATGGGAACCAATTGCGCGCCACCTGACAAATGAGAAAGAGAAACAGGAAGTGTTCGAAGGCATGAGGCTTGCCCTGACAGCGCTCAAGCTCTTTTATCAGGGCATCAGCGAGTTGGGCGATCAGATGGACAAAACTCAGAAGTAAGCGCTTGAGTCATTGAGAAGTGAATCATTATCCGTCTTTAATGATTCACTGACCCGAGGATTCAATGACTCAATTTTTGGAGAACAATCATGGCGGTGAATCCCAATCTTAAACGCCTGGTCGAGCTTGCCGCTCCGTATTGGGCCGGCGAAGCGGAAGTGGTTTGGACCTACTTCCAAAGTCCAAAGCGAACGCGAGAGACGGATCTCTTATGGTTGCGCCGTCAGTGTTTTAAGGAAATCTGGGGCTCGGGCGTAGGTGACAAAAAGAAGGGACTTTTTCAGGGGCCTGTCGCCTACCTGAGCGAGGTTTTTCATAAGATTGACAGAGAAGTAGATCGGCACGAAGTGATGGATGTGATCGACGACCTGCGCACGGAGTTTTTTCACTACTGCTTATTTGCTGATATCTATGACCATCTGAGCGGGGAAAAACTCAATCCCGAGCAATTGACCGGGTGGGAAGCCGACAACGAATTGGCGCGCGTTCGTTACGCATACCGCGAACAGCGCGGCAAGCTCGGTTACTTTGCCGTGCGGTTCACCGAAGGCGGCTACTGTAGCATGTATTCCTCCGGTATGCGGCTAACGGGCTCTGGAGACCTGAACGACCGCATCGCTAAGGCGTGTAAACATGTCTACGACGATGAAATCGGTCACATGCGCTCCGGATTTATCGGTCTGGCCAAGCAAGAACTCGCTCCCGTCGAATGGGATGAAGTAGCCGCGATGACAAAGAAAATCTTGCTCCAACGCATCGACATGCGTAATGAACAGTTCAGTTACCCGCTCCCGCCGGAGCGGATCCACGAAATTGACGCCGGAAAAATTCAACCGCTAGAATTTGATTACACCGGACTTGAATAGCCCTCAGTTTTCAGCAGTCAGCGTTTAGCCTGATGGCTCCCCTGCTCTTTGGCTGATTGCTGAATGCTGATAGCTGACCACTGTTGATATGAAAGATCTCTCCCATCCGTGGATCTGGTTGGTCGTTTTTTTCCTACTTTTTTCCTGTGTCCCCTATTTTTTTGTGGGAACGTATGAGCCGCTGGTGTTTGGCGCACCACTCTGGTTCCTCTCTGTTCTCGTGGCGTCCTTGAGCCTTACTGGGTTTGCAATCTACCTTGTCTTCCGCCATTGGCGGTTAGCGGCAATCCTCTTGAACGAAAAGGAAGACTGATGGCGGAGCAAAGCGGGCTCGGTTCCGACGCCATTGTGCTTCTCACGCTCTATCTTCTCAGTAACATCCTGATCGGTTACTTCGCGTATCGCTCCGGCGGCGCTTGGACCGCGCGAGATTACTTCCTTGGCGGAAAAAGTACCGGCGCTCTTGTCCTGTTCTTCGCCATGCTGGCGACCAAGTTTAGCGGGAATTCTTTCTTTGGCTTACCAGGACAGGCGTATCGTGTCGGTCTGATGGCTGTATCCCTAATCCCTTTCAGCATTGCCATTTCCTTGAGCTTTCTCTCGTATGCGCCTCGCCTTTACATCCTGTCGAAAAAGTACGACTATCTCACGCCTTCCGACTTCTATGCTGATCGGTTCAACAGTCAGGCGCTCCGATTCTGGACCGCCTTGCTCTTTATTGTAACGATTATTCCGTACCTCATGATCCAAGCCACGGCGATGGGTCACGCCTTCGTCGGCTTCACCGGTGGACAGTACAGTTTTGCGACCGGCGTCATCTACATTTTCGCCGTTATGCTCACCTATGTGCTCTTGAGCGGGTGGCGTGGGGTTGTATGGGCGGAAGTCCTACAAGGAGCGTTGCTGTGGTTGGCGATTGTCGTGGCGGCGGTCGTCCTTGTGCAATCCGAAGGGGGATTGCACGCGATTGTTCAGCAAGCTGTTGCTGTAGCTCCAGCGAAAGTTACCGTACCGGCGTCTTTTGAAACGTTGACTCGTTCATATCTGCTCTTTGCGTTGGTGTTTGGCATGGGTGGGGCGATGTACCCGCAAATCGTGCAGAGCGTCTATGCAGCGAAGAGCGAACGTGCTCTTCGCCGCGGCTTAGTGATGATGATTCCAAATTATTTCATTGTGATGTTGAGCGTAGTGCTGATCGGTTTAGTTGGAATTATTAAACTCCACGACCTTACAACCATTCAGGCTGATCAAGTATTGGCCCTCCTACTCGCGCAGCGGGCGGAGAGTTGGTACTGGTTGACGTTGCTCGTATTTCTTGGCGCCGCGGCGGCAATCATGTCAACCGCGGCCGGCGTCTTGTTGACGCTCTCATCGATGGTCACGCATGATCTTTATCGTCAGTTTCTGCGCCCGCGGGCGAGTGAAAACGAAATTGCTACCGCTGGACGGATCTTTACCGCTTTGATCCTTATCCTCGTCACCGCGCTGTCATTACGCCCAATGACAACCCTATGGAACTTGACCATCATTAAATTTGAATTCCTGATGCAGTTGTATATCCCCTTGATTCTGGGACTTTATTGGAGGCGTTTCTCGCGCGCGGCGGCTTTTACGGGACTGGGAAGCGGCATGCTCTGCGTTACCATCATGATGGCGTCGGGATGGGATCACATTAGCGTATTCGATGTGGGACTCTGCGGCGCTCTTGTCAATTTCGCTATGAGTGTTGGCGTGGTGGTTTTTGCGCCCGTGGACGTGAGAGAGCAACAACGAGTGCAAGAACGTTTCTTTACTCTGTTTATGCAACCCACCGCAACTGTGGAACCTGAAGTTGAACGAGAAGCTTTGGCTTCCTTGCGAAAGTCGTGATCGGCGAAAGGAGGTTATATGATGGACAAGATGGATGGCTTACTCAAGGAACTCGTCGACCGCGAGAAGATCCGTGAACTTCTGCACCGCTATTGCTGGGCGGTGGATAAGGGGACATTATTCGAAGTGATAGAGCTGTTTCATGATCCCTGTACGCTCATCTTGGCGCCAGGGAAACGCTACGAAGGAACAGCGGCTGTCCAGCGTTGGTATGAGGTTTATCTACAAAATCGTATGGAAGTGCTCCGTCATCTTATCCATAACCAGGTGATCGCGATTGACGACGACACCGCGACCTCAAAGAGCTACTTCGACGCGGTTGGCGATCTTAAAGGAGAATCCATTACTGTAGCTGGCTACTATGAAGACAGGTTACAGCGTGTGGAAGGGAAATGGAAGTTCGCCGAAAAAATCATCCGGCTCGATTTTCTCGTGCCGATCAATGAAGGGTGGGGTGGGAAGAAACGCATCAAACGTAGCCTGGTTCCTCCGGAAGTCTAAACAGCGACTGGACTGGGTCGTATACGGGAGAGAGTTAGGCCCCATTCGCGACAGCTGCCGGCGGCTCGATATCGAGGGTTGTGACACGGCGGAGTTCGCGGCGATAGCGCGCCTCTTCGAAAGGCCGCGCGCGATGCATCGTAGCGCGGTTATCCCAAATCACTAGGTCGCCTTCGCGCCATATATGGCGATAGACAAACTCCGGCTGCGTGGCGTGTTCAATCAGTTCACGTAAAAGCAGGCGACCCTCGGGAACCGGCCAGTCCATGATCTTCGAGGCGTGCGACGCGACATACAACGACTTACGCCGCGAGCGCGCAAGGGTGCGGATGAGCGGATGGATCGCTCCTTTTAAGCTTTCTTGTTCCTCTTGAGAGAACTCGAATCCGAGTATTTGCCGCGAGTGCGCGATTGAGTGATGAACACGAAGCCCTTCGAGCCGCGCCTTCATTTCGGGGGGTAGGGCATCATACGCCGCCCGCATATCGGCGAACTCTGTGTCCGCTCCAACTGGAGGAATGATTCGCGCTGAAAGTATCGAATAGCGTCCCGGCGGGTCTTGAAACGATGCGTCGGTATGCCACAAGCGGTTCCCCAATCCGTACATGCGACGGCGATCGTCGGATCGCAAGATCTCGCCATTTTCATCGAGGTTCGAGATATCGCCGAGCGCTTCGTTTCCCAGGCGGTTCTTTTGCAAAGCGCTGATTCCTGTTTTCGCGTGCAGCTGGCCGTCGAAGCGCTGCGCGAATGCGAGCTGTTCATCATCAGTGAAGGGCTGATCACGAAACACAAGCACGGCGTATGCATCCATGCCCGCGCGAATCTCAGCGAGCGTCCCGCGATCCTGCACCTGGCGAAGATCGACCGGACTGACTTCAGCGACGAAGTGTGGATGTAGTTGGCGAAAGGTTAGAGACATACACGCACGCTCCTCTCTTCACTTGAACCCGCGGGCAGCCTAGTGCGCGCAGCACGGTGTGTCAATCGGAACCGCGCACACTATAGTTCTCCTAAATCATTTGTGCCGAGCGAGTTCAGGCTTCGACTTCACCCTACGGGTTACGTCAGCACGAACGGGTACTGAGACCGCTCACCCTGAGCATAGCGCAGCGAAGTCGAAGGGCGGGCACTGTAGGTAAGACACTTCTCATTTAGGTTCCCTATAGAAGCGACGTTTCCCTGGCAATCCCCGAAATTCCAGCCAACCCACGAGTTCTCTGTTCTTCACCACCAGGGAGACTGATCTCGCGGATATTCTGCTCCGTTCTTGTACCGGCGGTTGTTAGCCGCGCGGACGTAAATTCTGCGAGAACAGACGGGAAGGGAAGAGTTGAAGCAGGAGATCCTCCCTCATAAACGCCAGAGGGTTTAGAGAAATATGACAATAACGCAAATAGCAATGCGAAACGGACAGGCTCCCCTTTTCAGAGCTGGTTCTGTAGCGTAGGACAAAACACAATCTTAGAGAGACAGTTCGTACTTAGAAGGAGGGAACACTGATGGAAGTTCATGGCACATGCGATCCGAAGTTTCAGTTAGTGCGGCAGGAGTTTGAGAAGAATTTTCGCGAGCGTGGCGAAGTGGGGGCGTCGGTCTGTATTACGCTGCAGGGCAAAAAGGTCGTTGACTTGTGGGGAGGAATGGCGCGCGCTGACACACAGACGCCGTGGACGGCAGAGACAGTCAGTATTGTCTTTTCGTCTACGAAAGGCGCCACGGCTCTATGCGCTCATCTCTTGGCGTCGCGTGGCCAGCTCGATCTGGATGCGCCAGTCGCCACCTACTGGCCGGAATTTGCCCAAGCCGGCAAAGCACGCATCCCAGTCAAAATGCTCTTGAATCATCAAGCAGGTCTTCCCGCTGTGCGTACGCCGTTGCCTCAGGGCGCCTATGCTAACTGGGAGCTGATGGTCAATGTGCTGGCGAAGGAAGAGCCGTTTTGGGAACCGGGTACGCGGAATGGTTATCATGCGCTTACATTAGGGTGGCTAGTTGGAGAGGTCGTGCGGCGCGTTTCTGGCAAATCGTTGGGAACTTTCTTTCAGGAGGAGGTTGCTAAACCGCTAGGGTTGGATTTCTGGATCGGCTTGCCGGAAACGCACGAGTCGCGAGTCGCGCCCATGATCGCAGCGGAACCTGATCCTCAAAGCCTCTTTTTTCAAGAGATCGCGAAGCCTGGATCCTTGCAATCGCTCGTGCTCCTCAACTCTGGCAACTATATGGGTGCTAAGCCTGAGTATGATTCCCGGGCGGCGCATGCCGCGGAGATTGGCGCAGCTGGCGGCATTACCAATGCGCGCGGCTTAGCAGGAATGTATGCGCCGTTGGCTTGCGGAGGAAAACTTAACGGCATTGAGTTAGTAAGCCCTGACGTTTTGGCCCGCATGTCCCGAGTCTCTTCCGCGACCGGGAGGGATGCCGTGCTGGTGATGCCGACCCGGTTTGCGTTGGGTTTCATGAAATCAATGGACAACCGCAACGAACCTCCTGGCGTACGGGATAGCGTTCTCGTTTCCGAAGACGCCTTTGGCCACGTGGGGGCAGGCGGCTCGTTTGGCTTTGCCGATCCCAAAGCTGCGATGTCCTTTGGCTACACGATGAACCGGATGGGCCCTGGGGCCTCACTCAACGATCGGGGACAGAGCTTGGTGGATGCGACCTACCGCTCGTTAGGATATCAATCGGACGCGTCCGGGGCCTGGATTTAAGAACAACCAAAGACAGTCTGTCCTTCCCTGGCTAAGCGAGAAGAGAACAAACACTACAATGGGGTTCACCTAATGAAGGGTGCGACAACACCGAGTGTAAAATTTCAGAACTATGCAAAAGTGTAGAGATTGACCTCGAACACATTGTCCCCCTCCCGCAAAGGGAGAGGGGACTTATGCCGAAGGAAGAGTGTTGAGAAATCCCACTAAAGGCTCTGTCAACTCAACATAGCGCGGCAATTTGGCGGGGCCGCTTGTACACGAGCGACGGCACAACGTAACACAAAACCACCTCGCCGTGTTGATTGAACATCTCGGTCTTATGGCTGAGCAGTCCCAGCCCCGGCCTGCTCTGAGAGTCGCGCTTGGCAACGACCGTGACCTTGGCCTGCAACTCATCATTGACGAAGACTGGCTTGGGCAGGCGTATCTCCTCTAATCCCAATCCTACTGCTGGTAAAATTTCAAAATACCCCGAGTCATGGGCTAGCTTGAAACTGATGCACAGGGTTAGCAGCGCGGGAGCAAATAATTGCCCCACGACCTTTTGGGCCTCTGCTTCATCAAGGTGATATCGTTGCGGGTCCCATTGTGTAGCGAAGCTTTTGATTTCCTCAGCGGTGATTCGATAGGTATTCCGGGACATAAAGGTATCGCCAACTGCAGCATCTTCAAAAAATTTCATGCTCTCTCCAGTTGAAAGTTTTCTTCAATGACCGCGACCCTAGTGGGTTCAGTAACCTTATGTAATTACTTCAGAGGTAATGTTTTTTGTGGGAGGAACAGGGTAGAGTCCGCCCAAGGGCTACGGATCGAGAGTTTCCTCCCTGCTTCCGAGGCCACCGAGGTTGCCCTGCGGCGTTTCGGCTGCAGCTGATTCCACCCGGAAGCCAAGGCAAGAGCAGGAGAAGGCAAGAGCAGGAGAAGGCAAGAGCAGGAGAAGGCAAGAGCAGGAGAAGGCAAGAGTGCGCATTTTGGTATGGAATCTCAATATGGCGGCTCACAAGAAGATAGCGTTGCTGCGGCAGCTTGAGCCCGATCTTGCCATCTTGCCGGAATGCGCGGCGCCGGAGGTGATTGTGTCAAAGTGTTCGGAATTTACCTTTACCGACGCTCAATGGCAGGAGCGATCACATCACAAAGGCTTAGGCGTCTTTAGTTTTGGCAACGTACGTCTGACGCGTTCTCCTTCGTTTGATCCCCGTTTCGAAGTCTTTCTTCCACTCCGGGTGACAGGACGCGCGCCTTTTCACCTGCTCGCTGTCTGGGCGCTTAATTTCCACTCCCTATCAGGCCTCACCATGCTTGACGCTCTGCGATTTTACCGCCGGTTTCTCTCGCCTCGCGATGCGGTGGTGGCCGGAGACTTTAATAATAGCGTGTTCTGGGACCGTCCTGGAAAACGGACGAATTTTATAGGCATCGCGAATTCCCTCTCCAAGCTGGGACTCGCCAGCGCCTATCACGCGGTGACTGGGGAGTCCTTTGCGCAGGAACGTCAGTCCACGTTGTGGTTTCTGAAACGGCCACACCAGGGTTATCACATCGACTATTGCTTCGTGCCCAAAACATGGCTCTCCCGTCCAGTGTCAGTATGGGTAGGGCAACATCAGGAATGGCTAATGCACAGCGACCATGCACCGCTGGTGGTCTCCGTTCAGGACGACGAGCAAAGGAGGGAACCACAAGAGTCGGTATTTTCAGACTCGACCGCGAGAATATAACATTGAAACCATCGCACCCTTTCGTGACCGGCCACTCCTCCATTACCGCAAAAACGTGCGGCCTAAATGCCCAAGTCGGGTGACTGAATTCGGCGCCTCAGAAAAAATGGTTTTTGGGGCGAGGCAGACCGAGATTCTCGCGGAGCGTCTTCCCTTCATATTCGCGCCGAAACAGCCCGCGTCGCTGCAACTGAGGCACGACGCGATCGACGAAATCATCGAGCCCGCCCGGCAGATATGGGAACATGACATTGAAGCCGTCACAGCCTTCCGTCACCAGCCACTCCTCCATCTGCTCGGCAATCATGGTAGGTGTGCCGATCATCTCCAAGACGCCGAAGCTGCCGCCGACATACTGAGCCAGTTGCCGTACGGTCAGTTTATCTCGCCTCGCCATGTCTAGCAGTTTCTGTCGCGCACTCCTGCTCGCATTGCTCTCCGGCATATCCGGCAGCGGACCATCTAAGTCAAGACCAGATACGTCGTGGCCTAGTTGGACTGAAAGCGTGGCAATGCCGCTATCTGGATGTACCAGACTATCCAACCGCGCTTTCTTCGCGCGCGCTTCGGCCAAGGTGTCGCCAATCACGACAAATGCACCCGGTAAGATCTTCAGGTGATCGCTGGGACGTCCGAGCGCTTGTAAGCGACCTTTCATGTCTGCGTAGAAGCGCTGCGCATCGCCGAGATTGTTCGGACCGCTGAATATCACTTCCGCCGTCTCAGCAGCGAGCTGGCGTCCCGCCTCAGACGCTCCAGCCTGGACGATGACCGGCCAGCCCTGGATAGGTCGCGCAATGTTCAATGGTCCTCGCACGGAGAAGTACGGCCCTTTATGGTTCAGCACATGCAGCTTTTCAGGGGCGAAATAGACGCCCGCCTCGACATCACGAATGAAGGCATCCTCTGCCCAGCTGTCCCACAAACCAGTGACGACATCGAAGAACTCACGCGCGCGACGGTAGCGCTCATCATGCTCCAGGTGTTCCTCGCGTCCGAAGTTCAAGGCTTCGCTTGGATTGGCGGAGGTGACGACATTCCAGCCGGCGCGCCCCTCACTGATATAGTCGAGCGAGGCGAATTTCCGCGCGACATGGTACGGCTCATTATAGGTGGTGGACGCGGTGGCGATCAGCCCGAGATGTTCGGTCACCGTGGCTAGCGCCGGAAGCAAGGTCAGCGGATCGAAGGAAGTTACTGTTGCGCTGCGTTTGAGCGCTGGCATGGGCATGTTCATTACCGCCAGATGATCCGCCATGAAAAAAGCGTCAAACCGCCCGCGCTCCAGCGTCTGAACGAACCGCTTGTAGTGCGCGAAATTAAAATTCGCATCTGGAAACGCTCCTGGATAACGCCAGGCAGCCGTATGAATGCTGACCGGTCGCATGAACGCGCCTAGTCGCAGTTTTCGTGAGTGAGCCACACACCCTCCGTTTCGTGTCAGGAATCAAAGTCAGAGTAACAAATCAACAAGCAATGGCCATCCCGATAAGATTCTCTCCTCGATCATAAGAATCAAGACCTCATGCGCGGGCGGTGACGTGTATAGTTCCCTTAACTCATCTTTATAAAGAAGTCGTGCATGTTTCGACTTCACCCTTCGGGTTACGCTCAGCACGAACGGGCACTGGAACCGCTCGTCCTGAGTGTAGCGCAGCGAAGTCGAAGAGCGGACAGACGTATACGATACCTCTCATATAGGTTCCCTCTCCTCATATTTCGCTTCTACTGAATTTGTTAGAGTATGAGCGGATTCAGAAAACTGAAAAACGATAAGGAGAGCTGCTATGTCCATCACCGAACATACCATTAAGACAGGGAGGCATACGACCTTCTATCTGGCGGCAGGACCGGAGGACGGACCACTCGTCATCTTCGTGCATGGCTGGCCTGAGTTGTCCATTAGTTGGCGTCATCAACTTCCCGCGCTTGCGGCTCTGGGTTTCCGCGCCGTTGCGCCGGATATGCGCGGCTATGGGCGTTCCTCGGTGTATAACCAGCACGGCGATTATGCTCAGGCGCACCTGGTCCGTGACATGCTAGAACTTATAGACTCGTTGGGCAGAGAGAAAGCCGTGTGGGTGGGCCATGACTGGGGCAGCCCGGTAGTGTGGAATCTCGCCAGTCATCACCCTGACCGTTGCCAGGCCGTCGCTAATCTGTGTGTGCCCTACTATACGATTGAACGCGGTCTTGATCACACGTTGGCCCTGGTCGATCGGAAGCTGTATCCAGAAAACGAGTTTCCCGCCGGTCAGTGGGATTATATGCGCTACTACGAGGAAAGTTTTGCCGAAGCCGTCGCGCCCATGGATGCGAACGTCTACAAATTCATGAAACTGCTGTTCCGCAAAGGGAATCCAGAGGGGGAGGGGAAGCCAGCAATGACGGCAGCGGCTCGTCGGAGTCACGGCATGATTGGGATGAATACGATTCCTGATTTGCCACAAGACACTGACGTGGTAACCGAGGAAGATCTGAGCATCTATGTCGCCGCGCTAGAACGGAACGGATTTTTCGGACCATCTTCTTGGTATATGAACCATCCCGCGAATGCTGAGTATGCCAAGACGGAAAAGAATGGCGGCTACCTCGACATGCCCGTCTTATTTCTGAATGCTCGGTATGATTACGTATGCGAATGCACTCATTCACGACTGGCCGAGCCCATGCGCGCCTACTGTCGCAATCTGACGGAGGTGACAATTCGTTCAGGGCATTGGATGGCGCAGGAGAAGCCGATCGAGGTGAATGCAGCGTTAGTAAAGTGGTTAGCGACCACGGTCCCTGATGTATGGCCGCAACCGAAGTGAAGAAAGGAGGCTTACCATGGCTCGCTTTGAGGAATAGGCAAACAAATACAAACATATTCAGCTGGAGCGACACGACGGTATTTTGCAGCTGCGTTTGCATACGGACGGGGGAACCCTGCACTGGGGTGAGGCTCCACACGCTGAGTTAGGCCAATGCTACTATGACATTGGTAGTGATCCAGAAAACCGCGCGGTCATCGTGACGGGAACTGGCGCGACAGATTGTGAAACAGCCGCCTCTCACCGTTCGCTATGCGCGGGTGGCGATCACGCAGCAGCTCAAGCGGCTGATGCTGGACAATCTTGGCTATGGGCTGGCTTTGGAGGGGTTAGGAGCACTGGAGCATTGGCCAGGGAATAAAAAGAAATAAACTGCAGGGGAGGGCGCCCGGAGCGGATTGCCATTGACTGAGAAGATTGCTTCGCTCCACTGCTCAGAAACAAAATATGCGATCCGTACTGGCCACTCGTGACAGTCTGTCATTCCTCTGAAAAAGAGACCAAAGGTAGCTTGGATGAAGCGAAGCGTAATCCAGAAACGAACGGGGAGTGGAGTAGGAATCCCGGATTTCACTCCTTTCCATCCGGGCTATAGGCTTTCATGATCAATGGCGTGCCATCGCGCAGCTTGACTTAAGGGCATTGGCCTGCGGTCCTCAAACGCAGGCTACCGTGTAGACGTTGCGTACACCGGCGGGCAGGGGAAACTCCCGCCAGGTTTCCCCTCCATCCTGCGTGCCGAACACTTGGCCAATGCTATTCACGCCGTAGACACACTGTGGATTCCAACGACTCACCGCGACTGACATCATTGTGCGGCGCGGGGTGACCTGGTGATCAAAGCGCCGCCACGTTTCTCCCAAGTCTTGACTACGGTAAATAGACCCTGCCTGACTCATCGCCGCTGGGCTGAGTGCTGCATACAAAGTGCGAGGATCATCGGGAGCCGTCTGGATATCGCGCCCATA
This sequence comes from Binatia bacterium, assembly GCA_050185455.1. GTDB lineage: Bacteria > Desulfobacterota > Binatia > Bin18 > Bin18 > SYOC01. The sequence continues at coordinate 765 of JBFWZL010000011.1, read as the reverse complement.
GGCAAAAGGCGAGAACCGCCAGATCTCCAACTCACGCCAGCTTTCCCCTTGATCGGCGCTGCAGAACAGTCCCATCCGGTTCGCCAAGAACACTGTTCCTGGCTGGGTGGCGCTGACGGTCACCGCATGCGCGTCCATGATTCCCTCAACTTCGGTATCACTCCCAAGTTGGCTCTTCAGATGAGGCCGATCAGCAAGGGCGAGTAAGGCTGGCGTACAGTCACTCCAAGTGTCGCCTCCGTCGAGACTGCGGATGACGCCGCCCACTTCGAGTGCTGCGTAGATATTATTGGGATTGTTTGGATCAATCGCGAGGCGAATAACGCGCATTGGGAACGCCATGCGCACTGCTCCAGCCGTCGCCACGATGGGTAGCTGCCGCCAGCTCTTTCCACCGTTGTTACTACGATAAATCGCCGGTGGAGCTGTCCCAAGATACAAGATTTGGGGATCGTGCGGATGAAAGACGATCGTCCACACCACTCCTCCCTGCTCTGGAAACGTGAAGCGCTCCCAATGGTCCCCAGCATCGATACTACGATATGGACCGTATTGAGTGCCCGCATACACAATTTGGGGATCGTGTGGATGAAGAGCGACCGTGCGCACTTCCACTTTGTCCGGTAGGCCTGTAGTGAGATGCCGCCATTCAGCGGCCCCAACTTCCTGGCGAAAGAGACCTCCAAGCATTCCTGCACTTTCCGTTGCCGTCCACTGTGGGACGCCGACATATACATACTGCGGCATCGGTTACCCTCCTTTTCA
>JBFWZL010000010.1:0-29979 GCA_050185455.1 Binatia bacterium | reverse complement strand
CCCCGCGGTCTGCCACCCAAGACCTTCGAGTTTCCAGGCAAGGTCTGGTTCGATAGCCGCTCCAGCTGAGCATACGGCGCGCAGATGCGGGGCAAACTGTTTATGGAATGAAGCAAAGAGCCACTTCCCAACATAGAGTCCGAATCGGCGTCGCAAGCCGATCGAACAAGCAAGGGCGCGTTGAAAGAACGTGGTGGCTAACCGGCCCCGTTGTCGGACGCGCGCCTCGATGGCAGCGTAGAGCGCCGTATAAAAACGAGGGACGCCAATAATGACGGTGACATGGGCAGTCTGTAGCGCCCGAACGATCTGGGGACCAGTGAGTGAGCGTGGAAAAACGAGAGTGACTCCAGCCGCTAGAGGCGCGAGCATGCCAACGGTAAATGGGTAGACGTGGTGGAGCGGAAGCGGCAGCAAGAAGCGGTCGGTGTCTTTGATGAGCTGCAGACTCAGGAATGCCTGCAAGTTCGCCGTGAGATTACGGTGCGTGAGTGGTACTCCTTTGGGGGCTCCTGTCGTTCCAGACGTGTAGAACAAGACTGCGGGATCGGCGGGATTCGCTAACGGAAAAGGGTCCTTGGGATCAACCTCATAGTTACGCCAACTTCTTCTATCATCTTTCTCTGGGTCAAGGAGAATACATGTCAGATGTTGGCTATTACGATATTGAGAGAGGCGGCGGGTGAGGTGAAGCGTAGTCGTGGCCCACCGGACTTCACTATCGTCAAGCACATGTCGGAGATCTTCGTCGCTGAGCTGCGTATCCACAACTACGGGAACCGCACTGATGGCGAGAAGGGCGAAACAGGCAACGAGCCATTCAGGCGAGTTCGGCGCACACAACAGCACCGGCGCACCTGGCGGCAACCCGGCTTTGCGCAACCCCGCAGCGAGACGTTGAGCGGCGTTGACGAGCTGGGCAAAGGACCAAGCTTCTATATCGCTTTTGTGCACGGCGACGACGGCTGTTTTCTCGCCGTGGTCGGCCAATCTGCTCACGAATGTTTGTAAAGTGTCCATTGTTTCCAGAGACATGTCATTGATTCCTGCTTTATTGGGCTTGTGTCTAGATCTGTACAGATCCCTGGATTCCCGCTTGCGCGGGAATGTTCATACGCCTGCGGAGCGCCCTTGAGTATGAAAACAACGTAGCCCTGATGGAACGGAGTGAAATCCGGGATTCTTGCTCCGCTCCCCCTTCGTCCCTGGATTACGCTTCGCTTCATCCAGGCTACATTCTACCTCTTTTTCAGTCTCAACGTGTAGCGGAGAAGCTCTCTTTTTCCTCCGCCATACGCGCTAGTCGTTGTCCTTCTGCAACATTCACACCGGCAAGCAGCCAGCCGCCCGCGAGAAAGAAAGCAATGATGGCCAGGACAGCGCTACGACTTGAATCCGCAACCAGCGCGGTCACTGAGAAGATCGCCGGGCCAAAAATACCGGCAAATTTTTCACAGATTGCGAACAAGGCAAAAAACGCCGCCGAGCGATGACGAGGAATCATGCTGGCAAACAACGAACGGCTGAGCGCCTGACTTCCGCCCTGTACCGTGCCAATGAGGAGGGCGACTGCATAGAAGTGCCAGGCGGTTTGCATCAGGTAGCCAACAACACTAACGATTGTATAGATCAAGAGAGTGAGAAGAACCGCACGCTTGGCGCCAATCCAACCCGCCAGTTGACCAAAAAGCAACGTACAGGGCAGACCAATAAATTGCACCAGCAAAATTGCGGCAATCAGCGAGCCTTGAGCAATGCCGAGTTCCGTCCCGTAAATTGCCGCCATGCGGATGATGGTGGCGATGCCATCGTTATAGAGCAGAAACGCGAGCAGCAGCCGGAAGGCGGGTGGAAAACTCCGTAGCTCACGTAAGCGGCTCAGCGCAGTCCGGAATGGATTGACCCGAGGCAGCCTTTCCTCCTCCTTTATGTGACTTGACGGTTCGGCGACGAACCAGAATAAGGGCACAGAAAATATCAACCACCAGAGCGCGACACTGAGAAAAGAGAGGCGCGCCGCCGCCGTCGCGTCCGGGATACCGAACACCTCCGGCTTTTGTAACCAGAAAAGATTCAGCGTCAGCAGAAGACCGCCGCCAAGATAGCCAAAGGCGTACCCCGCAGTAGAGACTCGATCCATTTCTTCTTCGTTGGCGATGTGAGGCAGTAAAGAATCGTAGAAGACAAAACTTCCCGCCGCGCCGATGTCGGCAAGGATAAAGAGAATACAGGCAAACAACCAATCGCCTCGCTGGATGAAAAACATGGCTCCGGTGGTGGCGACCCCGATTGCCAGGCACATACCAAGCATCTGTTTTTTAATCGGTCTGACATCGGCTATGGCTCCCAACCCTGGCGCCAACACCGCGATGATGGCGCACGCAATCGTTGTGGCCAGTGCGAAGCGCGCCGTGGCGACCGCAGGTGAAAGCGTGGCCGCCGCCACCGAGCTGAAATAAATCGGAAAAATGGCGGCAACGATGGTGGTGACAAACGCCGAATTCGCCCAGTCGTAGAGCACCCAGGCGCGCAACTCGGGCCTGCCGAGACCGATCCGCTGTAGCCAGGGAGTAGGTGAAACAGAGGAAGATTTCATCCGTGAAAGGTTCACTTGATTGTTTCCGTCAATAATAGGTAGAACCTCACATGCCGCCCCAGTCCTGTCTATATCCATATTAGATTTGATCGGGGCAAAGACTACGTCACGACGCTTCTTTCTGAGTACCCAACGTTTGCTTGAAGCATCTTGGCTCTAGGAGTATGTTGCCGAGTGCCTCTGAAGCACAGGAACGGGAAAAGTATCGGTGAAGAAAGGACAGCGCTCATGAAATTTATCCTCCATCTTGGTCCGGTCGTACCAGCGTCCCCCGAGGAGCGCGAACACCTGCGTCCGATTGCCCACCGCACCGATAAAATCCAACTCATGCTTGAGGAGATGGTCGAGCTAGCCCAACTGGCCGAGAAAGTTGGCTTCGACATTCTGACCTATTCGGAACATCAGTTCTTTTCAGATGGGCTGATTGCCGGATCCAATCCGACCCCGCATCTCATCAATCTGGCGTCCAAGACCAAACGAATCAAGTTGGGGCCTTTAGGATATGTGCTTCCTACATGGGACCCGATCCGATTAGCTCTAGACATTGCTTGGGCGGATCAGATCACCAAAGGGCGGGCCGTGGCAGGCTTTGCGCGCGGAGTGTTTCCGCACTGGGTGAATACCTTAGGGCAGCACTACCACGTCCAACCGTCGGTGCTGGGTAGCGAAGCGGAACTACATAACCGCGAAGTGTCCCAAGAACTATTTGAAGTGATGAAACTCTGCTGGAAAGACGAGCCGTTTGCGTTCAATGGCAAGTATTATTGCGCGCCCAACCCGCCGGAAGGACTCAAATGGCCGGCGGCGGAGGCGGCGCGTCGCTATGGAGCCCCTGGAGAGATTGATGAACAAGGGTGGTTGCGCAAGGTATCGCCCGTCCCTAAGCCGTTCCAGAAACCGCATCCTTTACTTTTGCAAGCCATGACGTTGACCCGAGAAACGATCGGCTGGACCGCACGAGAGGGTATCGTACCAATGATTTTCCTGCCCTTTCCTGATGTGGCGATTCAAGGGGCGGAATTCTACCGGCAAGAAGCGCAAAAGGCAGGGCGCGCGCTTAAGTTGGGCCAGAGTGTAGGTCTGGCCCGCATTGTCGCTCTAGGCAAGACGAAAGAGGCCGCACTCTCAGTGGCGCGGCGGGGTATTATGTATCTACTCGGACTTTATCACTCGCATTTCTACCCGAACATTCCCACAACGATTGAGCCTGTAATAGAAGCGGGGATTGCTTTTGTCGGAACCCCGGACGATGTTCGACGCCAACTTGCGGCTGTACAAGAACGGTTGAATCCTGAGTATTTTCTTGTGTTCTGCGATCAAGGATTACTCCCGTTGGCTGAAGTGAGGGAGCAGGTAGAACGCTTTGCCGCTCTCATGCCGGAATTTATGAACTAAAGCGGTTGTTTTCCCGGTAGCACTGAACCAGGCCACGTGAACCTGGGACGGTCTCCCATTTGCTGGCCGAAGGAAGCCTTCAGAAACACATTTGTCGTCAAAGGGTGAAGGTTCGCTCTTGGCGATCTCGTACTGCACTGCAGAAGGTAAACTCACCGCTGCCAATATATACGCCTTCCGTCGTCGCGCCGCACAATTCGGCGCACGCGAGGACTGAGCTCAGATGCTGCGGCCGCAGACCTGGCTTTGGTCGTTTCGCTCGCACGTTGAACAGATGAACCGGCTTACCCAGTAACGCAGCCAGCGCCACTGCATAGCGTACAATCGTTCCACTGCCAGATTTCTTGGCGCCATCAATACTGATCACGTTTCTTATGTATCGTAATCTCCGCTTTCTGTCGTCTGCGGAGAACCAAAAGAGGTCTTGGCTCCTACTTCAAACAGCAACTGTAGAGCACTCTTTGCTTTATCTCTTCTGTCGAGGGGCCTGGGCACGATAGGCAGTATGCGGCATGATGCTGTGCACTAGCATAGTAAACGTGTTTCATTGTCTTTCGACTTATGTCTACCGCCAAAAATTCCGCACGCTCACGACCTTTTCAGCGCCTTGCCGCTCCTTTTAATCAGAGAGAGCGAAGGAAAGTGTTCAACCTCAATCAGGTCGATCTTAACGAAGAGTTCCGGTTCGCCTTTGATCTAATTGAACGCCAGGGACAGAGTGTGTTTCTCACGGGCAAGGCTGGAACAGGAAAATCGACGTTCCTGCACTACCTTCGCGAGCAAACCGCCAAGCCTACGGTTGTCCTGGCTCCGACGGGCGTAGCGGCGCTGAATGTCGGCGGGCAAACGATCCATTCCTTCTTTCGGTTCCCTCCCACAGTTATCGACCCGCACAGTATCCGCAAACGGAAGAACACGAAGCTGTTTCAAGCATTACAAATGCTGATTATTGATGAAGTCTCGATGGTGCGCGCCGATCTCATGGACGGCATTGATCGCGCGTTGCGGGTGCAGCGGGAAAACTTGACCACGCCGTTTGGCGGCGTCCAAGTGGTGCTGTGTGGAGATCTCTTCCAATTGCCGCCGATCGTGCGTGACGGAGAAATGAAAACCTTCTTCGACGAGCAGTACGGCGGCCCGTATTTTTTTCTCGCGAGAGTCTTTGATGATCTGCGCCCATGCTCCCTTGAATTGACGACGATCTATCGCCAGAAGGATGAGGCGTTTATTCAGGTGCTCAATAAAATTCGCGAGCGCGACTTGGACGCGGAGTTGTTTGCGCTCCTCAACGCAAGAGTACGGCGACTGGACGAGGGAGGGCAGGATTCCTCTTTCATAACGCTGACCACGACCAACGAGGCGGCGTTGCGGAAGAACCAGGCGTGCCTGGAGCGAATCAACGCGAAGCGTTATACCTACCCAGCCGCTATCACTGGTCTCTTTGAGCCGGCGACCTTTCCCACTGAAGCCGAGTTGGAATTGAAACGCGGAGCGCAGGTGATGCTGATCCGCAATGATCCTGAGAAACGCTGGGTCAATGGGACGTTAGGAAAGGTCAGTATCCTCAGTGAAAAGAAAGTCAGCGTCGAGATTGCCGGAGTCTCCCACGAGGTGGAACCGGAAACCTGGCAGAACATCCAGTATCGCTACCATCGTGAGACGAACCGGATTGAAGAAGAAGTCATGGGAACGTTTACCCAGTATCCACTACGGTTGGCGTGGGCAATCACCATTCATAAGAGTCAAGGCCAAACTTTCGACAAAGTGCTGATCGATCTCGGCCGGGGCGCCTTTGCCCACGGCCAGACGTATGTAGCACTCAGTCGCTGTACGTCATTGGAAGGTATTCTGTTCAATCGCCCCGTCACTTCGAAGGACATCCTGTTTGATGAGCGGGTGTATGGATTCACTCGCGTGTTCCCTCCCGCTTCCAGAAAGCATACTCTTTTGTCATAAAGGATATTTGGCGATTCATTGCTAGGAAAGGTATAGTGCAAGGGTGAATAAGGAAACTGTGATTTTTCCTCCAGCCCCCACCGGAGGCGTCACCGAGCAGCACGTGCATTTAGGAGGTTCGGTCAGTATCTACCGCCTGTGGGAAATGGGGCAGATGCGGGGCATTCGTGGCCTCGGGAACTATGAGGAGTTTATCAGTCAGGCCCATTTGCGCCCCGACAGTATCCATTCCCTTGATGAGTACCTGCGTATCTTCGATTTGGTGGAAGCTATTCAGAGCGGTCCACAGAGTCTGCGCGAGAGTATCCACGTTGCTGTGAACGGAGCCTTTCGCACCGGTGGAATGCGCCGTCTAGGTCCTGGAGGAGAGGGAGCGGATCAGGAACCCGCTCTTGCCGTGCGGAAACTTGAATTACGCTTGTGTCCGCTCAAACGCACCGGCGCACCATTTTTGCGAGGTGAACACGCTGGGTTGTATGACCTTGACCGTGTCATCATGACCGCCTGTGAGGCCGCGGCGGAGACCGAAGTCATTCATCGCGGAGCCATGCAGGTGGGATTGATCTTTTGCTTTGGCCGTGACTTGACCTGGGAGGCGAACACCGTCCTGGCCGCGAAGACTCGCCGGTGGCGAGGAACGTATCCAAACTTAATCGGGATCGACCTAGCCGGCTCTGAAAAAGCGCGGTCTCTTGCCGAGCCGAATGACCGGGCGCGCTTGCGTGAACTCTTCGACGAAGCCGGGGGCGCAGGTACGGATGCGCTCGGACGGACGATCCATTGCGGAGAGACTCCGTATGTCGACCTTGATACGTTTATAGCGACGGTTCAGGCGTTGGAACCGCAACGAGTGAGTCAGCCACTTGCGGTAGCCCACGCTTACTGGGATCGGGGAGACGATCGCGGACTGCGGCTCTTAGCGGAACGAGGCATTACTTGTGAACTGTGCCCGTGGTCGAACCATCTGACCGGTGCGCTTCCGCTTGAGCGCGCCGGCGCCTTGCTTGCCCTACTGGACCGTTTTCACATTGGTTACTCTCTGAATACTGACTCCCCTGCTTTACAAAAAACTTCGCTGGCTCTGGAAATCGAACTGCTCCTCACGCGAGGCGGCGCACAGCCTGAACAAATCAGCCGCGCTTTCACCACCGCCGCGGCAAGCACTTTCTTAACCCACCGCCCTCCTGTTTGAGGCAGATTTTACTCTGCTCCGAGCACCAGACCTGCTGAACAGAAGCCGCTTATTCCTAACGGCAAGAACGTCTCTATTTTTTTTGGGAAGCCCTGCGTTCATTTTTGAGGATACAGGCGGACTTTGAGAATATAATCTCGGCACACAGTTTGCTGTCTGTAAACCCACTGGGGGAAACACGCCATGGCCAATATAGAAGCTGATCCATCCTCTCAGCAAATTCAGAACGAAAAAGAACAGGAGGGAATTGTGGTCTGGGACCAGAAAGGCGTAGTGGTGCTCTGGCCGGATGGACATTGTAGTCGTTTTTCCTGGGCAACGCTGCGTCAAACTTGCCAATGTTCAGAGTGTCAAAAACGAAAAAAGGAGTCGGCAGTTGACACTGATCAGCTGGTACAGTTTTATACTCTCTTCTAGTGGTCTGAGACAAAGAGGGAATTAGCAAAGAGAGAGAGGAGGAAGTGTGAGAAACTACGCACGAAGGAATGGGCAGATAGGAGTTTTGCTCTATGCCACGCTAGTGATAACCAGTGCGGCGTGGGGCGCTGAGCCCGCGGAGAATGCCCAGATCTCATGGGGAAAAGATGTATTTATGCAGCGTTGTGCGTCTTGTCATGGGGAAGACGGCAAGGGAAACGGTCCTGCCGCCGCGGCATTGAAGAACCCGCCAGCGGACCTGACCAAAATCAGTCTCAACCGTGGGGGACAATTCCCCCGCACGGAGATCATGCGCTTCATCGATGGTGAACGCCCCGTTCCGGCGCACGGACCTCGTCACATGCCGGTGTGGGGAGAAGTGTTCCGTGATGAGAGAAGCGATAGCGAAGCAAGAATGCGTATTTACTCGTTGACTGCGTTCATTGAGTCGATTCAACAACAGTAAGATTTTCGGCGACGTCCAACGTCTGAGAAAGAAAAAGCGGGCGGGGTTTACTTTTCTTGAATTGACTCGAGAAAATACACGAGTTGCCAGATGCGACCCCGGACTAAATCTTCCTGATAAGGAGCTGGTGTGGCTCCTTCTTCGATCTGAAAAATAAAACCCCACAGTGGCATCTCACGAGAGCCATGGCCGCGTACTTCCTCTCGGCCATCGATCATCCGGTAAACACGCCAGAAAGGGAATTGTCCCTCGTTTCGCTTCCTGAGCTGAGTAAGATCAGCCGGTTTGACTAAAAGCATTTGCGCAAGGGGCCCATCGCCTTTCGCGGTATTTCCGTGGCAGCTGGCACAGTATTTTGTGTATTTACCCTTGCCGCCAGCAATAATTTCATCTTCTTGAGCATAACTTACTGCCGCAATTAGGCAAAACAGGAAGACTAAGGCAAATCCGGAGAAGCAATCTTTACTCACCCAGTTCGACATCGGCGCAATTTCCTTTTTAGCTGCGAGGTAACGGCTCCGGCGTTTGCTCGCTACTTTTCTTGTAATGATTGGAGATAGTGTACGAGATTTAAAATACGCCCGGTCGCTTTCGTTTCTGAAGGAAGACTGCGCCCTTCTTGCATAGTGAACAGGTCTCCCCAAATTGCCATATCTGGCGTACCGTGACCTTTCACCGGTTCACGACCGTCAATGATGCGGTACACCAGCCAGAACGGGAATTCCCCGTCATGTCGTTTACTGAGTTGGGTCAGATCCGGGGGTTTCTCGACTAACAAGTTGAGGTTCATCATGATACTGTCGCCTTTCCCATCGATGCCGTGACAAATGACGCAGTTCTGATGAAACTCATGCTTCCCAGACTCGATCACCTCGGCTTCTTGAGAAAATCCCGCTGTTGTCCACAGCAGAGACACAAAGATGGCGATACAGAGTCTTGTGGCTTGCTTACGCCCTTCCTGGCAGTAGCGGGATCGCGTTTGCGTCTTCCAGTCTCTGACTATACGGATATGTTTCATGATTCTCCCATTTCTTCCGCGAGCATGGCGTCGAGTACATCACTGCGAGTAATAATGCCTACCAGTTTGCCGTTGTCCACCACTGGTAAGGCGCCAAATCGTTGCTGACGCAGGCGTTGCGCGGTTTCTCGCAGGGAGGTTTGCGGCGTGACGGTCACCACGTTATATGTCATGACTTCTTCGACCGTATGTGAGTCCCCGAATTCGTCGACGTCTTTGCCGTAAAAAAGCCGTAAACTTGAAGGGTATGCGTCTCTCACATCACGGTCAGTCACGATGCCGACAAGTTTGTCCTCGACAACGACGGGTAATTGATTGATGCGATACTTGGCCAGACGTTCCCGAGCGTGACGCAGGGTGTCTTTCGGTTTAATGGTCACCAACGATTTCGTCATCCATTTTGATATATCCATGATGCGCTACCCTCTCTTGTCGTTATTCACTTCGCACCGCCAGAACCGGACACGACGCGGAACGAATAATTTTTTCAGCAACGCTGCCAAGAAGGAGTCGGCGGACTCCACCGCGTCCGTGTGTCGACATGACAATGAGATCGACCTGCCTCTGTTCAGCCGTGCGCAAAATGTCTTCGGCAGCTGGACCTTCCCGCACCAGCACTTCAACCTGGGCATGCGCCCCGAGAAACTGTTGACGGAGCGTCGAGAGCTTGGCGTGGGCGACGCGATGCGCGTGGTCCCAAAACGGCTGTGCGGAACGGGGAGGATGTTCTCGGGACTCTTCCATAATACGTCGGAGATCGATTTCCGCCTGGTCCGGATCATAGACATCGAGCAGAGGGTTCTCGACGGCATGCAAGAGAATTACCTCCTTATCTTCCGCGAGCTGTAAGGCCCATTCCTCACTGACCATGCCGCCAACGCTGAAATCCGTGGGAAGCAGCAACGTTTTCAAGCGAGGCAGTGAATCCGCTCTCTCTACATTGCGAACGATAAGCGTAGGACAGGGAGCCGCACGGAGAACGGTTTCTGCTGTACTGCCAATGACCACCCGCTGATACCAGGGCCGGCCGTGAGTGCCCATCACAAGAAGCTGAGCCGGATGGGTTTCTAAATATTGCAGAACCGTGATAGACGCACGACCTTCTATGATATCGGTCGCGACGGACAAACCGTTACAATGTTGAGTTGTGAGGCGCGCAAACGCCGACTGCGCGGATTGCGTGTACGCGCTGCGCCAGGCGTCAATATTTTCCGCTGGGCCTAAGAGCGGTTCGGTTTGCGCGACCGGGTGATGTTTGAGAGGCTCAATAATTTCATTGACGTGTAAAAGCGTGAGCCTACTGTGCAACGCACGCGCCATGAGCGCCGCCCACGCGACGACCGGTTCCGCGTTATCGTGTAAGTCGACGGGAACGAGAATGTGATCAACATGAGGCATTATAACTTTCCTCGGAATGAAAAATAGTGAAACAGATCTTACGAGACGTATGCGCCGGATTTCCACCCCTCTTCCCCCACGAGAGGAACAAACGCGCAGCCGCCAAGGTCTTCGGTTACCACCTCTTCTCCGTGCTTTCGTATCCGCAGTAAACGTTGCTCGTAGAGCGTACCCACCGGCAAGACGAGACGTCCTCCGTCTTGCAATTGTTCGATAAGGGAAGGAGGAACAAGTGGAGACGCCGCTGCAACAATGATGGCGTCGTAGGGGGCTCCAGCTTTCCAGCCAATGCTGCCATTCGCCGCGACAACCTCGACATTGTCGAACTGGAGTTCCTGCAGAAGGGTGCGGGCCGTCTCGGCGAGTTCAGCAATAATCTCTACCGTATAAACATGCTTGACCAACCGTCCCAGCAACGCGGCTTGGTAGCCGGAGCCGGTCCCCACTTCGAGCGCGTTTTCGCTGTCGGTCAATTCCAGCGTTTGCAGCATGAGCGCAACGATGTAGGGTTGGGAAATAGTTTGTCCCCGGCCAATCGGCAATGGACGATCTTCATAGGCAGAGATACGGCTCTCTTCCGGAACAAATCGGTGCCGGGGAACTTCTTCCATTGCTTTCAGAATGCGCGGGTCGACAATCCCCCGCCGACGTAGTTGCTCCTCAACCATCCGCGCCCGTAACGCGTCATAATGCCCCTTTGTCATGGACGAGATAAGGCAGCAATGCGCGTGCCAGGGGCGAGCGCGGATACATAACGTAAGAGAGAACCTGCACCGCAGTTCCACCGTCGTCTCTCTCTTGACCTTTCTCGAGTTTTGCCAAATTTTTCATAGCCCGTTGTTCCCAGGCATGAGAAAAATACAGGCGAACATTCCCGTTTGTGGGAATGTTCTTTCACATCCGCGTTTATATCTTATACTTTGCACGGCAGGAATTTTGCTGTTTTTATCGGGTAAGAGAAGCGTTCCGACAAGTATTATTATAAGGACTAAGGAGCATTGCTCATGAAAGTGAAAGATTTAATGCGGACCAATGTAGTTTCACTCCGTGTCGGTGATACGCTTGGTGTTGCTGAGGATATTATGAGTATGGGCAGGATTCGCCATCTTCCTGTCGTGGACGAGGATAACCGTCTGGTTGGTCTAGTTTCGCAAAGGGATCTGTTTCGTGCGTCGGTTTCGTCAGCGTTGGGGTTTGACCGCGATAAAGAGCATGAATGGATGGGCAGAATCCGCGTGCGAGACATTATGACGAAGGAGGTGACGACGGTCGATTCCGAAGCTGGAGTATCGGACGCTGTAGAGAAGTTTGTGTCGGATAAGATTGGCTGTCTTCCAGTGACGGATGAACAGGGAAAGCTCACCGGCTTACTAACGGAAACTGATTGTCTGCGTTGTTTTCGAGATCTGCTCAAGATGGGCAAGTTCAAAGAAGTGCTTTCGTAAAGACAAAATTCATTGCGTATTTACCGAAGAAAAGGATAAAAGTATGGAGTTGCCTCTGCAAATTACCGCTCATGATTTTTCTCTGTCTGCAACTACCGAGACGGATATCCGCGAGAGAGCCGCAAAACTGGATTCGTACTATGACCGGATCATGCGTTGCCGTGTCGTAATCGAAGCCCCGGTTGGTCATCACCGTCAGGGCGGCCCCTTCAACGTACGTATTGATGTAACGGTCCCCGGGAGTGAACTCGTGGTCAATCGTCAACAGAGTGAAGAGTTGCCGGTAGCGATCCGTGATGCTTTCGACGCGATGCGACGACAGTTGGAGGATTACGCTCGTCATCAACGTGGGGATGTGAAAGTTCACGAAGAACCGCTTCTCCAAGGGCAAGTCAGTAAACTTTTTCCGTCCGAAGGTTACGGATTCCTCACCACGCCTGATGGACGAGAAATCTATTTTCATGAAAACAGTGTCCTTGCGCCTGGTTTCTCTCATTTAACTATCGGCGCGGAGGTGCGCTTCGCGGAGGAACAAGGAGCGAAAGGACCACAGGCAAGCACCATCCATATTGGAAAATCCGTGAAATAATCTTACCCCTACTACCGCTTTCCAGATTAGCGATTTGCCATGCATGATATTTTTGCCTTCGCTGACAGCCTCGGTCCCAGTAAGATCGTACACCTCTACAACCCCACCGTTGGTCTCAAAGGAGTTGTAGCCATTGACAATGTCGCGTGTGGACCAGCTATCGGCGGCATACGGATAGCTCCGGATGTGAGCGTTGAAGAAGCGTTCCGGCTGGCGCGCGCCATGACCTTGAAAAATGCCGCCGCGGGCTTGTCGCACGGTGGTGGGAAATCCGTCATCTTTGGCGATCCGAAAATGTCGGCGGAAGAAAAAGAGAAAATAATCCGTGCTTTTGCTGGTGCGATGCGCGATCTGACCGAGTACATTCCTGGGCCTGATATGGGCACGGACGAACGCTGTATGGCATGGATTAAAGATGAGATTGGTCGTGCGGTCGGGCTGCCGTCAGAGATTGGCGGGATTCCTCTTGACGAACTTGGCGCCACTGGTTTCGGTCTCAATGTCAGCGTCGACGTCGCTCGCCTCTTCTGCGACCTTGAACTCCGCAGTGCTCGGATAGTGGTCCAGGGGTTTGGTTCAGTTGGAAAGCACGCCGCGCGCTTTTTGGCCGCTCAAGGGGCGGTATTGGTAGGCGCGGCGGATTCACAGGGGACGCTTTTTCAGCCCGCCGGTATTAACGTCGATCAACTCATTCGCCTGAAGGACGCAGGCAAAAGCGTCCTCGACTATCCCAGCGGCGAAAAACTCGACCACGATGCGATCATTGATATCGAGTGTGATATTTGGATTCCCGCGGCTCGTCCCGATGTAATTCGGGCGGATAACGTCTCGCGCTTAAAGACCAAGCTTGTCGCTCAGGGGGCAAACATTCCCTGTACGGAGGAAGCGGAACAGATTCTTCATGAGCGCAAGGTGTTGGTTGTACCGGATTTCATCGCTAATGCCGGCGGCGTCATCTGCGCCGCGGTTGAATATCATGGCGGTACGCAAACGGTGGCGTTCCAGACGATTGACGAGAAAATTCGCGTAAATACCAAGCTGGTTCTGGAAGAGGCCGCCAAGAGCCGAATACCGCCGCGGCGAGCCGCCGTGGCTCTGGCTGAGCGGAGGGTGCGAGCCGCAATGGCATATCATCGCTGGTAGTTCATGCGCTCCGCGTCTTGAAATAAATTCTGTGCGCGTCAGACGACACTCTGACCGTTCTTGCATGTCTTCCGTCACGAACCCTCTCTCACTCCAGACGTGACGGAAAACAAATCAAATTGTCAAATTTCTCCGCTACGACGCTTCGCCCTTCAGGCCTTCTCTTTGAGACGCACCCTTGACCATGAAAAGTCTGTAGCCCGGATGAAACGAAGTGGAATCCGGGGTTCCTGCTCCGCTTTCCGTTCGTCCCTGGATTACGTTTCACTTCATCCAGGCTACATTTTGTCTCTTTTTCGAGGGAATGACGGGCTGCGGCAAGCATCCGACACGAGCGAAGGTTTTGTTTCTGAGCAGCAGAGCAAAGCCATATTTACCCGGATACAAAGATCACTTCGTCACGTACTGTTCCTCGCAATGACAGCCTCATCTCCTCTGCCACTCTGGCCGTCCAGCGTTTTGTCTCACGGTCTTTATCCAATCGGCAGCTTGGTGAGAATTGTCAAGACTTCGTCCTCAACAATCTCATGAATCTGTGGAGCATACTTCGCGAACTCCGGATCGGAAAGCGCGGCTTGAAGTGCGTTTGGATCCGGCAGTTCCCACAGATCAACGACGGTGTTGAGGCGACCAGCGATGGCGGCATAGCTGCCGACCAGTTTCCAGCCGTGTTTGCCGACCAGCGGAAGCAGCGTGTTGATAAGCTTCGTGAAGTCCTGCACCTTCCCTGGATAGAGCTTAATCGATGCCTGCAAGTAGACCATAGTGATTCCTCCTTCTTCTTGATATGAGGCTCAGTTAGCACTCTCGACTTGGAAGTGCAAGCGACAAGGACAAAGGAGATTGAAGATGGATTTAGGACTTAAAGGAAAGAAAGCAATCATCACTGGCGGTAGCCGCGGTATCGGTCGTGCGATCGCCGAACATCTAGCGGTTGAAGGCGTCGATGTCGCCATCTGCGCGCGCAAAGACGAAGGACTCAAGGCGGCCGTGGAGTCCCTCCAACAGAAAGGCGTCAACGCTTGTTCCAAAGTGGTCGATATTAGTAAAGCTGACGAATATAAAGCCTTCATTACCGAAGCGGCGCAGACGCTCGGCGGACTCGATATCTTCATCCATAACGTCAGCGCAATGGTTGGACAGGGAGAAGAAGGGTGGATGAAAAGCTTTCAAGTTGACATGATGGGAGCAGTGCGCGGCGCGGAAGCGGCGCAGCCGTTCCTGGAAAAGTCACAATCCGGCTGTATCATTTTTATTGGCACCACGGCTGCTGTCGAGAATTTTGGTCCGCCCAATTCCTACAGCGCGATGAAACTTGCGCTCTTGGCGTACACAAACGACCTTGGCCAAACCTTGGCGCGCAAGGGGATTCGTGTGAACACCGTGTCACCGGGCTCGATCTACTTCAAAGGCGGCGCCTGGGATCGCGTCGAAAAAGGTATGCCCGAGTACTTTGAACAGGTGAAGAAATCGATTCCCTTTGGCCGTTACGGTACGCCGGAAGAGGTGGCGCGGGTGGTGGTGTTTATGGCCAGTCCCGCAGCGAGCTGGGTTACTGGCACCCATATTATTGTCGATGGCGGACAGCATAAAGGGGTCGATGCGTAAACAGGCATCGGGCATTAGGGATCGGGGATCGGTAAGAAAATAAGTAGAGAGTGCTCGTATGAAAGGCGCGTCATGGAAAACCCTGATCTGACCCTGGAACTATCCGCGGAAGAGATGCGGCGTCTGGTGACGCAGGCGATGGAGCATATCGTCGCTCATGTGATTTCATTGCCGCAACAACCTTCCGCGGATGTCGAAGGGGGCGTCGAACTCGCCCGCACGCTGGTGGAGCCGTTGCCGACCCAAGGACAATCCGTGAGTGAACTGCTAGAATTGCTCTTTGCGCGCGTGATTCCCAAGAGTTTCAATACCGCTGGCCCTGGATATCTGGCGTACATTCCTGGCGGCGGGATTTTTCACACGGCGGCGGCGAATCTTATCACCGACGCCGTGAATCGTTACATGGGACTGTGGCTAGCGGCTCCGGGGTTGGCGCAAATAGAGGCGAACGTCATCCGCTGGTTTTGCGAGATCATCGATTATCCGCGCTCCGCGAATGGGCTACTGACCACCGGCGGCTCGCTGGCGAATTTTTCTGCGCTAGTGACTGCTCGTCGGGAACGGTTGCCGGAGAACTTCTTGACAGGCGTTCTGTACGCGTCGGATCAAGTTCACCACTCGGTGAAGAAGGCGGCCATCCTGGCCGGATTTCCCGAGCGCAACGTGCGCGAGATTCCTTCCGATGCACACTTCCGTATACGAATTGATTTATTGGAACGCCAAATCGCCGGCGATCGCCAAGCCGGACTCACTCCCTTCCTGCTGGTCGGGAATGCCGGTTCCACCAACACTGGCGCGGTAGATGATCTGCACGCATTGGCGGAAATCGCCCAGCAAGAACGTTGCTGGTTCCATGTCGACGCCGCGTATGGCGGTTTCTTTATGTTGACCGAGCAGGGGAAGGCGCTAATGAAAGGCATTGAGCGCGCTGACTCTGTCACGCTCGATCCGCACAAAGGTTTGTTCTTGCCGTATGGGACGGGATCATTGCTCATGCGCGATGGCGGCGCGTTGAAACGGGCGCATGAAGTAAATGCGCATTATCTGCCTGCAACCGACGATGATCCAGACTTGATGGATTTTAGCCAGATGTCGCCTGAACTATCCCGTAGCTTCCGTGGCTTGCGTGTCTGGCTGCCGCTCAAGATGCACGGCATTGGACCGTTTCGCCATAATCTCGAAGAGAAACTGGCGCTGACGCACTGGGCGACAGAGGAACTGCGTATGATTGACGATATGGAAATCGTGGCCGAACCGCAGCTCTCGATTGTGGCGTTTCGGTTGTCACGTCCAGGATTCGACAGAGAAACATTGAACCAACTGAACCGTGCACTGCTCCAGCGCATAAACGCTAAAAAACGAGTCTATTTATCCGGTACCCTGCTCGGCGACCGTTTTGTCCTTCGCCTCTGTGTCTTGTCGTTCCGCACGCATCGGGATCGGATGCAAATGGCAATTGAAGATATTCGGGAGGCGGTAAAGGAGGGTTGCCGCTGAGGCTCTCCCGAATAGAGATGAGTCGCAAATGCCCTAAGCAGGCTGGTGGTGACCACACCCATCGGCATTGCTGCGTCTTACGTCAAAATAAGTAGATGCTGCCGAGAAGCTTCACCTTACTAGCCTGGCAAGTGTTCTAGCGCAGGCTGTCAATCAAATGACGTCCTCAGGCTTGCCTTGCGAGTTATTTGAGCAGCGTAGGCAACGGTTCAAGCTCCCGGCCAGACCCAGCGTTTCCTCTCGGCTTACGGTTCCATTACCCAACACCTCCATCCGCATCGGCGCCGGTTTGCTGCATCCGCGTAGCGTCAAGAGCTAGGGAAACAATTGCCAGATCTGGCAAGAGATCAAGGCTCCCGCTCTGGCCGCATAGAACCCGTGCAGGGCCTATCCTTCTCTCTCTGCCCGGTGTTGGCCTCGTCTTCAATAAGTTAACAACGCCGCGCGGAAAGGCCCAGCATGTCTCTTTTTCGTCACGCCACAATCAATCCTACGTCGCCGGGCCAAAGAAGTACGGCTTGAGTGTGTCCTGCGCGGCGAGACGGAACTTGTGCCAGCGGCCCCCGCCGTAATAGGCAAGGCTTCCGGGCTCGGCCTCTCCGTGACCGTTGTAGTACGACAGACAGTCGCGCAGCGATGCACTCACGATGTCTGCTTGGCGGCAGTGCTCGGCGTACTCCTCTTGCGGCTGGCTGTGCACGTCGACGATGTCCTCGCCCTGGTCACGCAGGGTCGACAGCATCCACACAACGTAGTCGCCATGAGCGTCGATAGCGTCGGTAAAGTTGAAGCTGCCGCCACCACCCTGGGGACCGGTGACGATGAAGAGGTTCGGGAAGCCCTTGGCGTGGATACCGAGAAAGGTCTTGGTGCCCTCTGCGTCCCACGTCTCCTTGATGGTGCGACCGTCGCGTCCCACCGTCGTGTTGAATAAGCCGGACGCCATCCATTGGAACCCAGTCGCATAGATCAATACATCGAGGGGATACTCAACCCCGTCATGCACGACCCCGTTTGCGTTGATCTGGCTTACGCCAGCCGGCGCCGTGTCCACCAGATGGACATGCGGCATGTTGAACGTAGGTAGGTATTCGTCGTGGAAGGTAGGCCGCTTGCACCCGTACGGGTAGTACGGCTTGAGGGCCGCAGCGGTCTTGGGGTCCTCCACGATGGCGTCTACCCGAGCTCGGATCTGCTCCATGATCCGGAAGTTCGTGTTCAGCTGCTTCTGCACCCGCTCCTCGGGCGTCAACTTGGTTTCGTACTGCTTGCGCTCTCTGAAATCAGCGACCCTGCCGGCAAGGTAGTCGTCGTTGGCTTGGATCGCCGTGCGGCCTTCAGAGATACGAGCAAAGCGCGCACGACGGGCTCGCGCCCAGCCTGGCTGATGTGACCATTCGTCGATCTCCTCCTGCATCGTTTCGCGCTGGTCACGCACATCAATCGTTGACGGTGTACGCTGGAACACGTATAGCTCGCTAGCGACCTTTGCCAGTTCCGGAATGACCTGCACCGCAGTCGCCCCAGTCCCAATGATCCCAATCCGCTTCCCGTCCAGGGCGACGTCGTACTTCCAGCGCGAGGTGTGGAACGACTCGCCCTGAAACGTCTCCATGCCTTGGATACGGGCTAGCTTTGGTGTGGTGAGGATCCCGTTCGCGTGGATCAGGTATCGCGCCCGCATAACATCGCCGCGGTCGGTGTACACGATCCACCGGCCAGTCGCTTCGTTCCACACGGTCTTCTGCACCGTGGTGTGGAATAAACAATGATCATAGAAGCCGAACTTTTTGGCCATCTGCTGGCAATACTCGAAGATCTCAAACCCCGACGCAAATTTCATCGTCGGGAAGTAGCCCATCTCTTCCAGTAACGGAAAATAGCTGTACGACTCCACATCACAGGCAATCCCTGGATACCGGTTCCAGTACCAGGTCCCGCCGACATCGCCGCCCTTCTCACAGAACCGCACGTCGTTGAACCCCGCCTGGCTCAGCTTGTGCCACAGCAACAGACCGGCGAAACCGGCGCCGACCACTAAGATTTCGCACTCGTCGGCCAGCGCGTCGCGAGGGACTGGGTCTGCGGAGTACACATCCTCGAGGTACTTGCTAAACTCGCCCTCCATTGCCATGTAGTCTGCAGCCCCCCGGCGCACCTCCTTGAAGTCGCGATATTTCGCCTGCTCCTCGGCGTTGAACACCGCGCCCGGCGGCTGCGGCGGAAGCGTCTTGAGCGACGCATCCTGGGTGACCGAGTAGCCTCTCCCTACGACATCGTCCATCGTGCTCGCAGCACGGGTGTTAAAGATCTTTCGTCCGGTATCGGGGTCAATCCTGATCGACATCGTCTGCTCTCCTCTATTCGAATGCCTCTATAGGGCAAATTACCTTAATCCTTCGTACGGGAGGGGACCCAGATTGGTAAGGAGCTGTCCCGCTTCGGCAGGCGTCTCTCTTATATTCTTCGAATCACTGGTTCCCAGGACCTCTACGGCGAGGGCCTCCCAGACCCTACCCTACCGTGCGCCAAATATCTAGGTCATGATGAGCTGTGTCAAGTATTGGGATTGGCAAATTATTGAAGAGGCGGCGGTGCCGATAGTTGCCCAGAAAGAGCCCTTGATAGAGCCACACAGGCAAGGACAAAAGTTCCATTGCGCGCCAACCCTTTGGTGGGGCAAGCTTTGAGGCCGCAAGTGTGCATAATCCGCTGGAAGAGCAATTCGATGGTTTTGCGCCGATAGGCATACAGGTCCTGTTTCCATGAGTCCGAGTTCGCCGGCAACTACTGCGGGATGAAAAATCAGTATACTTGAGCAATACGTTGGGGGAATCGAGCTTGAAGCTGGCTGCTATAAGCCCGGCGCCATGCAGAGACTTTGAGCCTTCTGCTACCCCCGGCGGATTTACGCGTAGGCTTCAGGTATTTCACTCTGCTCAAGAAATATCTGAGGAACGCAACATGAGCTGTTGAGCTCATCTCTCTACTGAAGTCATGAAAATTCAGAGTTTGCTTTTAGAAGCGTTCCTGCGTTAGCATGGAAACAAGAGAGACGCGTTTACCCTGTCAGTACATTGACTGACAGGAACGACTCCTTCTCTACAGTGCGGCAGGAAAAATTCGCTGTCTGTGTGAGCAAAGTCTGGTTACACCTGAGTCGAAAATTGCTCACTGCAGTGCGTGGCGCAATTGCCGCGAGCAAACGTGAGCCCAAAAATAACGAGATCAGTGTAACATTTGTCAAGTAAAAGTTATCGATGTCTTCGTTAATCTGCCTGTTGTCCATCGCTAAGCGTTGCTTGGTAAGGATACGTGGGTTGCGCACAGCGCCGAGAGAAGTAGCACAAGCACAGCACGGGAGATACCAAAACGTGTCTCTCAGGGAGGTATAATGAAAAAATCCAATGAATATACATTGCTTGAACTCATGCAGCACATGAGTGACTCTACGCTTACTGATACAGAAGTCGTAGAAACAGTGGTTAATCTCATCAACAATGACCGCATACGACTGCGCGGCAAGTTTGCTGGAGCGAGAGTTATGTCAGGTCCTGCACTGAACGGTTTTCTTGCTCGGGTGCGATCCTCGGTAACGTCTCCCGCGCAGATTTCTTCTCTAAAAACAGATGGCGTATGGAGCTAAGAGACGGTCGTAAACGATCGAAGCTGTTGTGTGGAAAGGCGTGGCTAGAATCTTGGCCGCTCCGTCAATTTTTCTTGATAGGTCAGGAAGGGAAAGAATTACCGCTTACCAGGGAAATCATTGCCGCTTGGTCTAGGAAGCCAGTGTTCTTTTTCAGCCTCTTTAGTTCAATTTACCAAGCAGCGGAAGAGGTTTCCTCCTTATTTACCGCAAAAGACGGCTTTGGTATGGCTCTTGCGTTTGAATAGCGATCATGAAGATTTCGTATGCGCCGTTACGCATCCTCATTCTTGAGGAGAGAACAGCTGACACCGAGCTGATGGTTTCCGCGCTCCGCTGCGCGGATTTCACCTTTGACTGGCGGCGCGTCGATACTGAAGCTGACTATATAGCTGCGCTTGATTCCTTCCCCGCGATCATCATAGCAGACGGTTCTCTTTCTCAATTGCCCGCCGTGCGTGCTTTACAACTCTTGCAAGAGCAGAAGTTAGATATTCCATTTTTCGTCGTGACGGGAAGCGACAGCGAAGAAACTATAAACGAGTGGAACAAACAAGGGGCGACGGGCTATCTTTTGAAGAGTCAACTCGCCTGCTTAGAGCCTGTCCTCCACCGCATACGGGAGGAGAGACGAGTGCGAGAAGAAACATGGCAAGGTGACGAAGCACTCTCTTTCAGTGGAGCCGATTTCCAGAACGCATTTGATGGTGTGGAAATTGGTCTGGCGTTTGTCTCTCAAGAGGGTCGCTGGCTTCATGTCAATAAAGCGCTGTGTGAGGCGATCGGCTATCCTGCATCGCAATTGTCGGCCCTCACCATTCAAGCGATTGTTCACCCTGAAGACGCATCAATGACTCTTGCGGCGATCGACACGCTCATTTCCGGGCAGCTGTCATCTTGTTTGTTAGAAACACGGTATCTTCATAAGAATGGATCTGAACTCTGGGCGTCTACAAATTTTTCCGTCGTTCGCGATGCACAGGGACATCCGCGTTATCTGATGGTTCAAGTACAAGATATGGGCGCGCGTCAACAGACGAAAAAGATACCCCATCAGCTGGTGAGTACGCGTACGGGACTACTCACTCATAAGCTTTTCCTCGATCGATTGCAGCGTTTACTCTCAGAGGTGAAACGCGGCGAGGCCCGTCAGTTTAGTGTCCTGTCTGTTAGTCTCGACCATTTTCAGTTAATTACTGACAGCCTTGGACACGCGATCAGTGATCAAGTGCTTATGACGCTCGGGAGCAGACTGGCAACCGTGGTTGGCTCCGCCGGTGCGGTTACTCATCTCGGAGCAGATGAATTCGCCATCTTACTTGAGGATTGCACCGCCTCCGATGACACCATTCGTCTAGCCGAACGGTTGTGCCAGGAAGTCGCCGGGCCGTTCTCTGTGAATGGACATGAGGCATTTCTTACCATCAGCATCGGCATCGCCTTTTACACGAACGAATATCAACAGTCGGAAGAGGTGCTGCAAGACGCAGCCATCGCCAGGCATTGCGCCAAGGCGCAAGGGCAGGCGCATGCCGAAATTTTTACCCCAGCGATGCGCACCCGCACAGTGAACCGTTTACAGTTGGAAACTGACCTCCGACGGGCAATCAAGCGGCAAGAATTTCGTTTACACTATCAGCCCTTTTTCTCACTCGCTACTGGTCAGCTACATGGATTTGAAGCATTACTGCGCTGGCAACACCCAACTCGTGGACTACTTAGTCCAGGCGAATTTCTGTCAGTTGCAGAAGAAACCGGACTGATCCTGCCGATTGGTTGGTGGGTGCTCGAAGAAGCGTGCCGTCAGATAGAGGACTGGCGATCGCGATGTGTTGTCCCCCCGGCATTTACGGTCAACATTAATCTGGCGAGTAGTCAGTTTGCGCATCCCGAACTCTTGCCGCGACTCGATCGCATCCTACAAGAGTCCAGCTTTCCGGATTTCGCCACGAATCTACAATTCGAAATTACCGAGCATACGCTGATAGATCATTTGACCGTTACCACTGATCAGCTCGCACTCCTTCAAGCCCGAGGGGTTAGAATCGCGTTGGACGACTTTGGCACGGGATATTCTTCACTGAGTTATTTGCATCGTCTACCGATTGATACGCTCAAGATTGATCGTTCCTTTGTCAGCCAGTTAGGCGGCGATGACAAAAGCGCTGCGGTGATCTCCACGATGGTAACGCTCGCCCATACTCTCGGCATTGACGTTGTCGCGGAAGGAATAGAGACAACCGAGCAACGGGCTCAAGTACGAGAACTTCGTTGCGAATATGGTCAAGGATATTATTTCTCAAAACCATTAACAGCAGGGACAGCGGAGACGTTGCTCAGCGCGAGACCACACCAGGTGTTGCGTGCGGCGGCGTGAATGCATGCGTCCATAGTCCGTGATTCGAACTTGCACAGTGACCGTGATGGATCGTTCCACTTTCTCTCTCTGGTAGAGTCCTTGCCGCTGGAGAGAGCAACAGCCTGAACAGGGCAAACCACTCGAAAGGGTGGGACGCAAAGCTACTGGCCGACGTCTCGCACCAACGCGAAATATGGTCGCAGGGTTGCCAGGCGAATATGCACTCCCTCAACGAGGTGCAACTCGCGTGGCGTCGAAAGAAAAATTTGGGGGTGCTTTATGTTTCATTCTATGTCGTTCACAAAAACCGTAACGCCAAGTGATTACGAACATCCGCCGCAAACATCATCAGAGACGCCAAGCAACACTCTGCAGGCATGGGAAACACTCGTCGAATCCCATATCCCTCTGGTCCGCGAGATTGCGGCGCGGGTCTCACGAACGCTGCCGCCTTGGGTAGATCTGGAGTCATTGATCCAATCCGGGGTTGTCGGTCTGCTCGACGCCGCTCGGCGCTACGATGCTAAGCGAGGCGTCCAGTTTCGGACCTACGCTGGGTATCGCATTCGAGGGGAGATCATCGAGTATCTGCGCTCACTGGATCTGGGGAGTCGCGGAGTGCGTGCATGGGGACGAGAGTTGGCTGAGGCCCACAAGCGTTGCCTTATCCGCTACGGCCGCGAGGGTTCTCCTGAAGAACTATCCACCGAACTCGGAGTTCCGCTGGAACGGTACTATCAACTTGATCAGCGCGTGCATAACGCCGCCGTGCTGAGCCTAGAGGAAGCGTCTTTTACTGATGATATGGAGTCAGGCGCGAGACAGGAACCATCTCTACCCGGCGCCATCCTTGATCCCGCCACCGCAGTGGAAGGTAAGGATTTAATAGAAAAATTGACTGCGGCCATTGAGCAACTCCCACCACGGGAACGTTTGGTGGTGACGCTCTATTACCATGAAGAACTCACTCTGCGGGAAATTGGCGAGGTGCTACATTTGACCGAAGGGCGTATCAGCCAAATCCTCTCCAAGACCGTCGAGCAACTCCGACAAGCTTTGATGAACAACAAGAGCAGTCGAATTGCGTACTGGAAGCAGCCGACAGATGAGCGCCGGTTGGCGCTTTGAGGCATTGTCGTGGGAGGAGAACGCAGTGAAAGAGGGAATGTGACTCTTACGAAGATTCCCTCTTTTTTGTATGCCTATGTAAACCTGTTCTTCTCCATTCGCGATTAACCTCCAAATGCAATTCTTTCAAACCACACAGAATAAACTCGGAGCATGGATAGAATCGTCCTTGCCTAGCGCGAAAGCGAGGAAACGAAAGTCTTTAACGGTGGAGGAAAGACGAAGTGAACTAGTGGCTGTGACGATAGTGGACATCCGGGTAATGAGGATGGAAGTGAATCATCGCCGGATGCGTGTGTGAATGGCTGTGAGGCTCCTCAATATGTCCGTGCTGATGGTGTTCGTCGTGAGTGTGCCTGTGGTCATGCTCCGGTGGCTCGTGCCAGTGCTCATGCGCATGTCGTTCAGTGAGGTGGAGCCACGCCCCAATGCCCATGAGCATCGCGGCAAGTACGAAATGGACTGTCAGACGATCCCCTAAAGTGAGTATGGAGAGGGCTGCCCCGATAAAAGGAGCTAGGGAAAAATACGCCCCAGTTCTGGCTGTGCCTAAATGTCGCAGGGCTAAGACAAAGCATACAAGACTCACTCCGTATCCCAGGAAACCGACGAGGGCTGCTGTCAGAACGGTCAGTACCCCTGGCGCCGTCGCGCCAGTCGTAAAAGCGAGGGTCAGATTGATCCCGCCGGCAACGATGCCCTTCGCCCCGGCAATCTGTAGTGGGTCTCCAGCTGAAATCTTCCGGGTTAGATTGTTATCGATCGCCCACGCCAGGCAAGCGCCAATGATAGCCACTGCACCCCACGGTATATCTAGTTCTGGTCGACCCGCCCAAGAAAGTAAGAGGCCACCGGCAGTAATAGCGCCCATCCCCCAGACGAGGGGACGCTCGAAGTGTTCGTTGAACACAAACCACGCGAGACCTGCGGTGAGGACTCCTTCTAAATTAAGCAGGAACGAAGCCGAAGAGGCAGGGGTGATGGTAAGCCCTAGCATAAGCAACACGGGGCCAACGACACCGCCCGTAAGAATGGCTGCCGCAAGCCAGGGAAAGTCCCTCCTCTTGAGACTAGCCTCTTGAGAATTGCTTTCCGTGAACCAGACCCGTAGCCACCGCCACAAGACGAGCCCAATCCCTGAACCCAGGTAGAGCAACCCTGCCAACAGGATAGGATCGACCCCGCGAAGCAACAGCTTCGACAAGGGAGTGCTGGCACCGAACAATACAGCCGCCGTAAAGGCAAAGGATACACCTGACGGGAAAGTGATATGTGAAGGCATCACATTAACACCAGGCTGCCCTTCTTTCTCTTACACATTGGTGTGAAAGGAGCAAGCTCCACGTCCAAGGTACATGGCCGATTAAAGATTTCTGTCCACAAAAGCACGGTGATACGCTTCAGTTCGGTTCAACCCTAGGGAGACAAAAAGGAGCTCGTGCTGCTAGCTCTGCCTCGGCTCGGCGATACCCTAGAACTGCCTCAAGATACCGGAAACGTGTTTGTGCGAGGCGATCCAGAGTAACGCTAAATTCGAAGATGTTAATCTCTCCAGCTTCATAAGCCTTACGGGCAGAGGTGAGGCTTTCTGTCAGGTTGTGAAGGTAGGTTTTGCCGTATGGCGCAACTCTTTGCTTTGCGAGCTGCAAACGGGCATGGGCAGCAGCAACCTCTTGTTTGACGGCGAGCGTCCGTGCTTCTACTTCGGTCCGGCCAACTTGTAGATTCGCCATCGCCGCGGTAATCTCATGTTGATTACGGTTAAAGAACGGCAGCGGAATGGAAAGCGCCCCACCGATGACTTGATCTTCGTTGTCGAATTTGTACAACGGACCAAGTGAGATATTCGGAATCCTCCGAGCCTGGGCAAGCTGGAGTTCTGCTTCCCGTCCTTCAAGGGCGAGACGCGCGGCCTTCACGTCGGGACGATGCGCAAGGGCGCAGACTTGAAGGTCGTCTCTTGAGCGAAGACGCTCTTCTCTTACCTCTTCAGTCGGTATCGCCAGCGCTTGGCCCTCCACAACCAGCAGAGGCTCCTTGCCAAGCCCGAGGAGTGAGTGCAGTTGTGTTTCTGCACTCACTCTTTCTTCCTCGCTGCTGACAAGCTCACTATGCGCTCGGTCTCTTTCGAGACGCAAAGTATCGACTTCTAGGACGGAAATATCTCCGCGGTCAAAGCGCTCACGACCTGCCAACAAGAGATCCTCTTGGGTCGCGAGCATCTGCCGCTGCGCAGTAATCTTTTCTTGGAGCCCGAGAAGGTCATAAAAGACTTGCGTGACCTCCAGTTGCAACCGGCGTTCGGCGTCTGCGACGGCCTGCTCGGCCCGATTCAGGTTCTTTGTCGCCGCCTCTCGACGGTATCCACGCTGCCCTGCAATTTCTATCTCCTGGAGAAGGCGCACCTCGACATCGGCGCCGGATCTTCCCGAAGGCTCGGCGAATCTGCGGTGACGAAAATCAGCATCGACATTCAACTGCGGATTTTCCAGAAAGAGGAGTTCGGCTTGCTGCACGCGCCCCAAGGCAATGCCAAGCGCCTGCCGCTTCGCCTGCAGATCCGGATTCTCTCGTAGGGCACGCGCTATTGTCGTGGGCAAGTCAAGCGTTAATGACTGTACTTCCCCATCAGCCAGGGACCTCGGGGACAACGACGCTAACCACAAGCATACGTATACGCCAAGCACAACAGCGATTCGCCATTTCATACTGCGACCTCCTGTTTCACGGACGAACGGCCAAAATTGAGGTACAGGGCGGGAACGACCAGCATATTGAGCGCGGTCGAGGAGAGCAGACCAAACAGAATTACAATCGCCATCGGCGTGAGAATTTCACTTCCTGGCTCTCCGCCGCGCACGGCGAGGGGCAGGAGAGCGAGCCCGGCGCTGAGCGCCGTCATCAGAATTGGCGAGAGACGTTCAAGAGCTCCCCGCTCTACCGCCCGGCGAAAACTTTCCCTTTCTTCCTCTATAAGGTGACGGATATGCGCCACCAGCATGATGCCGTTGCGCGTGGCGATGCCGAACAGCGTAATGAACCCGATGAGCGAAGCGACGCTGAGCACCCCGCCCGACACAAACACGCCAGCCACCCCGCCAATCAGCGCCAACGGAAGATTGACCAGAATAATCAGCGCATCACGGAACGAACGTAACGCCATTGTCAGGAGCAAAATGATACCGACAAAAACGAGTACACTTAAAAAGCCGATGGTGCGCGACGCTTCCTCAGCGCTCTCGAACTGACCGCCGTAGACGACATAATAGCCCTGCGGGAATTGCACGTTGGCTGCGATCCGTCGTTGGATATCATGCACGACTCCCTGTAGATCTCGTCCCGCTACATTACAGCTCACTACGATTCTGCGTTGCACGTTCTCGCGGTTGATCGTGTTTGGTCCTAGGGCCGTAGAGACTTCAGCCAATAAGCTGAGCGGCACTTTGCCGCCGAGAGGTGTATCGATGAGTATCGCACGGATGGCGTCAATATCCTGGCGACTTTCGTCAGCATAGCGGATCACCAGGTCAAAGCTGCGCTGTCCTTCCAGAACACGCGAGACGGTCTTTCCCCCAAAAGCGGTCTCGACTGCTTCGGCTACGTCTTGCACACGCAGCCCGACACGGGCAATGCGATTACGGTTAAAACGAAGCTGCAAGATCGGAATATTTGCCTGCTGCTCCACGCTGAGGTCCACGACGCCAGGGATCTGCGCCATCAGTCCGCGAACCTCCTGGGCGAGAGTACGCAGTCGTTGAAGATCCTCACCAAAAATTTTTACCGCCACGTTGGCTCTTGTACCGGAGAGCATATGATCGATGCGGTGCGAGATCGGCTGCCCGATGGTGATATTCATCCCTGGCACGACGGTTAACGCGCGGCGTAGATCCTGCAGAAATGCGTCTTTTGACCGCTCCTGCATGGCGAGCCCTACTTCAATTTCCGAAGCCTCCACGCCTTGGGCATGTTCGTCCAACTCGGCCCTCCCGGTCCTACGAGCAGTGGCCTGGACTTCAGGAAACGAGAGGAGAATAGTGTCGACCATCTGCCCGAGCTGGTTGGATTCTGGCAGCGACGTCCCGGGGAGCGTTACGGTGTTAATGGTCAAAGTCCCCTCATTGAATTCGGGAAGAAAGGCGCGACCCATGAGCGGAACGAATGCCAGCGTGCCGACGAACAGCACGACCGCAGTGGTGATGACCAAACGAGGTCGGTGGAGGACTCCGCCTAACAGCTTCTGGTAGCCGACTTTGACGATGTGCACGACCGCGCTTTCTTTCCCTTCGGTAACTCCTGTCGTTTGTGGCAGGAGTAGAAAACACAACACCGGCGTGACCGACACCGCCACGACCAGAGAAGCAAAGAGGGCGACCATATACGCCAGCCCTAGTGGCGCGAGCAGCCGTCCCTCCACGCCATTGAGAAAGAAGAGTGGGACAAAGACGAGCAGAATCACAAAAGTGGCGAAGGTGATTGATGGGCGAATTTCGAGAGACGCCTTGAGCGTTACTGCCAACGGAGATTTGCGCTCGGCTGGCGGCAACAGCGCGTTTTCTCTGAGCCGACGAAAAACATTTTCCACATCAATGATGGCGTCATCAACCAGGGCGCCGATGGCGATAGCCATCCCGCCCAGCGTCATGGTGTTGATCGTAGCGCCGAATCCCCACAGCGTTAGTACAGAAACGAGCAAAGAGAGGGGAACGGCAAGCAGGGAGATCAGCGTCGCACGCAGGTTCATGAGAAATAACAGCAGGATAATGCTGACAACGATCGCGCCGTCCCGCAGCGCGTCCACCAAGTTGTCAATCGACACCTGGATAAAATCCGCCTGTCGAAAAATCTGCTTGTTGATGTCCATCCCGGTGGGAAGGGTCTGTTGGATACTGTCCAAGGCCTGATCTAATTGTTGGGTTAAGGTCAAAGTATTCGCGCCGGGTTGCTTCTGGATACTCATGATCACAGCTGGCTTCCCGAGTGCGGCCCCTTCTCCACGTTTGAACGCCGGACCTATACGCACATCTGCGATCTGATGGAGCAACAGCGATTGCCCATTGTGCAGGGCCACGACCGTATTGGCGATTTCATCGAGGGTGCGGACCCGGCCGATCCCGTGGATCAAATATTCCTGCCCGCCTGTCAGGTAGAAACCCGCGGAAGTGTTCTGGTTGGTCTTGTTGACCGCTTCGATCACCGCCGTGAGACTTATGCCCGAAGCCGCAAGTTGCTCTGGTGAGATGAGCACTTGATACTGTTTCTCGTCTCCGCCAATGGGAATAACCTGGGCTACTCCTGGCACGGAAAGGAGGCGAGGGCGGATGACCCAATCCGCGGTGGAGCGCAACTCCATGGGCGAATGCACCTCACTGGTGAGGGCAATGAACAGAATCTCGCCCATGATCGAGGAAATCGGCGCCAGGATAGGCTGTTCAATCTCCGGGGGCAGAGCGCCACGAGCAAGCTGGAGTTTTTCGTTCACGACTTGTCGCGCTTGATAGATGTCCGTTCCCCACTTGAATTCGACCCACACCACTGAGATCCCAGTAGCGGAGGAAGATCGGACGCGGCGAACGCCCGAGGCACCATTGATGGTTGCTTCGATGGGAAACGTCACCAGAGTTTCAACCTCTTGCGGCGCGAGGCCGTGGGCTTCGGTGATGATAGTGACCGAGGGTGCGGTGAGATCAGGAAAGACATCTACCGGCATCCTGAGCGCCACCGCTGCGCCCCCAATCAGGACAGCAATCGCGAGGGTAAGGACGATCATGCGATTTTCTAACGACCAGCGAATCAGTGCGTTCATCATGGCTTCCCGTCTGTGTGGAGTTTCTCAGCCCAGGGCTAGTGTGCATGCCCGTGTGCTGGTATTTCATTGGAGAGCGACGCCAGATGTATGCGATATGCTCCTTTGGTCACTACCCGTTCCCCAGCGAACAGTCCTGCGGTGATCTGTGCATAACCAGCGCTCTGGACGCCTACAGTGAGTTCCCGTCGCTCAAACGTCTCGCCTGCTCGCTGCACGAAAGCGACCGCGACGCCTTTATCATCCACCACGGCGCTGATGGGAATGGCGAGGCCACGGATGACTGCTCCGGTCGGAACGAAGAGTTCTCCGTGCATCCCGAT